>JAUIJI010000067.1 GCA_030431435.1 Alphaproteobacteria bacterium | reverse complement strand
GATTGCCTTGACGACCTGCTGGTTCGCTTCATGCGCGAACATCACAGCGCCGAGCATGTCTTCCTCGGTCAGTTCCTTGGCTTCGGATTCGACCATCATCACGGCATCGTGCGTGCCGGCAACAACGAGGTCGAGCGTGCCTTCAGCCAGGGCAACGTCCTGCTTCGGGTTGAGGACATATTCGCCATCGATCATGCCAACGCGGCAGCCGGAAATCGGGCCCATGAAAGGCACGCCGGAAATGGTCAGCGCAGCCGAAGCCGCGATCATGGCCAGAACGTCTGCCTCGGTTTCACCGTCAAACGACAGGACCTGGCAGATAACGTTGATTTCGTTGTAGAAACCTTCGGGGAACAGCGGGCGGATCGGACGGTCGATCAGGCGGCTGGTGAGGGTTTCCTTCTCCGTTGCGCCACGTTCGCGCTTGAAGAAGCCACCGGGGATACGGCCCGCGGCGGAGAACTTTTCCTGATAGTGGACGGTAAGGGGGAAGAAGTCCTGCCCTTCCTTCACACTCTTGGCGGCGGTCACGGCGCACAGCACCACGGTTTCGCCATAGGTGGCCAGCACGGCGCCGTCTGCCTGACGGGCGAT
This sequence comes from Alphaproteobacteria bacterium, assembly GCA_030431435.1. Lineage (GTDB taxonomy): Bacteria > Pseudomonadota > Alphaproteobacteria > Sphingomonadales > Sphingomonadaceae > Alteraurantiacibacter. The sequence goes on along the minus strand of JAUIJI010000067.1, from coordinate 16,718 downwards.
CTGGCCGGTTTCGAGGGTGAGGGTCTTTCCGCCCCACTCCAGCGATACGGTTTTCTTGTCGAACATTAAGTTTCCTTCGAACCCGCGCGCCCTATTGCGTCGCGGGGTTTGCTGCCGGGGATACCGTCCCGGTCCGGTGTGGGGCCTTGCGTGCCCCGAAGCCCCTTCACCGAATTGCGAAGGATGCCTTTTGCTCCGCTGTGAGCTCCCGCGAAGGCGGGAGCCTCTTGCCACAGGCGCGATGCCTGCCGGAGAAAGGTCCCCGCCTACGCGGGGACTCACACATACAAGAAGCGGCCCACATCGGGGCCGCCTCGAAACTCTTACTTACGCAGACCCAGCTTCTGGATCAGAGCGTTGTAGCGCTCCACATCCTTGCTCTTGAGATAGGCGAGCAGGCTGCGGCGCTTGTTGACCATCTTCAGCAGGCCACGACGGGAATGGTTATCCTTGTGGTTGTCCTTGAAGTGATCGGTCAGGTTGCGGATACGCTCGGTCAGGATGGCGACCTGTACTTCCGGCGAACCGGTGTCACCCTTTGCGCGGGCGTTGTCCTTGATGACTTCTGCTTTACGTTCGGTAGTAACCGACATTTCACATTACCTTTCGCAGTATCTTTCAAACATTGAACCCCCGCACGACGCGTGCCGTGCCACCCGAAAGCTCCATCAGCGCGACCGGGACATTGTCCGCGCTCGCAAAATAGAGCCCGTCGGGTTGGGGCAATCCGGAAATGACCCGGCCCTGGCGGGCCGCCTGCGCACTTTCCGGATCGAGGGACAGGGCCGGGATACCGTCCAGCCCCGCCTCCAGCGGCAGGAGGTGGTCTTTCAGTGGCGCGCCCTTACCGATTTCATTGAGCTTGTCCAGCGAAATCGCCTGTTCCTGTGTGAACGGGCCAGCCTTGATGCGGCGTAGATAGGTAACATGGCCGCATGTTCCAAGGGCATGCGCGATATCGCGCGCAAGGCTGCGGATATAGGTGCCCTTGCTGACATGCGCGACCAGTGTGACGCTGTCCGCCAGCTCGAGCGGGGCGGACGGATCGTAAGGATCGGGGCGACCTGCGGTAGTGGCGAAGGCGGAATCAATCGGCTGCAGCTCCCCTCCCCCGGCAAGACCGAGCGAGTGGATTGTAACCACCCGCGTTACCATTTCGACATCCTCACCAGCCCGCGCGCGGTCATAGGCGCGCTGGCCGTCCACCTTGATCGCCGAGTACTTCGGCGGCACCTGTTCGATCTCGCCGGTAAAATGCTCGCAGATGGCGGCAACCGCGGCGAGCGGCGGACGGCGATCACTGGTGGCGATCACTTCGCCTTCGGTATCGAGCGTGTCGGACTCCTCGCCGAACTCCACCGTGAACTCGTAGATCTTGCTCGCATCGAGCATCCGGCCAGCCAGCTTTGTCGCTTCGCCCAGAGCAATAGGGAGCACGCCCTCCGCCAGCGGGTCCAGCGTTCCGCCATGCCCCACCTTGATCTTCCCATATCCGGCTTCGCGAAGGTTGCGCTTCACCGCCCCCACCGCTTGCGTCGAGCCAAGGCCGCGCGGTTTGTCGAGCAGCAGCCAGCCGTGGGGTTGGGGTTTGTCAGTCATCGCCCATCCCCATGGGGATTTGTGGCAGATTGGTAAAGACTAGCGCGAAATCGCGTGCTAGCCCTTCTGGTTTCAGGTGAAAGGGATCACACCATGAGCGAAGCAGCCACGCAGAAGGGCATCCTCGGATATATCGAGCGGACGGGCAACAAGCTGCCTGATCCGGTGTTCCTGTTCTTCTGGCTGATCGCGGGGCTGGTGGTAATCTCGATCATCGCGTCGCTCGCCGGATGGAGCGCGCTGCATCCCACCGAGATTGACGAGGCGACCGGCACGGCGCGTGTGATCTCCGCCGTCAGCCTGCTCTCGGCCGAAAATATCCAGCGATTGTGGGTCGATATGCCCACCACATTCACCCACTTCCACCCGCTCGGTTATGTTCTTGTGGTGATGCTGGGCGCAGGCGTGGCCGAGCGTGCGGGCCTGTTCGGCACCGCCATGCGCGGCGCGGTGCGCTATGCCCCCAAGGCATTGCTCACCCCGTTTGTGGTGCTGGTGGGCATGATGGGCAACCTTGCGGCAGACGCGGCTTATGTGGTGTTGATCCCGCTGGCAGGCATTGTCTTCCACGCTGCCGGTCGCCACCCGGTGGCGGGCATTGCCGCCAGCTTCGCAGGCGTCTCCGGCGGCTTTTCGGCAAACCTCCTGCCGGGCCAGCTCGATGCGCTTTTGTTCGGCATTACAGAAGCTGCGGTGGAGACCGTGTTCGGCGATTTCACCGCCAATATCGCGGGCAACTGGTATTTCATCGCCGCCATGACCTTCGTCTTCCTGCCGGTGATCTGGTACGTCACCGACAAGATGATCGAGCCGCGCCTTGGCCAGTGGGATCCGGCGAAGGCAGGCAATGCTCCGGCAGGCGAGCAGACCAATGAGGCCTTGAGCGATGGCGAGCGCCGGGGCCTGAAATGGGCGGGCCTCGCGGTGCTGGCCGTCTGCGCTTTGTGGGTGTTTTTCGCGGTCGGCCCGGGCACCCCGCTGATCAATGAGGACGCCACGCCCGAAGCGCGGCTGACGCCCTTCTACCAGAGCCTGGTCGCAGGCTTCTTCCTGCTCTTCCTCCTCGCCGGCTGGGCCTATGGCAAGGGCGCAGGCGTGATCGGCGATCACCGCGATCTGGTAAAGATGATGTCCGGCGCGATGGAGGACCTTGCCTATTACCTCGTCCTCGCCTTTGCCGCGGCGCATTTCGTGGCGATGTTCAGCTGGTCCAACCTCGGGCTGATCCTTGCGGTGAACGGTGCAGACGTGCTCGGCTCGTCAGGATTGCCTGCATGGGCGCTGCTCGCCGCGATCATCGTGGTATCGGGCATCCTCAACCTGTTCGTCGGCTCGGCCAGCGCGAAGTGGGCGCTGCTTTCGCCCGTGCTGGTGCCGATGCTGATGCTGCTGGGCATTTCGCCCGAAATGGCCACCGCTGCCTATCGCGTGGGTGACAGCGCCACCAACATCATCACCCCGCTGATGGTGTATTTCCCGCTGATCCTGATCTTCTGCCAGCGCTGGCAGAAGGATTTCGGCCTCGGATCGCTGGCGGCGACCATGCTGCCCTATTCCATCGGCCTGATGCTGGTTGGCCTCGCGCTGACGATCGGCTGGGTGGTGCTGGACCTGCCGCTGGGTCCGGGTGCTCAGGTGTTCATGGAGGTACCGGTTGCGGCGCAGGACTAGGCGGCGAAATCGGGCAAAAAATGCCAACGTCGTTTCCCGAAAATTAAGTATAGGTACCTAGTCCTGTTCCCGGACATTTCACCGGGGGGACAATGAACCTGCTCAGCCGCTTCTTCCCGCAGTTTGGACCTGCGGGAGAGGATGATTATCAACCGCTTGACGACAAGCGGCGCGCACGGCTGCGCTGGGCTCTCGAACTCGAGCTGGAGCTGATGGGGCCCGGCCCCAATAGCGAACCCCACCCCAGGCCGGTGATGATGGTGCGCCAGACGCGCGAAAGAGACGGGTCGTGGCCTTGCGAAAACAGCTGGATCGGCGGCTTGCCCAGACTGGGCCGGGCAAAATGGCCGAAAGCCGAAGATGGCGGCCCCCTGCCCTTCGTCGCGCAGATCCACCTCGCTGACCTCTCCCGCAACTGCCCGGAAAGCCCGCTGCCAGGCGATGGTTGGCTTGCACTGTTCCTTGGCGATGGCGGCGCGGTGCATGTCACCGCTGCAGACCCCAAGCCTTCGCGCCATCCTGACGGAGACCGGGCGCGCGACCAGATCCCCTGCTGGCCGCTGGAGCAACTGGTGCTCGAAATCCCGCCCGAACTGCGCGTCTATCACAATGAGGAGCATCACCACCCGATCCGCGAAGCGCAGATTACCTTGCTGCACCTGCTGATGAAGGAACGCCAGGGGCCGTTCAGTATCGGCAACCTTCGCCGAGCCGGCAAATGCGACTTCGAGACCAGTTACTGGCAAGGTGCGATCCTTGCATCCCAAATGCTGTCGCGCGCGCTCGAAATGCAGAACCAGGCAATCTGCGAACAGCAGGAATGGGTGAAGCTGGCCCGCGCAGAACTGGCCGAACTGCAGGAAGCGACATATCGCGACGACAATCGCATTGCCGAGCTGGAAAACGGCATCCTCAATGCGGAGACGGAAATCCCCTGGCAGCAGAACGATGTGGATGTCTTCGCAAAGTTCTGCGCCAGCTTCGCCGAACTGGTTCAAGACAAGGATCCGTGGTCAGCCATGACCCGCGAAGACTACCAGCCCGTGCTGGAAAAGCTGAGCGAGGCGCACGGGCGTTTCGACCACGTCCTGCCCACGGGAATGCCTTGCAACCTTGAAGAGATGCAGGACCTGGTGCTGCGCCAGCTGATCACCGGCGATGCGAAGGACTTCAAGCACATGCCTGCCGATGTGCTGGAGGTCATCAATCAAGACTTCCGCCTCGCTTCGGGCGGGCAGCACCAGATGTTCGGCCTTGGCTATGGCGAGCCGCTTGGCTTTGCCGATGGCGAGGAGAATCTGTTGCTGTTCCAGATGATGCCGGATGACATGCTCGACACCCATATGCATGGCGTGGATGCGTGGCAGTTCTGGATTTCTCGAGCGGATGCCGAGGAGGGCAACTGGGACAAGGTGAAGCTGCGGGTCTGCGCCCGCTAGCTACCGTCAGTCCTCTTCGTCGTCGATATCGCGCCTCACGCGCGGATCATCCAGCAGCTGGTCGATCCGGCTCGCCTCGTCGAAGCTCTCATCCTCGCGGAATTGCAGCTTCGGCGCGAATTTGAGGCCGAGGCGCTGCGCAACCTCGCGCTGGAAAAAGGCGGTGTTGACCTGCAGCGCCTTCACCACCAGCGCCTCGTCCTCGCCCAGCAGCGGTTTCACATAGACCTTGGCGTTGCGCAGGTCCGGCGACATGCGCACCTCGGTGACCGATACGGTGTGTGCGCTGATCGTATCATCATGAACCTCGCCGCGTGCGAGCAGTTCGGACAGGATATGGCGAACCCGCTCACCCACCTTCAAAAGGCGGACGGACTGGTCTTCAGGGGAGGAATGGTGGCGGGCCATCTCAGCTTTGTTCTTCCATCTTGTCCAATATACGCTGCAAGGATCGCATGTTGCGCGCCGTGCCGCGACAATCGAGCTTGCGCTCCATGAAGGCGCTGGTGAGCTTGCTGCGCCCCACGCCGTCAACATAGTCGATATGGAGACAGCGGTCACCCAGCGCGATTTTCTCGTCTCCCCGCCCTTCGTATGCGGCCATCATTACATTGAATTGCGCCGGATCAGGCTGGCGTTCGAGGAAATGGGTGTGGACCTGCTGCTCGTCACCATCGGCACGGAACGGGTTGTCCTTGATGGCGGCACGCACTTCGTCAGCGGTACGAACCGCAGCGAAAGTGGAAAAGCCGAAATAGTCCTCCACCACGAAGGCGAGCATTTCGGCCATCCCGTCTGACGGGCGATCGTCGAACGAGAACAGCACATTGCCGCTGGCGACAACGGTCTCCACGTCCTCGATATCCTCGCGCTCAAGGGCGTGGCGCAAGTCCTCCATCTTCAGCCGGTTTCCACCGACATTCATGGAAGCAAAAAAGGCGCAGTAGCGGGTCATTCAACTCCTACCCCCTCCCGCCTGCGGGAGGGGCAGCGAGACTTGGGCTTGCCCCGCAAGTCCTAGTCGCAGCGGGGTGGGCTCTCGCGAGCCCATGCCCACCCCCGACCCCTCCCGCGAACGGGAGGGGAGAGACATCACAATGTCCGTTCGCGTTCCTCGACTTCGAAGACTTCGAGCTGGTCACCCGGCTTGATGTCGTTCGTGTCGGCAAGGACCACACCACATTCGAGGCCGGTGCGGACTTCGTCCACATCGTCCTTGAAGCGGCGCAGCGAGGCGATCGTGGTGGCCGAAACGATAACGTCGTCGCGCGTGAGACGGGCATGGAGGCCCTTGCGGATGACGCCTTCCTCGACCAGCAGGCCAGCGGCCTTGTCCTTCTTGCCGGACTTGAAGACTTCCTTGACCTGTGCACGGCCGACGACGTTCTCGATCCGCTCGGGACCCAGCTCGCCGGCCATCTCCTTCGCGATCTCTTCGGTCAGGTGATAGATGACATCGTAATATTTCATCTCCACGCCATCGCGCTTCACCAGTTCGCGCGCCTTGGCATTGGGGCGCACGTTGAAGCCGATGATCGGGGCCTTGGAAGCCGCCGCCAGCGAGACGTCACTCTCGGTGATCGCGCCAACGCCGGCGTGCAGCACGCGGACCTTGATGAGATCGTTCGAAAGGTTGTGCAGTGCGGTGTTGATAGCTTCCACCGAACCCTGCACGTCTGCCTTCACCACCACCGGGAATTCGACCACGTCGCTCTTGTTGAACATCGTGTCGAAGTTCGTGGGAGCAAGCGCAGTGCGCTTTTCGGTGGCCTTTTCCTGGCGGTACTGGGCCACTTCGCGGGCGCGTTGTTCGTTTTCTACAACGGTCAGGACATCGCCAGCCTGCGGCACGCCGCCAAGGCCAAGCACTTCAACCGGGGTTGCAGGGCCTGCTTCCTTCACCTGCTTGCCGTGATCGTCGATCAGGGCGCGCACGCGACCGCTTTCGGTGCCGACGACAAATGTATCGCCGCGCTTCAGCGTGCCGCGATTGACCAGCACGGTGGCAACAGGGCCACGGCCCTTGTCGAGCTGTGCTTCGACCACGGTGGCTTCAGCCTCGCGGTCAGGACGTGCCTTCAGTTCGAGCAGCTCGGCCTGCAGCAGGATCTTGTCGAGCAGTTCGTCCAGCCCGTCGCCCTTCTTGGCCGAGACTTCCACGTCCTGCACATCGCCGGACAGGGCTTCCACGATCACCTCATGCTCCAGCAGGCGCTCGCGCACTTTCTGCGGATTGGCTTCGGGCTTGTCGCACTTGTTGATCGCCACGATCATCGGCACGCCAGCGGCCTTGGTGTGATTGATGGCTTCGATCGTCTGCGGCATGATGCCGTCATCCGCCGCGACCACCAGCACCACGATATCGGTGACATTGGCACCGCGCTGGCGCATCTGCGTGAAAGCCTCGTGCCCCGGCGTATCGAGGAAGGTGACCTTCTGCTTGTCCTTGCCCTTGGTGGTGATCTGGTACGCGCCAATATGCTGGGTGATGCCACCGGCCTCGCCCTTGGTCACATTGGCACCGCGCAGCGCATCGAGCAGGCTGGTCTTGCCGTGGTCGACATGGCCCATGATCGTGACGACCGGCGGGCGCGGGCGCAGGGTCTCTTCGGGATCCTGTTCCTCGCTGGTGTCGATATCGACGTCGCTTTCCGAGACGCGCTGGATATTGTGGCCGAATTCCTCGACCAGCAGTTCCGCCGTATCGGCATCGATCGTCTGGTTGACGGTGACCATCATGCCCATGTTGAACAGCGCCTTCACAAGGTCGGCGCCCTTTTCGGCCATGCGGTTGGCGAGCTCCTGGACGGTGATCGCTTCCGGAACGATCACGTCGCGGACCTGCTTTTCACGCGGCGCGCTGGAGCCGCCACCCTGGGCGCGACGCTCCTTTTCGCGAGCACGCTTGAGAGCAGCGAGCGAACGGGCGCGACGGCCTTCGTCCTCGTTGAGCGCACGGTTGACTGTGAGCTTGCCGGAGCGGCGCTTGTCACCGCCGGTGGCAGCACCAGCACCACCGCGATCTGCACCACCCTTGCCGGCCTTGCGCTCCTGCTTCTTCTCGGGGCGCTTGGGTTCGGGACGTTCGACAGGCGTGAACTTGCGCGGTGCGGTTGCGCCAGCAGGTGCCTGTTCTTCTGCAGGAGCATTGGCAGCCGCTTCCGCAGCAGCCTGTTCGGCCTCTTCCTCGGCCTGACGCTGCTTTTCGGCTTCTTCGTCAGCCTTGCGCTTCTGTTCTATCCGGCGCTTTTCTTCCTCGGCATCCTTGGCGCGCTGCTCTTCCTCGCGGCGACGCGCGTCTTCGGCAAGGCGCAGGCGCTCTTCCTCGGCCTCGCGCTGCAAGCGGGCGACGCGCTCCTGCGGGGTTTCCGCATCGGCAGCCGGCTTCTTGGGCGCGGGCTTCTTCGCCGCAGGCGGCGGCGGAGGTGGCGGGGGCGGTGGCGGCGGAGCCGCTTCCTCAGCTGCAGCGCCGGGCTTGGTCAGCTTGCGGCGACGCTTTACCTCGACCGCAACCTTGTTGGTGCGACCGTGGCTGAAGGTCTGCTTGACCTCGCCAGCATCAACCGAACGCTTCAGACCCAGTGGTTTGCGCTTCGGTGTTTCTTCGTTGTCGCTCATACGCCTCAATTATTCCTTCAAAATCAATCAACTGCTGCTGCATCATGCGCAGCATCATCCACCGCAACATCACCACTGTTTTGGGCCGGCGAACCGGCCCCGAGAAAGGTCTGCATGCGCTTGAGCGGGAACGATACCCGCTCGGCCGAACGAACGTCGGCAAGCGCCAGATGGACAACATTGTCGCGGCCCAATGCCACAGACAGGGCCTTGCGGTCCAGTGGCAGGGTTTCGCCCTGCATTCCACTGCCTTCCGCATCCATGCCCACACGCCAAGCCTGGTCGAGCTTCCTGCGCCCGTCCTCGCTGGCATCGCTGGCGTGATAGAGCGCGGCGACCTTGCCGCTGCGCGCCTCGTTGGCAATCTTTTCAGACCCCAAGATAAGACGTCCTGCGCGCATTTCGAGACCCAGCCTATCCAGAAAGGCGCGTAACAGGGCATTGGCGAACAATTGCGGCAGGTCTGGCGGAATATTCAGCCCGCCATCCTTGAACGCACGCGCAAGGCCCGCCTTGAGCTGACCATTGGCGATCGCCTCTTCCAGTTGTGACCGGGTAACGCCGATCCATGCGCCGCGTCCTGGCGCGCGCGCCATGGCATCGGGCAGCACATCGCCATCGGGCGAGACCGCAAGGCGCAGCAACTCGTCCCGGCAGGCGTTCCTGCCGGTGAGTATGCAGCGCCGCTCGGGGACGTCGCCGCCCCCGTCACGCTTGCGCGATCGGTTCTGCCTTAGGGTCTCATTGCGAGGATTCCGCATCGGCGGCCTCCTCTGCTTGGGGCGCGGCGTCAGCAGCAGGTGCCGCTTCTTCCTCGTCCTCGAACCAGTGCGCGCGGGCAGCCATGATGATCTCGTTGCCCTGCTCTTCGGTAAGGCCGAACGCACCCAGCACGCCGCCCTTGTCCTCCTGACGCTGCGGGCGACGCAGCGGCGGACCATCGGCATTGTTGCGACGGCGCGGCGCTTCACGCTTCTTGGCGATCAGTTCATCGGTGGCGAGGTCTGCAAGGTCATCGAGTTCCCTGATCCCGGCATTGCCCAGCACCACGAGCATTTCCTCCGTCAGGTGCGGGATCTCTGCCAGCGCATCCTCGACGCCCAGTTCGCGGCGCTGTTCGCGGAAGGTGGCTTCCTTGCGCTCCAGCGCTTCGTTGGCGCGGCTCTGCAGCTCCTCGGCGAGTTCCTCATCGAAGCCCTCGATGCTGGCGAGTTCGGCCAGCTCGACATAGGCGACTTCCTCCAGCTCGGCGAAGCCTTCGGCAACCAGCAGCTGCGAGAGGGTTTCGTCGACGTCCAGTTCTTCCTCGAACATCTTCGAGCGTTCGGCGAATTCCTTGGAGCGCTTCTCGGAAGCTTCTTCCTCGGTCATGATGTCGATCTGGTGACCGGTCAGCTGGCTGGCGAGGCGTACGTTCTGGCCCCGGCGGCCGATCGCGAGCGACAGCTGGTCATCGGGCACGACAACCTCGATACGGCCCTCGTCCTCGTCCAGCACCACGCGGCTGACGGTTGCCGGCTGCAGCGCGTTCACCACGAAGGTGGCGATGTCTTCCGACCACGGGATGATGTCGATCTTCTCACCCTGCAGCTCCTGCACGACGGCCTGAACGCGGCTGCCCTTCATGCCGACGCAGGCGCCGACCGGGTCGATCGAGCTGTCGTGGCTGATCACGCCGATCTTTGCGCGGCTGCCCGGATCGCGGGCGGCGGCCTTGATCTCGATGATGCCATCATAGATTTCGGGCACTTCCTGCGCGAACAGCTTTTTCATGAAATCGGGATGCGCGCGGGACAGGAAGATCTGCGGGCCGCGGTTGTTGCGCTCCACCTTCATGATCAGCGCACGCACACGCTCGCCCACACGGGCCGCTTCGCGCGGGATCTGCTGGTCGCGGCGGATCACGCCCTCGGCACGGCCGAGGTTGACGATCACATGGCCGAATTCGACAGACTTGATCACGCCGGTGATCACTTCGCCAGCGCGGTCCTTGAATTCCTCGAACTGGCGCTCACGCTCGGCATCGCGGACCTTCTGGAAGATCACCTGCTTGGCGCTCTGTGCGTCGATACGGCCAAGGTCGACCGGGGGCAGCGGGTCAACGATGAAATCGCCCACGGCTGCGCCGTCTTCCAGCTTCTGCGCGGCCTTGAGGTCCACCTGCTTGAAGTAGTCTTCCACTTCCTCGACCACTTCGACGACGCGCCACAGGCGCAAATCGCCGGTCATCGGGTCCAGCTTGGCGCGGATATCGTTCTCGGCGCCGTAACGGGCGCGAGCAGCCTTCTGGATCGCCTCTTCCATCGCCTCGATCACGATCGACTTGTCGATCATCTTCTCCGAGGCGACAGCATTGGCGATCGCAAGCAGCTCTGCCTTGTTGGCGGAAATGGGACTGGCCATCAGTCTTCAGCCTTCTCTTCTTCGGTTGAATCTTCGAATTCTTCGATTTCATCAGCGCCGCTCATATCAAGCGGCTGGGTGGCGGCAATCAGCTTGTCCGTCAGGATCAGCTGGGCCGAATGGATTGTTTCGAGCGGAACGGCAACTGTGCCGGCCTTCCTGTCGTCGATCGTGACGACGTTGCCTTCGATCCCCACAAGCTCTCCGGCAAGCTTGCGATGCCCGTCGACCTTGTCTGACAGGGCGATCTTCGCATCGTGCCCCGCCCAGTTGGCATAGTCCTTCGGGCGGGTCAGCGGACGGTCAATGCCGGGGCTGGATACCTCGAGGAGATATGCGCCCTCGATCAGCTCGCCTTCGGCCTCTTCCACCTCGTCAATCCTGGCGGAAATGGCACGCGACAGCTGCGCGCACTGGTCCATGATCAGCTGGCCGGTGGCGGGATCTTCCGCCATCACCTGCAAGGTGCGCTCCTCGCCCGAACCCGTCAGCTTCACGCGCACGAGTTCGAAGCCGAGGGCTTCGGCTTCGGCGGTGAACAATTCGGTCAGGCGGGCAAGATCTGCCATGGTGCTCCGGTTGGTCGTTCAGGACGACACGATCATGACACAGCGGTTTGCTGCCGGCCCCGGTTGGCGCCAGCCCCTTCAGTGTCAGACAATGTCGGGATGGCGGTCAGATAGGCCCGATGCGCCCTGTATGCAAGCCAATTCGGCGACGCCCGGCAGAACGGCGCATTTTGCGGTCAGCGGCTGCCGACGCCCCAGCCTTCCTCGGCCTCGTCCATCATGTCGAGCGCTTCCTGACGCAGATTGCCTGCGGCTTGCGGCATATCGACATGCGCTTCACTGCCCCAGCCGTCTTCTGCCAACACCGCATCGCGCAATTCTTCACGCGCCACTTGCTGGTATTCTTCCTGAACCTGTGCGGCCTGTTGCTCGAAGTCCTTCAGCTGGTCCATGGCAGCCGGCCCAGCCAGGCTGACACCGATCACCCAGGCGAAGAACATCAGCCCCAGCACGGCCCCGAGCAGGCGAACAATCAGGCGAATCTGGTCAGACATGGTAGCTCATCCCTGCGCAATGGTTCTGATGCGAAAGCGCTATGCCACGGCAATGCTTGGCAAGCGGTAAACGCAGCGCGCATACCATCAGGGCGGACCCAGCCCTTGTCGGACCAGTCCGCCCTCAAAGTCGCCTCAGGCTGTCCGCGCTCGCCGATCCCCATCAGCGGCGCGGACCTTAGCCGTGATCAGCGGTTGCGTGCGTTCACATCGCCATAGGCGGCGGCCGTGTCATCGAGACGGCCGACAGCTTCATCGGCGCGATCGATCGGATTGAGATCGTTCTCGTCGAGATAGGCGACCGCTTCATCCACGATCTGGCCAACAAAGCCCGGTTCTTCGGCCTGGACGGTCTGCGACGGGGCAGATGCCTGCGCCCAGGGGTTGTTGGACTTTTCTTCCTGTTCGCCTTCATTCGGCATCATGACAAAGACACCGAGGGCAAGCACGGCAACGGCGCCAACCTTGTGACGAACGATAAACTGAGCAAATCTGAACATATCTGTACTCCCCTGAATCCAGAAAGGACCTTAGCAAGGGGGAGTTACCTGCCCGTTAAGCATGCATTTCATTCGTGGTAACCATTTGCGCACAGGCGCAGCTTAACCACAAATCTCAACTTTCGGCACTGTTGTTGATGTCGTGCTTCTTCAGGCAATGGCGCAGCTGGTCATAGGACAGGCCGAGAGCCTTGGCGGTCTGCCGCTGGTTCCAGCGATGGCGGCCAAGTGCCTGCAGCACGATAGCCTTCTCGTGCGCATCCACGGCGGCGCGAAGATCGTCGATATCGGAAAAATCGGCACTTGCCGGTTCTGGCGCGCTTGCGGCGGAGAGATCCTTCGATGCCGGCCTGGGCGGCGGAGGCGCGGCTGTGGGTTTCCACGGTGAATCGAACGGATCGAATACGACATGGGAGATGGGCTGCGACCAGTCGTCCCAGCGATAGACCGCGCGCTCCACCACATTGCGCAATTCGCGGACGTTGCCGGGCCAGGGGTGGTCCTCCATCGCCTGCGCGATATGGGTGGCAAAGCCGGGCCATTCCTCCCAACCCAGCTCCGCCGCCATGCGCCGCCCAAAGTACTGCGCCAGCACGGCGATATCGCCTTCACGCACGCGCAAAGGCGGCAACGTGATGACTTCGAAGCTCAAGCGGTCGAGCAAGTCAGCGCGGAACGTGCCTTCCTTCGCCTTGCGCGGCAGGTCCTCATTGGTGGCAGCAACGATGCGCACATCGACCCGCGTCGGTCGCGAAGAGCCGATGCGTGTCACCTCGCCATATTCGACCGCGCGCAACAGGCGTTCCTGCGCGCCCATCGACAGCGTGCCGAGCTCATCGAGGAACAGCGTGCCCCGGTCCGCCTCTTCGAAGCGCCCTGCCCTCGCCTTGGTGGCGCCGGTAAATGCGCCCGCCTCATGGCCAAACAGTTCCGCCTCGATCAGCGTTTCGGGCAGCGCCGCGCAGTTCATGATGACCAGCGGCTCTTCCCAGCGATCAGACAAGCGGTGGAGGCGTTCGGCGATCAGTTCCTTGCCCGTGCCGCGCTCACCGATTACCAATACGGGACGCGCCATGGGGGCCGCACGACTGGCCCGCTCGACCGCGTCGAGGAAGGCGCCGGACTGGCCGATAAACTGGTTTTCCCGTTCCACCCCCGATATATAGTGAAAATTCCCAATCCTTGGCAATAGCCACCAATGTGATTTCTAGAGAAACTTTTTAACACACTGTTATTCTGATGGTTTTTCAATTTGGCACGCTATTTGCTGACTGTATGATGAACAACGGATCAGGAGAAACACAGCATGTTCGACCAACGCTTTCTTTTCAGCAAGACCGGCATCGCCGCGCTGATCAGCGTTGCCGCCATGGTCGCGTTCAACCTCTTCGCCTTCACGCAGCAGGCCAGCGCTTCGCCGGAACTGATGCTGGTCGTCTCACCGCTGGTTGAGCTGGCGTGAGCGGGGACAATCCCAATCCCCTGACCCCGGTCGGAGAGGGCCGCAAGCAGGATGACGGCTCGCGCCTTGATCGCGAGATCGAGCGTCTGCGCACCAGCCCGACGCCGACAGGAAATTCTCTGGCAGCCGCCAACCCTTTAACTTCAGGAGCCGCCTGGATGGGCATTTTTTCGCGTACCCGAGACATCATCGCCGCAAACTTCAACGAGCTGCTCGACCAGGCGGATGACCCCGCCAAGATGATCCGCATGATCATCCTCGAAATGGAAGAGACGCTGGTGGAAGTCCGCGCCAGCGCCGCCCGCACGATTGCGGACCAGAAGGAGATGCACCGTCACGCTGTGAAGCTGGACAAGCTGCAGTCCGACTGGGGCGAAAAAGCGCAGCTGGCGCTGTCGAAGGATCGCGAAGACCTCGCCCGCGCGGCGCTGATGGAAAAACGCAAGGCCGGCGATATGGCTGACCAGCTGAAGCAGGAAATCGGCGTGCTCGATGATGCCCTGCGCGCTTACGAACAGGACATCGCCAAGCTGCAGCATCGCCTGCGCGAAGCCCGCAGCCGGCAGAGCCAGATCGCGGCCCGCCTCGAAAGCGCGGAGAACCGCTTCAAGTTGCGCAGCCTGATGACCAACGAGCGCGTGGACGAGGCGCTGACCCGCTTTGACCAGCTCGAACGCCGCGTCGACTACGCCGAAGGGCGCGCTGAAGCGCTGAACATCACCGGCGACAAGAAGACGCTGGCAGACGAATTTGCCGCGCTGGAAGGCTCGGACAAGGTCGACGAAGAACTCGAAGAAATGAAGCGCGCCCTGGGCATGAATGACGCCAAGGGCGGCAGCACCGGCAAGCAGGAAGGCTGAACGATGGAAGAGATCATTATCATACCGGCAATCTTTGTCGGCCTGCCCTGGCTGATCCTCCACTACGTCACCAAGTGGAAGACCGCTGGCAGCATCACCACCGATGACGAGGCGCTGCTGGAGGAACTGTACCAGCTTGCCAAGCGCCTGGATGAACGGATGGACACAGTCGAACGGCTCGTGGCTTCGGACCATCCGGAATACAGGCCCGCCCGCGTGCTGGCTGATCGCGCGCAAGACAATGCGCCGCTGGAAGAACTGGAACAGCTGCTGGCCGAAAAGAAAGGAACCCGCTCATGAACAGCCCGCGCACCACTCTTTATCGCGACAAACAGAATGGCAAGCTGATGGGCGTGTGCTCCGGCATCGCCGACTATACCGGCGTCAACGCCTTCTGGGTGCGGCTGGGATTTCTGGCATCGCTGCTTATCGGCTTTTTCCCGCTGATGATCCCGCTCTACATTCTCATGGGCCTGCTGCTGAACAAGAAGCCGCCGCATCTCTACCAGGACGCACAGGAGCAGAAATACTGGCAGGGCGTGCGCCAGAACCCGAAGCGCACCACGCGCGAAATTCGCGGCAAGTTCCGCGATATCGACAGGCGTCTGGCTGACGTCGAGAGCTTTTACGTCAGCAACAATCCGCGCCTGACTGCGGAGATCGAAAAGCTGCGCTGATACCTGCCGACCTGCACCCGAGGGGGGAGACAACATGGGACCTGACACTATCTGGATACTGATACCGCTGGCGGGCATTTCCATCCCGATCGCGGCCATCTGGCTGAACCACAGGCAGAAAGTCGCAGCGATGGAGCGGGGCATCATCCTTGATCACAAGGGCCGCCCTATCAGCACTGTCAACGACAACGCTGCAACCAAGGCCGAGGTGGAGGAATTGCGCGATCGCATTCGTGTGCTGGAACGCATCGTCACCGACAGCGGCTATAACCTCGCTTCCGAAATCGAGGCTCTGCGCGACGCTAGGCAGGAGAGCAGGCAGGACAACGGCGTGCCACTGGGCATGGACAAGGAGCGCGCATGATGGATTTCATCATTGCCATTGTCGCGATCTGCACCCTCGGCACGATCATCAACAACTGGATCCGCGCGAAGCACGGCTATCCGCTCAAGGATGATGATTACGGCGACGAGGACTACGGCGGCTATTCCACGTCCGGCAAGGACATCAGCCAGCTGAAGGAACAGAACCGCATCCTGACTGACAAGCTCGAGAATGCGACGGACCGGATTGCCGTGCTCGAGAGGATCGTGACCGACAGCGGCTATCACACCGCGCGCGAGATCGAGGCGCTGCGTGACCTTCCCGTCTCGGCCAAGGCCGGAAGTAGTTCGGGAGTGCCGCTGGATATCAAGAAGGAAGCCAACTGATGGACCCGACCTTTGCCGCCATCCTCGAATTCGCGCCGTGGATCATCGTGGGCATCGTCGCCATGACGGCGGTGATCGTCTTCGGATCGATCCATTCGACCAAGCTGAAGATCAAGAACGGCTATCCGCTGGAAGGCATGTGGGGCCAGTCGCTCAAGCCTGAGGTCTCGTCCGAAGGCATGGAGCGGGTGCGCCTGCTGACCCAGGAAAACGCGGCGCTGCGCGCTGAACTGTCCAGCGTGAAGGAACGCCTCGCCAATGTGGAGAAGATCGTGACCGACAGCGGCTACCAGCTGTCCCACCAGATCGATTCCCTGCGCGACAAGGACGGAGTGAACTGATGGACATGGATATGGTTGTCGGCGTGATTGCCGCGATCGCGATCATCGGCATCGTGATGGGAACAGTCAGCGGCATCGCCAAGCGGTCGATCCAGCTGAAGGAAAAGCGGCTGGAACTCGAAGCGCGCAGTCGCGGTACGGACACCGGCCCGCTGCTCGAAAAGATCAGCCTGATGGAAGACCGCATCCGCAACCTTGAACGCATCGCTACCGATGACCGCCCCAGCCTTTCTGCACAGATCGAGGCGCTGCGGATCGAGAGCGATGAAGTGAAAATCGAAACGGAGGCCACACGTTGAACTGGGCAACTGCCATAGTCATCATCTTCGCGATCATGATCCTGGGCGGCTATCTGCGGAACCGCCACAGTTCTG
>JAUIJI010000160.1 GCA_030431435.1 Alphaproteobacteria bacterium | reverse complement strand
AGCTGGGCGGCACCGCCACGCTGGAACGCCTGCCCCCGCTCGAACCGCGTCCCTATGTCACGAGCGATGAGAGCTTCACGCCCGAACAGATCGCCGAAGGCCAGGCGCAATATTTCGCGCTGTGCACCATCTGCCACAATGGTCCGGTCAATCCTGACCTGATGAAAAGCCCCGTCGCCAGTGATGCGAACGCCTGGGCCGCCGTGGTGAATGACGGGATACTGGCTGATCGCGGCATGATCAGCTTTTCCCCGTGGATCGATGCCAAGCAGGCGGAAGCCGTGCGCGCCTATGTCCTGACGGAAGCTGCCCGCCGTGCAGCGGAGGAGAACTGATGCCCGAGAAAACCGATGTCCTGATTATTGGCGCAGGCCCCGTGGGCATGCTCACCGCACTCACCCTGGCGCAGTCCGGTGCCAGTGTGCGCGTGCTGGAACGAGAAGGGCACATAATCGATTCCCCGCGTGCTGCGGTCTATTTCCCCTCCACCCTGCTGGTGCTGGAGGAACTGGGGATCCTTGATGAACTGAACGCCATCGGCTTCCAGAACAGCAGCTTCGGCACGCATGTTCCCGAATTCGGCTATAGCTCCGTGGTCACGACCGAGCCTGTCGAGGGCATCGATTACGACTACCAGCTGCATGTGGGCCAGCACGAGGTTGCCCGCGTGGCGATGGAACATGCGCAGAAGCTGGGCGTGGAGGTGCTGTTCGGGCACGAGGTCCACGGCTTTGAGGAATATGACGACCGCATCCTCGCCATGGCCAGCGGGCCGGATGGCGAACAGACTTTCGAGGCGAAGTGGCTCGTCGGCTGCGACGGCGCGCGTTCCACCGTGCGCAAGCTGGCCGGGATCGAGTTCGAAGGCCACACATGGCCGGAACGCTTCATCGCCACCAATGTGAAGTTCCCCTTCAAGGAGCTTGGCTACAGCCAGGCGAACTTCGTGTGCGATCCGGTGAACATGGCGGTGATCGCGCAGCTCGATACCGACGGGCTGTGGCGCTGCACCTATATGGAGGACAGCGCGCTGCCGATCGAAAGCTATGAGGAACGCGTCCACCAACGCTACGAATGGTTCATGCAGGGCAGGAAGGATTATGAGATCGTCTCGGCCAATCCCTACACGCTGCACCAGCGCGCGGCGGAAACGCTGCGCAAGGGCCGCGTGTTGTTGGCAGGCGATGCCGCCCATGCCACCAATCCATGCGGCGGTCTGGGCCTGACTTCGGGACTGTGGACCGGCATCGTGCTGGCAGACGTGCTGGGCGCGGTGATCAAGGGCGAGGAGGATGAAACCATCCTCGACCGCTTCAGCGACGAGCGCAGGCGCATCTTCTGGGACGTGGTCTCTCCCGCTGCCACAGAGAACAAGCGCATGCTGCAGGAACAGGACATGGATCAGCGCAAGAAAGACCTTGAGCATCTCCGCGCGCTGGAAACCAACCCTGAAAGCGGCGCGCTGCTGATGCTGTTCGCCTACAAGGTGATCGGCGATGTGCTGCGCGAAGGCAGCCGCTGGGCCGATGCAGACCCGACAGACCGCGTCACGTCGATCAACATCAAGGACCGCAAGGGACAGATCCATTGAACAAATCCTACCGTCCGCAGGACCTGCACGCTGGCGGCACGGATCGCCCGCTGGAGCTGGCCGCGCAAGGCTTCTTCTGGACCGGCGGCGAGCTGGTTGATCACCCCGCTGCCGGCAAGGCGATGCGCGGGCAGCAATATGTCGAATACTGGATCCCGCAGGAGCTGAAACACGATTTGCCCATCGTGATGATCCATGGCGGTGGCGGGCAAGGCACCGATTTCCTCGGCACCGCTGACGGGCGCGAAGGCTGGGTGCACTGGTTCGTGCGTGCCGGTTGGGCTGTCTATGTGGTGGACCGCCCGCAACACGGCCGCAGCCCCTTCAACCCCGAATTCCAGGGCGAAATGGCTGCGCCCGGCCCCACCATGTTCCTTGAGCGGCTGTTCACCCGTCCCGGCGATTTTGACGACAACTATCCGCAGGCAAAGCTGCACACGCAGTGGCCGGGAACGGGCAGGATGGATGATCCGGCCTTCCTGTCCTTCCTTGCCGGCACCGGCCCTACGCTTGCGGACCATGCCGCAGCGCAGGTGGATGCACAGCGCGCGGGCGCGCAGCTGCTCGACATGATCGGACCAGCGGTGCTGCTGACCCATTCGGCAGGCGGCCCTCCCGGCTGGCTGGTCGCCGATGCGCGGCCTGACCTGGTGAAAGCAATCGTGGCTGTCGAACCACTCGGCCCACCGGTCAACGCAATCAGCGGGCCATTGCCCTTCGGCATCACCCATGCGCCACTTACCTATGACCCGCCGCTGGCCGAAGGCGAAGCGCTGGCCGTAGAGGACATGCCCTCGCCCGGAGAAGGGCTGGTCGCTTACCAGATACAGGCCGAACCAGCACGCCAGCTGCCCAACCTTGCGAAGATGCCCATTGTGGTGGTGACGGCAGAAGCCAGCTGGATGGCGGCAGACAACCACGCCATGGTCCATTACCTGCGACAGGCCGGGTGCCGGGTGGGCCATATGCGGCTGGAAGAGCACGGCGTCCACGGCAACGGCCACGCCATGCAGCTGGAAAGGAACAGCGACGAGGTGGCCGCCGCGATCGAGGGATGGCTGCGCAGTGGTGCCTTATATTGATTACAAAATATAACCATTAGCCAGCACAAGAATGCTGCGCTAAAGCGGCATCGAAGCTGATGGAGAGGATGACGATGCGCAAATGTCTCGGTGCGATTCTGGCGGCAAGCATGCTGGCTACACCGCTGGCTGCACAGGGTGACAATTCGGGCGGTGCGATGGTCCCGGCGGACGGTGACTGGCCGCTCTATGCCCGTGACCATGGCGGGCAGCGGTTTGCCCCGCTTGCCGATATCAACCGCGACAATATCGACCAGATGGAACAGGCATGGACCTTCCGCCTGCGCCCCAATGGCGGCGGCGGCATTCTGGCCGGCACCGTTCCCGTTGTCGTAGATGGCGTGATGTACCTGCCGCTACTGGATGCCGTGGTGGCGCTGGAAGCCCATACGGGCCGCGAGCTCTGGCGGCACCAGGTGGTTGGTGCGAGCATCCGCCGCTCCGTCACCTATTGGCCGGGCGATGGCGAGCTGGAACCGCGCCTG
>JAUIJI010000066.1 GCA_030431435.1 Alphaproteobacteria bacterium | reverse complement strand
TCGCTTGCTTTCTGAGCCTGGCCAGCGATAAGGTCGGCATGAAATCCAGGATCAGAAATTCGGACGCGGATACGCGAACAAAGCTGCTCGCAGCGGCTGAGCGCATCATACTTGAAAGCGGCCTCACCGGCGTGTCCGTGCGCAAGGTGGGAGACAGGGCAGGCGTCAATCCCACGCTCGTTACCTATCACTTTGGCGGGATTGGCGAGCTGTTGGAGGAACTGTGCCAGCTCAATATCGCGGTGATCGTGGAAGGCTGGGAGCCGATTGCGTCCTTCGATGAGCAAGCGCCCGATATCGCAAGCGTGATGCAAGCGTGGATAACTCCGCTCCAGCTTCCTGCAGCCTGCACGGGCGATGGGCGGGCGCTGGTCGTGCTTGACGAGATTGCGGCCCGTGACGGTGCCGCACTGAAAGAGATGGTCGTTGAGGAAATGGGGAGCATGGCCTTCAGGGTTCGCGACCTGCTCATGCCGCTGTGTCCACATCTTGATCCGGACGAGATGCGCGCCCGCATCCGCCTCATCGCGGCCGCAGCGCTGGGTCCGGCACCGCGCAACATTCCGGTTCCGGAACTTTCAAGTGGCCTGCCGATGGATCACATCAGCTACCTTGTGCGCTTTGCCTGCGCCGCCTTGGGTGAACACGGCACAGTGACATCGGGCGAGCAATCCGGATAAAGTCAACATTGCCATCGGTGCAGGGTCGTGGTTATACGACCGTATAAACCAGCCAGGAATGATTGACCAATGACCACACCACCGGGAATGACTGACGCTGACTTTGCTGACGGGTTGGGCGCGATGCGCTCGGCTGTGGGGGCGGATTGGGTGTTTGATCAGCCCGCCGATCTCAACACCTATCGCGATTTCTACTCGGTCCTGTGGGGCGAGCCGGAGGAAAAGCGCGCCTCTGCTGCCGTGGCTCCCGCCAATGTTGAGGAAGTGCAGCAGGTGGTGCGGATCGCCAATGAGCGGCAGATACCGATCTATCCCATCTCCACCGGGCGCAACCTTGGTTATGGTGGATCTGCGCCAGTGCTCAGCGGCAGTGTTGTGCTTGATCTCAAGCGCATGAACCGCATTCTCGAAGTGAACGAGAGCAATTGCTCGTGCCTTGTCGAGCCGGGCGTCTCCTATTTCGACATGTATCGTCACTTGCAGGAAACCGGCTCCAAGCTGTGGATCGATTGCCCCGATCCGGGCTGGGGGTCGCTGGTCGGCAATGCGCTGGACAGTGGCGGCGGTTATACGGCTGCGGGTTATCGCGGGCACTGGGAAGCGGTGTGCGGGATCGAATCCGTGATGGCCGACGGCGAGGTACTGCGCACCGGCATGGGCGCGCTGCCCGGTTCGGAGACATGGCAGCAATACCGGATGGGTCTTGGCCCTTGCCTTGACGGGCTGTTCCGCCAGTCTTCTCTGGGCGTAGTCACCAAGATGGGCTTCTACATGTTCCCGCAGCCCGAAGCTTACTTGACAGGCAGCATCGATGTGTTCCGCTATGAGGACCTGGAAGAGCTGGTCGACCTGCTGAACGAGCTGGAATACGGCAATCTGTTCAACGGCATGCCGGGCATCGGTTCTCCGGTCCTGTCGCAGGACAACCCCATCGCCATGACCATGATCCCGCCAGCGGACGAGATGAACCGCATGGTGCAGGAAACCGGCCTCGCCGCGTGGCGGGCATCCTTCACCTTCTACGGTCCGGAAAAGGTAATCCGCGCGCAGTGGGAGCATGTGAAGGAACGCCATGCGCATTTCCAGGGTGTGAAATTCAACGAGGGTGACTTCATCACCCTGCCGCTTTCGGCCGAGGATATGGAGCGCATCGCCAAGCCGCGTTTCGGCGTGCCTTCGCTGGAGATATTCTTCGTCGGCAGCCGCGGCTTCGGCAATTTCAACCCCAGTGACGGGCACATCTGGTTCTCCGCCGTGATCCCGCGTTCGGGCAAGGGCATTATCGAGGCAAACCGCGTGATGCGCCGGGAATGCGAGCGGTTGGGGCTGGACCTGTTCATGTTCGCGCCTGCTGTCACCTGCTGGACGCGCAGCTTCGTGCTGTTCGCCGCCGTGCCGGTGTACAAGGACCCGGCGAAGAACCAGCATCTACGCGAAAGCGTGAGGGAAATCATCGATATCTGCGCGCAGCACGGCTGGGGCGAATATCGCTGCCCGCCAGCCTTCATGGATGACGTGATGGATGCCTACAGCTTCGGCGATCACAAGCTGCGCCGCGTAAACGAGCAGATCAAGGACGCGCTCGATCCCAATGGTATCCTCTCCGCCGGGCGCTATGGCGTCTGGCCGAAGCATCTTCGCGACGGGAGGGGCGCATGAGGTATTTCGTCACCGCATTGGGCCTTGCCGCCGGTCTGGCCGGTATCGCCGCCGCGCAGGATGGATCGCGCAGCGGGCCGGGCGCTCCCGAACTGCAGGAAGGCAAGGCGGTCTATGCCCATTGGTGTGCGCCCTGCCATGCCGCCGATCCTGGCCTCGCGGGCACGCTGGCCCTGCAGAACAAGTATGAAGGCAGCCTGCCTGCCGCGCTGGAGGACCGCACGGATTTGCAGCCCGCCGTGATCAGCTATTTCGTGCGCAACGGCGTGGCCTGGATGGCACCTTTCCGCCCCACCGAAATCTCGGATGCCGAGCTGGAACAGCTCAACGCCTATCTCACCGCTCCGCTGGAGCAGCGCGGCGCACATACGCAGCTGCTGGCACAGGAAATGGTCCGCAAATCTGCCGCAGGAGGTGACCAGTGATTTCCCGTCGTGACGTGATCAAATGGGGCGCGGTCGCTCCCGCTATCGCCGCTGGTTCGCAGGCCGCCTTTGCACAAGCGCCGCAAGGCCTCGACGCCTTCATGCTCGACACCCGCTATGTCGACAGCCTGCCGACAGAACATGCGGGCATCCCAGCCATCTGCTTTGCCGGAGACGTGACAAAGCCGTGGTTCGACACGCTCGATCCGGCATGGCGCCAGCGCGGCTATGTGCTCGGCGGCATCACCGGCAGCGATGCGCTGTTCGTGCTGCAATCGCTCGCCCAGCAACAGGGCCGCCGCGTGGTGAGCCAGACGCAGCTGGGCGAAAAGGACGAGCGCGGGGTCTATCCCGTCAGCTGGGTAATCGCGCCTGTCCATCCGAGTGTCACGGCATGAGCGTGCTTCCCCCTGATATGGACGCGGCAGGTTTTGCCGCATTCCTTGAAGAACTGCGCGGCGCGGTGGGCGCGGACTGGGTGTGGTCTGGCGATGCGGACATGTTCCCTTATCGCGACAGCTTCAGCCCGGTGTGGAACACCGATGAGGAACGCCACGCCTCCGCCGCAGTCGCGCCCGAGAATGTGGAACAGGTGAGCGCCGTGGTGCGCATTGCCCGCAAGCACCGCGTCCCGCTCTATCCGATCTCCACCGGCAAGAACTTCGGCTATGGCGGCCCGTCTCCCAATGTGAACGGCTCCGTGGTGCTGGATCTGAAGCGTATGAACCGCGTGCTGGAAGTGAACAACGAGCGCAACTATTGCCTCGTCGAGCCCGGCGTTTCCTATTTCGACCTGCAGCGCGCGGTGGACGAGACGGGCAACAAGGTGATGCTCGATTGCCCCGATCCGGGCTGGGGCAGCCCCATCGGCAATTCGCTGGAACGCGGCGTCGGCTACACCATGCCGCATTTCCGCGACCATTTCGGATCGCATTGCGGGATGGAAGTGGTCCTGCCCGATGGCGAGATCATGCGCACTGGCATGGGTGCGTTGCCGGGTTCCGATACCTGGCACGAATACCCCTATGGCTTCGGGCCGGACCCGGCGGGCCTGTTTGCGCAAGGCAATTTCGGCGTGGTGACGAAGATGGGTTTCCGCCTTATGCCCATGCCCGAATATTATCGCACCGGCCTGATCACCGTTCCGCGCCGGCGGGACTTCATCAAGCTGGTGAACCACGTCAATTACCTGTCCGACAGCGGGCTGATCGGAGAGGTCGAATATGGCTCTGCGTTGAGGGCGCTGATGGGTGACCGGGATTTTCTGGCGCTCATCACCAAGACCGGCGGGCCTTCGGATGCAGAGATGGATGCAGCCGCCAGCGCGGCGGGACTGCCAAGCTGGCAGGTGGAACTGCAGTTCTTCGGCCCCGAAAAGGCCACGCTGGAAAACTGGAACTATGCCAAGGATCGCATCCTGTCGGACATTCCCGGCGCAGCGGCGGTGGATGGCGACCATTTCACCATGCCCGCCACAGAAGAGCAGCTGAACAACACCACCCAGCCGTGGCAGACCAGCATCAAGCGTCGCCGTTCGCTGGGCGTGCCCAGCCTCGGCGCGTGGAAGATCGTGCGCGATGATGGCCATGTCGGCTTTTTCCCCGTGCTTCCCCGCACCGGGGAGGCGGTGTTCGAAGTGCAGCGCGTGCTGGGTGATGCGATGAAGGAATTCCCCTCACTGCCATCCTACTTCAACGCTTTGAGCACGCCCTTGTTCTGGCACACGCACACCTTCCAGATGGTCTTTGCGCCGAGCATCAAGCATGACGACCCTGAGCACAATGCGATCACCCATGCATCGATGAAGAAATGCGTGGCGGTGGCGGCAGAACATGGCTGGGGCGATTATCGCGCCGCGCCGATCTATCAGGACGATGTGTCTGACACCTACAGCTTCAACAACCACATATTGCGCCGCTTCCACGAGCAGCTGAAGGACTCCATCGATCCCGATGGCATCATCGCGCCGGGGCGGGGCGGTATCTGGCCGCGGAGGTTCCGGGCATGAGCATGAGGACTTCGCTGTTCATCGCGCTGGGCGTGAGTGCACTGGCTGGCAGCGCAGCACTGGCGCAGACCGTGGTGCGCGATATCGAGCGACCGGACATGCCGGGCCGGGTGGTGTTCGAGCAGCAATGCGCCCCATGCCACGGCACCGGGCTGGGGGATGATGGATCGCCCACCTTGCCGGGAACGGCCGCGCTTGATGCCAAATATGGCGGAGACAGGCCGGGCGCGCTGGAACTGCGCAGCGACTTGCCAGCACCCGTGCTGCGGGTGATCGTCCGGCGCGGCAGCGGAGCCATGTCAGGTTTCCGCAAGGGTGAACTGACCGACGAGCAGATAGACCAGATAGCGGAATATATCGCGGCTACGGCTGCGGCGAATTCCGGCGGCTAGGCAGCGCAAGCCTTAACAATTGCGCCATCCTCCCGTCCATTCAAGGACAGGGAGATAGCAACCATGGCCTCATTCGATTTCGTCGTGCTTGGCAGCGGGCCTGCTGGCCGCCGCGCTGCCATCCAGGCCGCCAAGTTGGGCCGCAGCGTACTGGTGGTGGACGATCGCAGCAAGGTGGGCGGGGTGTCGGTGCATACCGGCACGATCCCCTCCAAGACCCTGCGCGAAACCGCGCTCAACCTGTCCGGCTGGCGCGAGCGGGGCTTTTACGGGCGCGGATACCGGGCGAAGGACAATCTGTGCAGCGATGACCTCGCCATGCGCATGCGCCGCACCAATCGCTATGAGGTGGAGGTGCTCGAACACCAGTTCGCCCGCAATGGCGTGCGCACCATGGTCGGGAGCGGGAGGTTTGACGGGCCGGGGCGCATCATCGTCAGCCGCGAGGAAGAGGGGCGCACTTTCGAGGAAGTGGTCGAGGCGGGCAAGGTGTTGATCTCTGTCGGCACCACGCCGCACCGCCCGAAGCATATCCCTTTCAACGATACCAACGTCTTCGACAGCGATGGCTTTATTGCGCGGCCCCGCTTGCCGCGCAGCCTTGCCGTGGTCGGCGGCGGTGTGATCGGGGTGGAATATGCGACGATCTTCTCGGCGCTGGACGTGCCAGTGACGCTGATCGATCCGCGCGAGCGGCTGCTGCCCTTCATGGATGGCGAGATCGTCGAAAACCTCGTCCACCTGATGCGCGACAACGGCATGACCCTGCGCATGGGCGGCATGGTCGATCAGGTGCGCTTTGCCGCCAATGGCAATCCCGTCTGCATGCTCGCGGACGGGCGGCAGGTCTCGGCAGAGATGGTGCTGTTCACTGCCGGGCGTTCGGGAGCAACCGCCAGCCTCAATCTGGAATCCGTCGGGCTGGCAGCGGACAAGCGCGGCTATCTCGAGGTTGACCGCTCCAGCTTCCGGACCGCGAACCCCGATATCTATGCCGCGGGCGACGTGGTCGGCTTTCCCTGCCTTGCGTCCGTATCCATGGAACAGGGCAGGGCAGCCGCGTGCCATGCCTTTGGCGCGGATGGTCCGGCAGACAGCCAGGCCAACCCATATGGCGTCTACGCCGTGCCGGAACTGTCCGCCGTGGGCCTTTCCGAACAGGAGGTGCGCGAGCGCGGAATTGCGTACGAATGCGGCGTGGCGCGTTTTCGCGAAACCTCTCGCGGGCACATCATGGGCATGGACTATGGCGTGCTGAAGATCATCTGCGAGCGCCACAGCCGCAAAGTGCTGGGCGTGCATATCCTGGGCGAAGGCGCGTCCGAACTCATCCATATCGGCCAGGCCGTGATCAACCTTGGCGGCACGGTGGATTACTTCGTCGACAACAGCTTCAACTATCCGACGCTGGCGGAAGGTTACAAGATCGCCGCGCTCGATGTGTGGAACAGGTTGCAGTCACAGGCTGCCGACGTGGTGGAGTTCGCGGCGAGGGCTTAGGGTCAGGACCTACTAATCCCACCTTCGAGGTTTGAGGCAAAATGGCCCAGTGCGAGGAACAAAGGCACAGGAATACCGGCGGTCTTTCAGGCCTTTGTGACGCGTCAATGGGCCATTTTTGTCAAATCCCTGCGGGACGCCGGAATGACTCTCATCTCGAACAAAATCACGCTTGGAAAGGCGGCCAGCCTTCCCTGCACGTGCTTTCGCCCGATATGTTCGTCATTCCGGCGCCTCGATGGTGGGATTAGTAGGTCCTGACCCTAGGCGGTCTGCCGCTCGCGCAATTGCTCGCGCCGCCAGCGGGCCGGAGACTTGCCGCAATGGCGGGTGAAGAAGCGCGAGAAATAGGCCGGGTCCTCGATGCCGATGCTCTGGCCGATATCGGCAACCGGCATCGCCGAAAATGCCAGCAGCCTTTGCGCTTCCAGAATGGCGCGCTGGTCGCGGATCGCAGTGGGGGACTGGCCGGTGGCGGCACAGGCTTCCCGGAGCGAGGTTTCACTGACTGCCAGCGCGCGGGCATAGGTCGAAACCGGTTCGCGCTGGCGGAACCGCTGCTCAACCAGCAGCCGGTACCGCGCGACCAGCCTGTGGTGGCCCTGGGTGCTGCTCGGTGCCTCTTGGTGCTTTTGTAGCTGCCTTGCGGCTTGCACCAGAACACCCAGCAACCCGGCCTGCAAGGCTGCGGATTGTCCAAGGCCGGTCCATGACAGCTCATGGTCGATCGATTGCATGGCGTCGCCAATCGCGTCGCACGCCTGCTCGTCCACTGCCAGCGAACGTGGTCTTGCGAACAGGCTGGCGAGGTCGGGGTGCTCGCTGACCAGTTGTTGCAGTTTGGGCAGGGCCACGGTCAGCACCTGTCCTTCAGATGGCGCAGACCAGCTGAAGCCATGCACGGTATTGGCCGGGACGATCAGCAATCTGGGAGAGGAAAATTCCAGTAATTCAGCTTCATAGATTATATTTCCGCCACCCCTTGTGATCAGGATCATGTGATTGAGATCGACGTGCTTGTGCGGCGCGATCCGCCAGTTTCCCGGCTTCGAGCGTTCGGCCAGATCCTCCACATGCACAAAGTCCGGCCCGGCAGCCTTGGCGGCCTCTCCATAAAGGAAGAAATCGGGCGGAAGCGTGCTGCTCATCGTCTGGCTGGGATGCCAGCATGCGTTGAAAAAGCCAAGTCATGTGTTGGAAGCTTCATTCCCGGGCACGGATTCTGGCGGTAGGGTATCCGGCAAAACCGGAAGAGGATCAGCGTCATGAAAACCCAAGTCTGCATCATCGGGGCAGGGCCTGCCGGCCTGCTGCTCGGCCACCTCCTGCGCGCCGAGGGCGTTGATTGCGTGGTGCTGGAACGACAGACGCCGGATTACGTGCTCTCCCGCATCCGCGCCGGCGTACTGGAAACGATCACGGTGCAGCTGATGGAGCGCCTCGGCCTTGATGCCCGGATGAAAAAGGAAGGCATGTGGCATGATGGTTTCAACCTCGCCGATGGTGACCGCCTGATCCGCATCGACATGGCCGATCTCGTGGGGAACCGGGTGATGGTCTACGGCCAGACCGAGCTGACCCGCGACCTGATGGATGCCAGCGAGGAACGTAGCCTCGAAGTGGTCTATGAAGCCGCAGACGCCGCCCTGCATGATGTGGACAGCGACGCGCCTTACGTCACTTACACGAAGGACGGCAGCGAACACCGCGTGGACTGCCGCTTCATCGCCGGTTGCGATGGCTTCCACGGCCCAAGCCGCAAGGCCATTCCTGCGAGCGTGGGGCAGGAGTTCGAGCGCGTTTATCCCTTCGGCTGGCTCGGCATCCTGGCCGATGTGCCGCCGTGCAACCACGAGCTGATCTACGCCAACCACGAGCGCGGATTTGCCCTTGCTTCCATGCGCAGCGAAACACGCAGCCGCTATTACGTGGACGTACCATTGACCGACAAGGTCGAGGAGTGGAGCGACGATCGCTTGTGGGATGAACTCGCCATCCGCCTCGGCCCGGAAGCCGCTGCCAACATCACCCGCGGTCCGGCGCTGGAAAAGAGCATCGCTCCCTTGCGCAGCTATGTCTTCGCGCCGATGCGCCACGGATCGCTTCTGCTGTGCGGTGACAGCGCGCATATCGTGCCGCCCACGGGTGCCAAGGGCCTCAACCTTGCGGCATCGGATGTGCACTATGCCGCGGCCGCCCTGACAGGCTTCTTCAAGGCATCGGACAATGACGCGATCAGCGCCTATTCCGATACCGCGCTCGCCCGCGTGTGGAAGTCCGAACGGTTCAGCTGGTCACTGACCAAGCTGATGCATCGTTTCCCGGAGGATGGACCGTTCGAACGTGCGATGCAGGTGGCAGAGCTGGACTATATCGCCAACAGCCGCGCCGCGCAGACGAGCATTGCCGAAAACTATGTCGGCCTGCCGGTCTGACGGCGGCCCATGGCAAACAATCTGGTGCAACTTGAGATAAGTTGATCCGCTCCTTCCAGATTCCTCGCCATTCCTGATTGAGGGGTGTGGGCATCGGCCCGCTTTCCCGATGGCAATCTCCGGACTTGGGGAATGGGGAATGGAGCGTAAGGGGAAAATCCTGCTGGCTTGCGGCGCTGCTGTCATGCTGGCCGTGGCAGGAGGTGTCATCCTTGGCAGCGATGACGAGACTGATCCTTCAAGCAATGCGGCGCGCGCGGCAGACCTGCCCGTGCTCGACGCTGACGATCGCGACAGCGAACTCGCTGCCCTGTCGATCGCTGACCCGTTGCCGCCTGGCATGGATGCGGCACGCCCGACCGATTGCCTGATCGAGCCGAGCCAGGTCGTGCGCGTGAACAGCGGCGTGGAAGGGGTTATCCAGTCCATCTTCGTTGATCGCGGAGACACCGTCTCGCGCGGGCAGGTGGTGGCGCAATTGCGCTCTGACGTGGACCGCGCAGGAGCCGCTGCCGCACAGGCCCGCGCCAACAATCCGCATTCGATCAGGGCGGCCGAAACACGTGCTGCCTATCTCGACGCCGTTCGCCGTCGCAGCGAGGAGGTGAGCCAGTATCTCGCGGCCGATGCCGTGGAGGAAGCCCAGTCCAACGCCCGCGCTGCTGCCGAGGAGAGGCAGGCGCTTGCCGAAGACCAGCGTGTTGCACAGCTCGAATATGTGCAGACCCAGCGCATCCTTGCCGAAAAGACCGTCCGCAGCCCCATTTCGGGCATCGTGACGGAGCGCGTGATGTCGCCCGGCGAATATCGCGGGCCGGATGCTTCGCACATCGTTACCATCGCCCAGGTCAATCCGCTGCATGTCGAGGTCTTCGCACCGATCGCGCAGCTCTCCTCCGTGCAAGTCGGCGATAGCGTGACGATCTTCCCGGAAGACCCGGTCGGCGGCGAGTATCAGGCGCGCGTGACCGTGATCGACCGCGTGTTCGATGCGGCGAGCGGCACCTTCGGCATGCGGCTTGAACTGCCCAATCCTGATTACAGCCTGCCTGCGGGCCTGCGCTGTTCGATCCAACTGACATCCGCACCTGCTGCGGCGAAACGAAGCTGAACCGGGGGGTGCAATGAAGAAAGGTCACGTCACGATCCGCAAGCTGGCCTTGCTGGGGGGCGCCGCTGTGGCGCTTGCTGTGCCTTCCACGGCGTGGGCGGAAACCCTGCAGGAAGCCCTCGCGGCGGCTTATGAGAACAATCCCACGCTTACCGCCCAGCGCGCCAGCGTGCGCGTCGCCGACGAGGAAGTGCCGATTGCCCGTTCCGCAGGTCTGCCATCGCTTGATGGAAGTGCCACCTATCAGGAAAACGTGCTGAAAGGCGACCCTTCCGCCAGCGGATTCTTTTCCGATCCCGACAGGCAGATCCTCGCGCAGCTCAACGCCAATGTTCCGCTGGTGAACTTCGGCGCCGTGAGCAACAGCGTTTCGGCGGCGGAAGAGCGTGTATCTGCCAGTCGCATGGGGCTGCGCGGGACCGAGAGCGAGCTCTTCGTGCAGGTCGTTGCCGCCTATATGGATGTGCTCCGTGACGAGGCGATCGTTGGCCTGAATGAGGGCAATGCCGAGGTGATGCGCTTCACCTTGAACGAGACGCGCGAACGCAAGGAAGCAGGCAATCTCGGCCCGACCGACGTGGCCCATGCTGAAGCAAGGCTGGCTCTGGCGGAAAGCCAGCTGGAAAGTGCGCGGGCGGACCTGATCGCCAGCCGCGAGAACTATATCCGGCTGGTCGGCCATGCGCCGGAAAACCTCGAGGCCCCGCCTGTCCTTCCGCAAATGCCCGAAGATTCACAGCAGGCTGTGGATCTCGCTATCGAGAACAATCCCGAATTCCTGTCTGCAATCTCGCAGCAGAAAGCCGCTGAATTCGATGTCGAGGCAGCGAATGGCGAGCGGTTCCCGCGATTGAGCGCGATCGGCGGGCTAAACCAATATGACTATCTGGGTTCGCTCGACCAGGGTACCGGGCCGCGCAACGGTGATCGCGGGACGACCGCCTTTGTCGGCATGCGCCTGCAGGTTCCGCTGTTCCAGGGCGGACGCCTCTCGGCGCAAGTCCGGCAGGCACAGGCCCGGCAGGCCGTTGCCATCGAACAGGTGCAGGAGGCGGAACGCGAAGTCGTTGCCGATACACGCTCGTCCTATGCTCGTTGGCGTGCAGCGGAGCGGGTGATCGAATCCTCGCAGCGCGGTGTCGATGCGAACGAGCGGGCCCTCATGGGCATGGTAGCAGAGGTATCGGCGGGGCTGCGTCCCCTGCTCGATCGGCTCAATGCGGAGCAGGAATTGCTGAACGCGCAAGTCACCCTGCTGACGGCGCGACGGGATGCCTATGTGGCGGGGTTCCAGCTGCTCGCCGCGATGGGCCTTGCCGAGGCACGCGACCTGCAACTCGACAGTGTCCAGCTGTACGACCCGGTCGCCAATTTCGACCGGGTGGAGGATCGCATCTTCCAGTTCGGCCGCGACGCGGAGCCTGTGCTGGTGTCCACCAGCACCCGCGAGACACCGATACAATATGCGCAAGTCGCGCCGGACGATGGCCCGACGGGTCCCGAGCTCGCCGTGGCGGGAGCGGAATCGCCGCGATAGGCGCTAACTTGTTATGCCCGTTTCGAAGAAAGTGCCGCGACAGTTTGTGCCAATCTGGTGCAAACCGCGCCGGATGGACTGCACCCTTCGACAGAACGGGACCCTTTCATCAAATCAGCGATTTACAAGCCGCTGGCGCTTCGTGCATCCTTGCCGGCGGCGAAAGGGGCAGGGTGTGGATTACGCGCGGCTGGCATCGGATTGGCAAGATGGCGACCGTCAGGCGGGTGACGAGCTGTTCAAGGCTCTCGGCCAGGAATTGCGCGTGATCGCTGCCGCGCGCCTGAGGAACGAGCGAAACTGTTCGCTTTCCACAGGTGATCTCGTCAACGAGGCGATCATCAAGCTCTTCCGCCTCAACATCATGGAAATCCATAGCCGCGCGCATATCCTGGCGCTGGCATCGCGTCTGATGCGGCAGATCCTGATTGACGAGGCCCGCAAGCGCAATCGCGCCAAGCACCACCACACGGCGATCACGCTCACCACCAATGTCGCGCAATGGGAAGTGCCGGTGGACCTGATGGCCATCGAAATGGCGCTCGAAGAACTATCCGGGATTGACGAGGAGCGCGCCAAGATCGTGGAAATGCGCTTCTTCGGAGGCATGTCCAGTGCGGATATCGCCACCGTGCTTGGCGTGTCGGAACCGACGATCAAGCGGCGCTGGGCTTCGACCAGGGCGTGGCTCCGCCACCGGCTTGCCCGGCCATGAGCGAGCAAACTCCCGGTTCGCTTGAAGCCGTAGCCATGCTGCTGCTGGAGGAGGCTCTCGACCAGCCATCAGGTGAGCGCGAGGCTTTCATTGCCAGCCGCGACAATGTTTCCAGCGATGTCAGGGACCTCGCGCTTGCCTTGCTGCGTTCCGAAGAGGAGGATCGCGTATCGATCCGGACCGGCGGGGCCGGAGAGGCGCTGAAAGATGACGATGACGAGATCGTCCCGCCGGACCTGCCGGGATACACGATCATTCGCCAGCTCGGCCGGGGAGGCATGGGCGCGGTGTTCCTGGCCGAGCGTGCCACCCGCGATTTCGAACAGAAGGTGGCGATCAAGGTCATCAAGCCGGGCGTGCTGGGAGATGCGCTGGTCGATCGGTTCCGGCGCGAAAGGCAAATCCTCGCCAGCCTGAACCATCCGCATATCGCGCATCTTTATGATGGTGGTGAAACGACCGACGGCCAGCCTTTTATCGTCATGGAATATGTGCAGGGCCGGACCTTGCGCGACTGGATGAAGGATGAGCGGCCCTCGCTTGACCGCAAGCTGGAGCTGTTCCTGCAGGCTGCCGAGGCGGTGGAATTCGCCCATCAGAACCTGGTGATCCATCGCGACCTGACACCCAACAACATCCTCGTGACCGATGCCGAGCAGGCCAAGCTGATCGATTTCGGGATCGCCCGACCGCATGCGCCGGGAAATGACGAGATACAAACCTCGCCCTTGTCGGGCCTCAGCCTCACCCCCGGATTTGCTGCGCCTGAACGCTCGACCGGTGCGATTTCGACCACGCTTACCGACATCTACTCGCTCGGTCGCATCCTGAACCTGATGATCGGTCGGGCGGGAAAGCCGGAACTTGAAGCCATTGCCGCCAAGGCTGCAGCCGGAGTGCCGTCCGAACGCTATGGCAGCGTCAGCGAGCTGATCGAAGAGATCGAGAACTTCCGCGCCAAGCTGCCGGTGACGACCTATTCCAACACTGCCAGCTATCGTGTGCGCAAGTTTGTCTCGCGTGAAAAGGTGCTTGTCGGCGGTGTCGCAGGCTTCCTGCTGGCGGTGCTCGCCGGACTTGCGGCGACCGGCATAGCCTACAGCCGCGCTGAGGAGGCGCGCCAGCTTGCCGAACAGCGGTTCGATGGCTTGCGGGACCTGGCTCATTTCCAGCTGTTCGATCTCTATGACGAGTTGAACAACGTAGTGGGCAACACCAAGGCGCGACTCGCACTGGCAGAGAGATCACAGCAATATCTGATCGGTCTGGCAGAGACCCGATCCGACGATGTCGGGCTGCAATTGGAGACAGGCGAGGGATTCTTGCGGCTGGCGCTGATCCAGGGCATCCCCGGCCATCCCAACTTCGGTGAACCGGATCGTGCGAGCGAGAATCTCGACCGTGCGCAGCAGATTTTCGAACGGCTTTCCGATGATGGCATTGCGCGTGCAGACACGGGCATTGCCCTGACAGAAGCTCTGCGTTCGCTGCTGTTTACTCACCACATTGGCCTTCCCGATGAAGGTATCGCAGCCATGCGGCGCGGCGAAGAAGCGCTCGAGCGGGTTCCGGTGACACAGCGGGACTGGGCATGGATGCAGGCGCGCCGCAAAGTGCGTATGGCCGCGCTAGAATGGGCTGACCTGCAGCTCGATTCCGACATGATCGCCGACTATGTGGAGCGTTACCAGTCCGATATCGAACAGTGGCCGCAAGACAAGCGCGGCGGCTATGAGGAGCAGTTCGACCGTGCTGCGGTGAGTTACTACCTCGGGATCATCCAGTACAACGCCGGAACCGAGGATAGCTATCGTGCCGCGGTGGACCTCTACCTTGAGGCGGACGATGCCTTCGCCACCATGCTGGAAGAATATCCCAACGATCCCATGGTGCTCTACTGGCGTGCTTGGAACGCCTATTACGGCTATGCCGCGGCTGCCACGCTGGAGGATGATCCGCAGGCGACGCGCCTTCTTGGTCAGGCGCGCAGTTCGGTAGAGCAGCTGATCCGGATCGAGGAAGTGGACAACACGCTCAACACTTTCGACGAGCGATTGCGTGAGGCGCAGGCGGAGTATTTCTCGAACCTCGGCCGCTTTGACGAGGCGATCGCGCTGATGGCCGAGATCATTGATGGCAGGGTGGCCAAGGCAGCCGACGGGGACCTGCGCTCCGTCAGCGACCTCGCCTATGGCCGTGCGATCTATGGCAATATCTTTCGCAAGGCTGGCCGGACAGGCGAGGCGTGCGAAAACTTCCGCAGTTCGGAGTCCCTTATGGCGCGCGCTGTGGAAGCCGGTGGTCTTGATGGCTACATCGCGGAGCTGCGCGATGGTGTTCGCGCCAACATCACGATCTGCCGTGGCGGGGGCACGGCGGCAGACATGCAGCCTCTGACATGACCGGCCAGCCGCGCCAGGTCGCGGCGGCATGCTTTTTTCTTCCAGTTAACTGATCCGCGAAACGCCATTTCGTCGCCTTGAACCATGAGGGGAAAGGTGCCGGACGTCGGTATCTTGCCGCAGCGTGAGGTGGCACCGGGTGCGAAGGGGACGCAGGGTGAAGGCAGGGGGCAGCGGCTCGTCATCTGTCATCACCCGGGAACTCTCTCCAGCTCAGGCCAGCACACGCGCCCTCGCCGGTGAAGCACGGTGCCTTGGGGAGGCCACGCGATGAACAAGATGTCCTTTGGTGAAATGCGCAATGTGCTTGCGCGATCTGCGGGCAAGGTAAAGGCCCTGCCCGGATCATTCCGCGAAAGGCATCGCGCCGCCTTGCAGGCATCCTCCAGCCTTGCCAACCGCATGATGGTGGAGTCGCTCGAGCCGCGCCTCCTCCTCAACGCCGATGCGCCAGTCGTCAGCGGAGCCATCGAAAGCGCTGGCGAGCAGGACAGTTACGTCTTTCGTGTCGATGAAGAGACCTCCGTCTATTTCGATTCGCTGACCGACAACAGCCAGATCAGCTGGTACCTCGAAGGTCCGGACGGATTTGCAACATCCCCGCGCTCCTTTGCGGCTTCGGATGGCGAGGACTTCCCCGGTTCCAGCATCCTCGACCTCGCCGTGGGCGACTACACGCTGCATGTCGATGGCGCGGCGGATGCAACGGGCACCTATGGCTTCCGCC
Organism: Alphaproteobacteria bacterium; assembly: GCA_030431435.1. GTDB lineage: Bacteria > Pseudomonadota > Alphaproteobacteria > Sphingomonadales > Sphingomonadaceae > Alteraurantiacibacter. Next base: position 1,935 of record JAUIJI010000066.1, on the reverse strand, counting down.
TGCTGGACCTTGCCGATGCCGAGCAGATCGAGGCTGACGAAGTTGTCACGGGCAGTAACCCCGGCAACCAGACGCAGTTCTATTCCTTCGACGTTGCTGCAGGCGAAAGCTTCTTCTTCGATGCCCATTCGATTGGTCCCGGGGAAACCAGCTGGCGTTTGATCGGCCCTGATGGTGAACAGGTTCGCGCTCCGCAGGATTTCGGCGATTCCGGCACCTTCGAACTTGCCCGCGATGGCACCTATACGCTGGCAATCGAGGGGCGCGATTCCAACACCGCGGCCTTCGACTATGCCTTCACCCTGTCTCGGGTGACGACATCCAGCGAGCCTCTGGCGCTGGGTCAGCTCATCACCAGCAGCATTCCCGGTGCGGGCAGTTCGGTGCAATACAGCTTCACGCTCGGCAGCGACACGCAGGTCCTGTTCGACGCGCTGGATACGACGCCCGGCATGCGCTGGAGCCTGACCGGGCCGCGCGGCACGCTTGTCGATGCCCGCAGCCTCGAATTGTCTGACGGCGATAGCGGCGAAGCGCTGCTCGATCTTGCGGCAGGCGATTATGTCCTTTCACTCTTCGGCGATGGCGACACCACGGGTGGCTTTGCTTTCCGTCTTCTGGACATCGGAGCGGGCCAGGATGTGCCGTTGGGCAGCACCATTGCGGCAACATTCGGCGATGCCGGTGCCTTCGCCTTGCGTGATCGACCCAATGGTGCGCCGCTCGATTATTCCGGAAATCCCGGCGCCATCAAGCGGGCATGGGATGTCGATGGCACCAATGACCTAGAGGTTGCCAATGAAGCAGCCTTCAGGCCCGAAAACCTGACACTCGAGGCCTGGATTCGTCCCGACCAGCGGCAAAACTATGAAGCGGTTATCGGCAAGACGTCATCCAATTTCTGGAGCGATGGTTACGGGCTGGTCCGTTTCGGCTCGACGGTGCGTTTCTGGGTCAACAGCTGGAGCACCAACTTCGTCGATGCGACGGTCCCCGAAGACAGCTGGAATCACGTGTCCGCCAGCTATGACGGTGCGGCACTGAAGATATTCGTCAACGGCGAACTGGTCGCAGAAACGCCCTACGACCAGCCAATCAATCACAGCAGCGCGCCACTCGCGCTTGGTGCGATGTCCAATGGCAACTACATCTGGGGCGGTACGATAGACGATGTGCGCTTCTGGAATGTCGCGCGCTCGCCAGCACAAATCGCCGCAGCCTTCGGGGCGCCGCTTGCAGGCAACGAAGCCGGACTGATCGGCTATTGGGACTTTGACGAAGCCGACGGCATCACGGCCGCCGATGCCTCGCCAACCGGCGCGCTCGCCACACTGCGCACCAGCCGCGCTACCGAAACGCGTGTCTACAGTTTCGATGCCGAGGCGGGCGATCATGTCTTTCTCGATGTCACCAGCGTAAGCGGCAGCAGTCTTACTGCCAGCGTCTATCGCCCTGACGGCGTACTTTTGCAGGCAGGCGTAGCCTTGCAGGACATCGAGCTGGAAGACCTGCCGCAAACAGGCAAATATGCGATCGTTGTCGAAGGACAGATCGGTGCTGCGAGCGAAGCGGCATTCGAGGCCGATTTGATCAAGGTAACCGACATTGCGGAAACGCTGGTGATCGGCACTGCGGTTGCCGAGACGCTCTCTCCCGGACAGAAGGCGCATTACTCCTTCACACTCGGCAGCGATGCCCGCTTGCTGTTCGATTCCCTTTCGCAATCCTTCGGCATGAGCTGGAGCCTGACAGGCCCGCGCGGTCCGGAAGTCACTTCCCGGTCCTTCACTTCGTCCGATAGCTCTGACGCCGCCTTCAACACGCTGCTCGCCCTGCCGCCGGGTGAATATACGCTCACTGTGGATGGCACGGGGGACTCATCGGGCGAGTTCTCGTTCAACCTGCTGGACCTGTCCTTGCCGGGGCAAAGCATTG
>JAUIJI010000065.1 GCA_030431435.1 Alphaproteobacteria bacterium | reverse complement strand
CAGCGGCTTCGTGCTGACCCTGGCGGTGGAGCCGCGCCTACAGAGCGGCTGGGGCTGGCACCGCTTCATGCTCGCGCGATACCGCCGCCTGCTGCCCGTGGTCGCGGTGGGTGTCGCGCTGGGCGCGGTGGCGGTGCTGTTCTACGAAGTCACGCCGTGGGGCTTGCGCAGTTGGGCCATGGTGATTGCCATGGGCCTGCTGCTTATCCCGACAGTCTGGACGACGCAGAACCCGCTGCTGTTTCCCTTGAACGGTGCGCACTGGTCCTGGTTTTCGAGCTGGTCGCAAACCTTGTCCATGCGCTGGTGTTGCACCGGCTGCGCTTGCGGCATCTCGTGATGGCACTGATTGCACTGGGCGTGGCACTGGCCTGGTCGATCATAGAGGTCGGCGGCAACACCTTCGGCGCGTATCAGAGCCTCTATTACCTCGCCTTCTTCCGGGTGGGCTTTTCCTACATCGCGGGAATCATCCTCGCCCGTATCTGGCGCGAGCGGGGATCGTCGCTCGCAGTGCCATGGCCAGTTGTGCTGGCTATCCCGCTGGTGGTCCTCATCGCCATCGAGCTCCTGCCGCTATGGCTGGGCGAGATGGTTGCCGTTATGCTGGCATGGCCACTCGTCATCTGGCTCGGTGCATCAAGCCCTGCCCCGGCGCGCAGTGTCGGTGCGTTGAGCTGGCTCGGCGCGATATCATATCCCCTCTACGCCACCCACGGGCCGCTGATCGTGTTCCAGACCCAGCTCTGGCCGACACTTCCGGGCAAATTCGCCGTTGCAGCATTCGCTATCGTCTTTGCCGCAATTGTCGCTCTTGTCCTTGAGCGCCAGCGACTTCAGCGCCGCCTTCGCGAGGCGGAAGCGAGCAGCACTCATCGCGGCGATTGACCGTTTTCGCAGTCCTGCTAACCGCTTTTCCCCATGGACCTCGAAACTTCGCCCCTCGCCCTGCCCTTTCCCGAAATGCCCGCCATCGACGGGGTGACGCTGCGCGTGGCGCGGGCGCGTTACAAGAACTGGGACCGGTGCGACCTGACCTATGCCGAACTGGCCGAAGGCACTTCGCTGGCAGGCGTGTTCACGAAGAACGTCTGTTGCTCCACCGAAGTGGAAATGGGCCGCGAGCAGGTGAAACTGGGCCGTGCGCGCGCGCTGATCGTGAACGCAGGCAATTCCAACGCCTTCACCGGCTATCGCGGGCGCGAGGCGGTGGAGCAGATCATGGCGCAGGTGGCGAACCACCTCGACTGCCAGCCTTCCGACGTGCTCGTGTCCTCAACCGGCGTGATCGGCGTGCCCTTGCCCAAGGACAAGGCGCAGGCGGGTGTGGAAGCCGCGCTGACGGCTGAGCCTTGCTCGTGGCAGGATGCGGCAGACACGATCGGCACCACCGACACCTTTGCAAAAGGCGCCACCACCTCCGCCATGATCGGCGACACGCGGGTGACGCTGAACGGCATCATCAAGGGCAGCGGCATGATCGCACCCGACATGGCGACAATGCTCGGATACATCTTCACCGATGCCGCGGTGGAGCCTGCCTTCCTGCAAGCCTGCCTCTCTGCCGCGAGCGAGCAGACCTACAACTGCATCACCGTGGATAGCGACACCTCGACCAGCGACACCGTACTTGCCTTCGCCACCGGCAAGGCGGGTAATGCGCCGCTGGTGAATGCAGACAGCCCCGGTGCGGACGCCTTCATGGCCGCCATGCTCGATATCTGCCGCCAGCTCGCCCACCTCGTGGTGCGCGATGGCGAAGGGGCGCAGAAGTTCATTTCCATTTCCGTGACCGGCGCGAAGAGCGACGAGAGCGCCCGCCGCATCGGCATTGCCATCGCCAATTCGCCGCTGGTGAAGACCGCGATTGCAGGCGGAGATGCCAATTGGGGCCGCGTGGTCATGGCCGTAGGCAAGGCGGGCGAACCGGCAGACCGCGACAAGCTTTCCATCGCGTTCGGCGGCATCTGGGCAGCGAAGGACGGACTTCCGCTGGCAGACTATGACGAAGCCCCCGTGGCGAAGCACCTTGCGGGGGAAGAGATCGACGTCACCGTCGATATCGGCCTTGGTGATGGAAAGGCCACCGTGTGGACCTGCGACCTCACCCACGGCTACATTTCGATCAATGCGGATTATCGCTCGTGAGCGACGACATCACAGCCTTTCATGCGGCAGTCGAAGGTCTGATGCGCGAGGTGACCGAGAAGGCGATCCTGCCGCGATACCAGAACCTTCAAGCAGGCGAGGTCGAGGACAAGGGCGGCAACGATCCCGTTACCATTGCAGACCGCGAAAGCGAGGAAATGCTCGCCGAAGGTCTTGCGAAGATCATTCCCGGCCTGCCCATCGTGGGCGAGGAAGCGGCGCATGCCGACAAGTCAGTGCTTGAGAGACTGTCCGGCGATTGCTGGATCATCGATCCGATCGACGGCACCCGCAATTTCGCGCGCGGCAAGCCGCCCTTCGGCGTCCTCATCGCCATGGCATCAGGCGGTGAAGTGCATACAGGCTGGATCTATGACTGCCTGACCCAGCGCCTGTGCGTTGCGCATCGCGGAAAGGGCGCGTTCGTCAATGGCGAGAAGGTGGGCGCGACGACGACCGGCGAAGCGCTGCCCGTCGCCGCGATCTCTCTGCTGTTCATGGACATGGCCAAGCGCGAGCAGGTGATGGAACATATCGCCCCGCATTACCGGCTGGTGGATGTCCCCTATTGCGCGGCGGAGCAATATCCGCGGCTGGGCCTGGGCGAGAACGACGTATCTCTGTTCGAACGCACGCTGGCTTGGGACCATGCGGCGGGGGTGCTGTGGCTCAACGAAGCAGGCGGGAAAGCCGCCCGTCTGGACGGGTCACCCTATCGCGTGGATGGCCCGGATTATGCCGGGCTGATCGGCGCCGCCTCCCCCGCCTTGTGGGAGGAGATGGCGGCGCGCATCAACGCACTGTGAATCCCCGCGAAGGCGGGGATCTCCCCTGAAGTATCACCAGTTCGCAGGAGTTCCCCGCTTTCGCGGGGACTCACACGGGTATCAGATTACGCTTTCGATCCAGCCCTTGAGCGCATTCTTGGGCGCTGCACCCTTTTGCTGTGCCACCAGCTCACCGTTCTTGTAGACGGCGAAGAAGGGGATCGACTGAACGCCCAGCGACCCCGGCGTGTCGGGATTTTCCATGATATCCATCTTGGCGATCACGACCTTGTCCGCCAGTTCCTCGCTGATTTCCTCCAGAGCGGGGGCGACCATCTTGCAGGGGCCGCACCAGTCCGCCCAGAAATCGATCACGACGGGCTTGTCGCTTTCGAGCACATCGGCCTTGAAGCTGGCATCGGTTATGGTCTTGGTAGCCATCTTGTATCTCCTGAAAATCTGTTGCCCTTTATCTAGGGCTGCCGCGCCCGCAGGCAATGTTCCTGCCCTAAAGCATTACTCCGCACCGCCCAAGCGCGGTTTGTTGGCGTCAAGGATATCCCCCGGAATCGCGATCAGTTGCGGGGTCTGCGTGTAGATAATGGCCGCTTCGATCTGCCTGCCCGGGAAGATCACCTGCAGCGCGGCAGCATAGGCGCCCATCTGGCGCAAGGTCGAATCAGGCACTTCGGACAGTGATGCTGGCGGGCGGCGCGCGGTCTTGAAATCAGCCACCAGTACGCGGGTCTCCTCAACCAGCAGCCGGTCAGCCGTGCCTGCGATCACCTGTCCTTCCACTGTCGCGGCGAGCGGGACTTCGGCCAGCGCCTCAGGTCCGAACAGGTCTGCCCAATCGGGCATCGCGAGGACATCCAGCACTCTTGCCAGCATCTCCGCACGATCAGCTTCGGCAAGGTCGCTGGCCATCTTGCCGAGCCACGCCGCGCCCTTGTCCTCGCGCTCTGCGACGGGAACCTCTGGCAATCGCTCCAGCAGCGCGTGCATCAGCACGCCGCGCCTTGCCGCCCTGGCGGCAACCTCGGGCGGCAGAGGCGGATCGCTGCCCTGCTCCTCACCTGCGGAAGATGGCGCGAGCGGCCGCGGCGGGCGCGGTTCGGGGCCGATGGGTGTGGTGGCCCAGTCCGGCAATTCCATGCGCGACCCGAGCTTCTCATTGACGATCCGGGGAACAGGCGGCGCCAGCGATCCCCGATCCCGCGCGGAGAGCCAGATATCGTCATGCTCGGCGATATCGTCGAACAATGGCAGCAGGCGCGCCCACCAGCTGTCTTCATTCGGCTCCTTCTCGCGCTTGCCCAGCGCTCCGCCGATAAACAGCGCTTCTTCCGCGCGGGTCATGGCGACATAGAGCAGCCGCCAGTGCTCCTTCAGTTCCTCGGCCTTGGCCTCTTCCTCAGCCGCAAGCACCGGCCCTGCCTTTTCCTCCTTGCGCAGGTCCGGCACGGGGATATTGGTGGAGCCGCCGCCCGGGAGTTCTTCTTCCAGTTCAAGCCCTCCCGAGCGCGAGGAATGCGGATTGCCCGTGGCATCGGCAAGGATCACGATGGGGGCCTGCAAGCCCTTGGAGCCGTGCACGGTCATCACCCGCACCTGGTCTCCGCCCTCACCCGCTTCGCGCTTCAGCTCACCGTCGCCAGCATCGAACCAGCGGATGAAGCCCTGCAAGGATGGCGTGTTGCCGGCAGAATAGGACATGGCGGCGTTGAGCAGTTCGTCGATGGGATCGTTCACCTCGCTGCCCAGCCGCGCCACAAGCTTGCGCCGCGCCTGCCACTTACCGATCAGCATCCAGTGGATCAGCGCCTGTGGCGGCTCGAAATCTGCAATCGCGAGCAATTCCATCAGGCTGGCGAGGCTCTGCTGCACAAGAGGATGGTCCGATTTGCGCAGGTGATCCCACAGGCTGATCTTTCCCGCGCGGTAGCCATGATCGAGCAGGTCCTGCTGGCTCCACCCGAAAATCGGCGAGACGAGCAGGCTGGCAAGGCTGAGACTGTCTGCCGGCTGCGCGGCAAAGCGCAGCGCCGCCATCAGGTCCTTCACTGCCAGTGGCGCGCCCAGCCGCAAGCGGTCGACGCCTGCCACCGGCACACCCGCGGCATGCAACCGCGCGACGATCAGCCCGGCAAGCTCTCTCCGTTTGCGCACCAGCACCATGACATCGCCCGGCGTGGCATTGCGCTCGCCGCCCTTCACCAGCGGAAAGCCATGATCCATCCAGCGCTTGACCTGCTGCGCGATCCTGTCCGCCATCCGCCGTTCTGGCGCGGAAATCCAGCCCTCGCCGCCTTCGTCCGCATCATCATCGGCGTCTTCGGGAACAGCAGGCACCGGCTGCCACAGGCGCACGAGGCCGGGGCGATTCGCGTCCCCCCGATGCTGTTCGGAAGGCGTTGCCAGGCCCAGCTGGTCATGGCCGATTGCATTGATTGCATCATCGACGAAGGTGAGCACATCCTGCGCCGTGCGATAGGACCTCTCGAGCTCCAGCTCCACCAGTTCACGGGCATCGACATTGGCGCGCATCTGCGCGGCATTGTCCGCCCGCACCCGCAGCATGTCCTTGTAGCGCAGCTTTGCAGCGGCGAAATTCTCCGGGCTGGTGCCCTGGAAACGGAAGATCGCCTGCTTGTAATCGCCCACCACGAAAATGGTGCGCATCTTCTCGTCACGCTGGCCGAGGCCGGTGAAAAAGTCCCCCGTCAGCGCATCGACGATGGACCATTGCGCTTCATTGGTGTCCTGCGCCTCGTCGATCAGGATATGGTCGATATTGCGGTCAAGCTTGTAACGGATCCAGTCACCCAGACCGGGATTGTCGAGCAGGCCCGCAGCGCGGCGAATGAGGTCATCGAAATCGACCTTGCCCTCGCGCTGCTTGGCGTCCTCCCACGCCAGTGCAAACTTGCGGCCGATCTCCAGTGCCGGGGTGATAATCTCGACCATGTTGAGCAGCGCGAGCTGCGTTTCGATGGCCTGCAATTGCGCATCGACATTGCCCGCGATGATCTCGATCTGCGGCTCGATTTTCTCAAGGCTCTTGAGCGAGCGGATATCCCCTTTCTGCGTAAACAGGGCTTCGCGAAGGGCTGCCAGCCCATCCAGCCGCGCAGCCCCTTCAAGCGCGAGCCACAGGTCAATCGCATCACAGCAATCGAGCGCGGTCTTGGTGCCCCACGCCTCATGCACAGCACGCCAGCGGCGCAGCATCGCTTCATCGAACTCGCCGGGAGCGCACATGGCTGCAATCGTGTCCCGCGTCGTACCATCCGCCAGACCCAGTAAGCTCTGCACCCGCTCCCGCATCGGCGGTTGCCACCCGGCAGGCCCGAACCACGCATCGCGCGCCATGGCGCAGCGCATCAGCCAGCTGCGCGCGCCTTCCGGGCCCATGCGTTCGGAGAGCAGTTCCAGCGCGCCGATCGCCGTGGCATCGCCCTGTTCCTCCCAGTCGAGCACTAGTTCCGACAGCACCTCATGCGCCAGCAGGTCACGGTCGCGGTCCTCCATCGGCTCGGTGCCGGGTTCTATCCCTGCCTCTTCCGGGAAGGCCGCAAGCAGCCATTGCGCGAAGGCGTGGATGGTATCGATCCTGAGGCCCCCGCCCGGGCAATCGAGCACGCTGGCGAACAGCGCGCGCGCGCGGGCAACGGTGCCCGGTCCGTTATCCGCGCCGATCTTGATGAGGTCAGCCGCAAGGTCTGCATCCTTCATGCGAACCCAGCTGGCCAGTACGGCGTTGACGCGGGTGGCCATTTCCGCCGCGCCTGCCTTGGTGAAGGTGAGGCACAAGATCTGTTCGGGCCGGACATCCTCTTCCAGCAGCAATCGCAAGACGCGGGCAGAAAGCACCTGCGTCTTGCCGGTGCCGGCAGAGGCGGAAAGCCATACGCTGTCGAGCGGGTTGACCGCGCGTTCCTGCGGTTCGCTGAGCGAGAAGACCTTTCCGCTCATGCCGCGTCCTCCTCGCGGCCCATCCATTCATCGAGACGCATCAGCTGGTCGTATTCGGCATAGACCTTGGCCGCCGGATTGAGGCGCGCGGTGAAGCCTTCATCGCCCAGGATCCAGCGGTCCAGCGCGTCGTCAAGGAACCGCCGCGCTTCGGGCAGGAAGCTGTCCGGGTCCATGCCCGTGCGCTTGCCATCCAGCTTCAGCGGCGTGGTGACATAGCCAAAGCCCGTCTCGCTCTTGTCGCTCTTTCCCAGCGACCAGTATTCGAACCGCGTCGGTTCTCCGGCAAAGTCCCCGAATGCGCCCTCCAGCGCCATCAGGCCCAGCGTGCCCAGCTGCATCGCGAAACCAGCCTCCACTTCAGCAGTTGAGGGCGGTTTTCCGGTCTTGTAATCGACGATGGCGAGCGTGCCGTCGGCCAGCTGGTCAATCCGGTCAGCCGTGCCGTTGATGGAGACACCGCGATAGGTGATCTGGCCCTTCTCCTCCCACTTCACCGGCTTGCGCGAAGGATCGGCCTTCACTTCGCTTTCGATCCATTCGAGCGCCTTCATCAGACGCGGGCGCCACAGCGCGCGCATCAGCGGGTGCGCGTTCATCTCGGCGAGGTGGTGCTCCGCAAGGTCCTGCAGCGAGCCTTGCCCGTCATGCCAGCCCTCGAGGATCGCATGGGCCAGCGTGCCTTGCCATGCCGGCGTGGGGTCAGCGTCGAGCGCCTCCAGCTCCCGCAGCGAGAGGATTTTCTGGGCGTAAAACTGGTAAGGGTCGCTGCGCAGCCGATCGAGCGCGGTCACGCTCAGCCTTTCGCGGCGTTGCTGCGCGCTGGGTCGCGGTTCAGGGCGCGGGTGCGGGGCGTCGGACTTGCCCAAATCGACATTGCGCGCCAGCTGGACCAGCCCGTCATCCATGTATTTTTCAAGCAGATCGCTGCCGAGCAGGGCCTGCACCCGCAGCCAGAAGCGCGAGGCAATCACCGGCCCTCCCGCATCACGCCGTGCGCGGCTGAGTACCACTTCGGGCGCGCCCATGGCTCCGGCAAGATCATGCGCGGAAAGGCCGATGCGGAAGTCCGCCCCCGGCACACCCAGCACGCGCAGGATCGCCGGGGCGAGCAGCGGATCGGTCGATGGCGTGGCTGGCCATGTCCCTTCATTGAGGCCGGCACAGATCACCAGGTCCGCCCGCGTCATGCGTCCCTCGAGCAAGCCGTAAATGCCGATGCGCGGATGGCCACCATAGGGCGGGCGCACCGCCACCCTGTCCATCGCGTCGCGCAGGATGGAGGGCAGATGCTCGCGGTTGACCTCCAGTCCGGTTTCGCGCGCATTGAGGCGCAATTCCTCGACAAAGCGAGCCAGCGCGCGGCCATCTTCGCGCGACCACAGTTCCTCGCCGCACAGCACTTCACCAGCTGTCACCAGCGCATCGAGCATATCCGCCAGCGGCGCTTGCTCGTCATTTTCAAGTAGCGGACCGAGGATGGCCTCCACACCCTGCCACCAGTCGCCAATCCCCGCCTTCACGGCAATCGCGCGCGGGCCTTCCAGACCCGGCGCAGGGCGCGGCCCGCGCAGCTTGCGTTCCAGCAGGCGTACGGCTTTGAGCCAATCCTCGCGCTCCTCCCCGCGTTTCACCAGCGGATGCGCAAGCAGCGCCATCAGCGAAACTGGCGTCGCCCGGTGCGCAGCAACATCAGCGAGCAGGAGCAGCACCCGGCCCGCAGCAGTTTGCGACAATGGCTGGCCTGCCGTGTCGTCCGCCACGATGTTCCAGCGTTTGAGATGCTGCACCACGCGCCCCGCCAGCCCGCGGTCCGGGGTGATCACCGCCACGCGCTTGCCCGGCTTCACCAGCGCCTCTCGCACCATCAGGGCGATGGCCTGCGCCTCCTCCTCGGGATGCGCACATTCGACCATGCGCACGCCTGCCAGCCTGCGCTTCTCGATATCCATCCCGCCCCAGCTCTTGCTCGCTTCAGGCGGCAGGAACAGGCTGGAGATGGCATGGCTGCGCGCGGGCGGCCCCTTGCCCAGCCCCGCGCGGTGCCAATGCTCCACCTCGCCGCGCGCTACACCCATGCGGTTGAGCAGCAGCTTCAGGTGATATTGCGGGTGCGTGACCGCATCGTCGCGCCCGAACGGGCTTTCGGCAGAGGTTGATCCGGCTGCGCCAAGCTCGTCCCACACCTCCGCGTCCATCGTCAGGTCGCAATCGGGCAGGACGACAGCGCCATTGGGCAATTCCGCAATCGCGCGCAGCAGGTCCGCCAGCGCAGGTGCTGCGCTCGTCACGCCTGCAGCGATCACGGGGCTTTGCGGCGGATTGTCGCGCAAGCGTTGCGCCGCCTTGCGGAACAGCTGGTTGCGGCGCGTGGCAGCATCGACCTGCCCTCGCTCGCGCAATTCCGCCAGCCAGTCTTCCTGCACCGCGATGAACAGTTTCAGGCTCTTCAACCAGTGCGAGGAAAGCCCGCCCAGAAGATCGAGCACCTCCTGTTCCACCATCTGTTCGGGGCGGATTTCCTCCACCAGCAGCCGGTCCATCACCTGCCCCATGGAAAAGGCGAGGCGCAGCAGCGCGGCATCGCCGATCTTGTCGTCCCCCCGGTGCTTGCGGATCAGCTCTGCAAGGCGCAGCCAGCGGTATTGCGGATCGACCGCAGGCGGCACGTCCAGCGCCGCGCCCAACGTATCAAGCAGCGGCCCGAGCGTCTCATCAAGATCAAGATCGCCGACCACCGCCATGCGCGGCATCAGCAGGCCCCTTTGCCCCTGCGCGCCGTAATGCCGGATAAAGGCCTCGCTCACCGTGCGCGAGGCGCGCGAACTGGGCAGGATCAGCGTGGTCTTGGCAAGGCCGAAAGCCGGATCGGCGTATCGCGGAGCCAGCCCCGCCACCAGCGCATCGGCAAAGCCCCGGTGCGCCGCGATCGAATAGACTTCAGGCCTCTCCCTTGCCATCAGTCTTCGCTGTCCCGGTCAACATCCATCGAGCAGCGCCATTTCCGTGGGCCTGATCGCGGCAGGCGTGCCCACTTCGAACCAGCGCCCGGTGAAGGCGAGACCATAGAGACGCCCATCCTCGATCGCGCGATTCCACAGCAGATTGGTCGAAAACGGGCCTTCCGGTGCGTCGCGCAGCAGGCGTTTCGACGCAAGCTGGATGCCGGTGAAGATATAGGGCGCGATCCTGCCGGAACGGCGGCGCGTTAGCCTGCCGAACGGGTCCATATGGAAATCGCCCTTGCCGGCAAAGTTCGATGCGCCCTTGTGCGGCACCAGCAGCAGCAGGGCGTCCATCTTGTCCGCATCCCAGCGCTCGGACAGGTCGGCAAAGGCGTTCTTGGGCCCGTCGAGCCAGATATTGTCCGAGTTGAGGCAGAAGAACGGATCGGGCAACAGGTCTTGCGCCTTCACCAGACCGCCGCCGGTTTCGAGCAATTGTTCACGCTCGTCCGAGATAACGACTTCGGGGCTTTTGCGGCTCTTGATATGCCCTTCGAGCACATCGGCGAGGTAATGGACGTTCACCACCGCCTTGCTCACCCCGGCATCCGCGAGCCTGTCCAGCGTGTGATCGATCAGCGGCTTTCCGGCCACGCGGACCATGGGCTTTGGCGTGCTGGCGGTGAGCGGGCGCATGCGCTTGCCCATGCCTGCCGCCATCACCATGGCCGTATCGCTCGCCAGTTTGCCCATGACCGTGTCGCTCACCCAAGCCCTCCGCCGCGCTTGTCGCGCCATTCGGCGGGCACATTGGCATCAAACCATGACGCAACGGGGGCAAGCGCGGGATGCTGCAAATCGCGCTCCATCGCTTCCCACACGCGCGGAATCATGGAAAGGTAACGCGGCTTGCCATCACGCTTCCACAGGCGGGTGAAGATGCCCACGATCTTGGCATTGCGCTGTGCACCGAGGCGGGCGTAATCCGCCTCGAAGTCAAGATCCGCGCCGGTGCCCTGCATGTAGAGATCGAGCATCGCCTGCTCCAGTTCAGGCGAGACATCGCGCCGCGCGTCCTGCAGCAACGAGACAAGGTCATAGGCCGGGTGGCCGACCAGCGCGTCCTGGAAGTCGATAAGTCCCTGCGCCCCTTCGGGCAGCAGCATGATGTTTTCGGCATGATAGTCACGCAGCACGGTGACGCCGGGTTGCTGGCGTTGGAGAAGCGGACTGAGCGCCTCTTCCCATGCTGCATCGAAAGAGGCTTCGTCCACGGCGATACCGGCGGCAGGGCAGAACCATTCGGTAAACAGCCGCACCTCGCGCATATAAGCCGCCATGTCATAGGCATCGAACGGTCCCGGCGGGCATTGGTGCAGCTTCGCCAGCGCAAGGACCGCAGCGGCATAGGTGCGGCGCTCCGCCTCGGGATTGTCGTCCAGCCAGTCGCGCATGCGGTCAGTGCCGAAATCCTCGATCAGCACCAGCCCGCGCGCGGCATCTTCGGCGTAGATTTCCGGCGCGCGCAGGCCCTGGTCGCACAGCCACTTGCCCACGTGCAGGAACGGGCGCGGGTCCTCATGCGGCGGGGGCGCGTCCATCAGCAGCGCGCTCTTGCCATCCTGACGAATGCGGAAATAGCGGCGGAAACTGGCATCACCCGGCAGCGGAGCAATTTCTGCCCCGCCCCAACCGGCCTGTTCCAGGAATGATTCGATGCCCTCGGGCAGCTTTGCGCTCATGGCATCCGCCCTAGCCAATCCGCCCCCGCTTCGACAATCGCCTTGCGCCCATTCCCACTGATTTCCAGCGTGATCGAAAGGCATGCGGGCTCATGGTCGAAACCGCCGGCATGGTCTGGCCATTCGGCCAGCAGCGCGGCGCCTTCACGGTAATCGTCGAGGCCAATCTCCTCCACCTCTTCCGGGCGTTCGAGACGGTAGAAATCGGCATGCACAAGCGGCAGGCGCACGGCGGGCGGATCATATGTCTCGATGATGGTGAAAGTAGGCGATGGCACTTCAGCCTCGTAACCAAGCGCTGCAAGGATCGCGCGCGAAAGCGTGGTCTTGCCGGTTCCAAGCCCGCCGGCAAGAGCGACGACATCTCCCGGCTGCAACTGCGCGGCAATGCGTGCGCCGAGTGCCTCCATCGCGGCAAGGTCTGGCAAGTCGATGATCAAGGCAGGGTGATTGTCGCGGTGGTGCCCGCGCCTTTCTCGGACTGGATGCTGAGGCGCCCGCCATGCGCCTCGATCAATTGCCGTGCCAGCGGCAGGCCCAGCCCGCGCTTTTCGGTGCCGCTGCCATCGCCTGCGAGCGCATAGCCATCCATCGCCCGCGCCAGTTCGCCCGGCAGCATGCCTGGCCCGTTGTCCGAAATGACGATGCGTACGCTGTTCTTGCGCCGCGCCAGCATCACGAGGATGCGGCCGTCCTTTTCCGGCACGGCGGCGATGGAATTGTCGAGGATGTTGCCGATCGCGCGGGCAAGCTGGCGCTGGTCCGCCATTACCACGCCGGCGCTCTTGTCGCCGCGCAGGTCCAGCGAGAGGTTCTTTGCCTCGATCGCATCCTCTCGCTCACGCACGACATTGGTGACGAAGGGCAGCAGTTCGACTTCCTCGGTGGCGATGGGCAGCAGGCCCGCCTCGCTCTGCGTCAGGTCCAGCACGCTCTCGATCTGCGCGGTCAGCCTTTCCACCGATGACACGATGGCGCCGACATATTCCTTGCCCTGCTCGCTCAGCTCGCCTGCCACACCCGATTGCAGCAATTCGGCAAAGCCGCCGATGGAGGTCAGCGGCGTGCGGAATTCGTAGGACATGTTGGCAAGGAAGCGCGTCTTCACCGCATCGGCCTCCTCCAGCGCGGCAGCGCGTTCGCGCAAGGCCGCCTCGGCCTTGGTGGAATCGGTCACGTCGAGCACGGTGAGGAGGCCGTTGCCGTCTGGCAGCGGCACACCGGCAAATTCCAGCGTGCGTCCGTCAGAAAGCAGCACACGCCCGCCCACCTGCTTGCGGTCAAGCGTGGCGGCGCGCACGACTTCGCCAATCTCGGCACGCTGGCCAGGCCGCGCGAGCACCTGCACCACCTTGTCGAGGAACTGGTCGACATGCGGATGCTCGTCCATGAATTCCTCCTCGATTCCCCAGATCTGCGGGAAGCGGCGGTTCCACAGCTGCATGCGGCCATCCGGCGCGAAAACGGCGAGCGATTCGAACAGGCTGTCGAAAGTGGCTGTGCGGGTGCGCAGCAGCGTGTCGCGCGTGGCCGAAAGGGCAAGCTGTTCGGAGCGGTCCTCGGCCACCAGCACAAGCCCGCCATCCGGCATCGGCTGGGCCACCACGCGCAGGTGCGTACCGTCAGAAAGGCTCCAGGCATCCTCCTTCGGCGCATCGAGTTGGAACCAACTGCCAAGTTCGCCGCGAAACTCGGGAAAATCGCGCACTTCAGGCAGCCGCCCCTTGTCACGCGCCATGTCGAGAAAGCGGTCAAAGGCAGGAGGATCGACCTGCACCGACGCAGGCAGCGCGAAGATGCGCATGAACGGCTGGTTGGCGAAAGTCAGGCGACGATCCTGATCGAACTGCGCCACGCCGACCGATAGCTGATCGAGCATGCTGCGCTGCGCTTCGCGAAAGGCACGGAAAGCGCGCGCCTGCTCCTCCATCTCCTCGATATCGATCGCGTATCCTGCCACACCTTCTGCACCCAAAGGCAGATCGCTGACGCGCAAGGTGCGGCGCTGGTTGCCGATCGTCGCCTGCACGATCCTCTCGACAGGCATGTCTTTACCGCGAGACTGCTCGGCGACTTGCGCGGCAGTGAGGCCATCCACAGTCTCGATCAGTTCAACCTGGTTCTCAACGACACTGTCTGCGTCGTCTGCCTCCACCGCCTTCACATAAGCACTGTTGACGAGGCGCAGCTGCATGTCCGGCCCGCGGAACCACATCGGCATGGGGGCCGCCTCGATCAGGCCGATCAGCGCAGCGAAATCATTGCGCGCGCGCACTGTCTCCTCGCGCAGGCGCGAAAGCTCTCCCTGGCTTTCGGAAAAGTCGAACCACCACAATTGCGCAGAACCCGGTGGCGCAACGGCAGGATCGGCCTGCTGGCCACGCAGGGCGAGGCTCTTTTGCGAACCGCGCGGTGTGATCGTCATGCGGAAGGGCGCTGCGGTCTTCTGCGTGCGGCGAACCAGTTCCTGCAACTGTGTCAGGTCTTCCGCAGTAAGCCCGGCCTCGCCGCTATCCAGTTCCGAAAGGAATCCGGGCATCGCCGGAAGACCCAGCCAGTTGGCCAGCCTGTCCGGCCCTTCCAGCTTGCCATCGCCCCTTACCAGCATGGGAATGGAAGGAGATTCGTCGATCATCCGGCCAAGACGCTTGGCCGCCGAATGCGCCGCGCGTGCCTTGCGCGAGCGTTTCTGGGCGGAAAGGACCACCCAAACGGCACCGAAAGTCCAGGCTGCCAAGAGCAGTCCGACCAGCACCAGGGCAGACGGGGTGAGTTCCATGAAAGGACTGCTATTGGCACCCTTCACCGGATGCAATGGCAAACGGGCGGGCCTCCACTTCCATGAAGGCCCGCCCGCGAATTTTCGGCCAGCCTTGGCCGGCAAGCATCAATAGCGATAGTGTTCCGGCTTGTACGGCCCTTCCACCGGCACGCCGATATAGTCGGCCTGCTTCTGGCTGAGCTTGGTCAGCTGAACGCCGAGCTTTTCAAGGTGGAGCGCTGCCACCTTCTCGTCGAGATGCTTGGGAAGGACGTAGACGTCGTTCTCATAGTTCTCGGGACGGTTGTAGAGCTCGATCTGCGCCAGCACCTGGTTGGTGAAGGAGCAGCTCATCACGAAACTGGGGTGGCCGGTGGCGCAGCCGAGGTTCACCAGGCGGCCCTTGGCCAGGATGATGATCTGCTTGCCATCGGGGAAGGTCACCAGGTCCGTGCCGGGCTTGATTTCCTTCCAGTCGTAATTGTCCAGCGCGCCGATCTGGATCTCGCTATCGAAGTGGCCGATGTTGCAGACGATGCTCATCGGCTTCATCGCCTTCATGTGCTCGGCGGTGATCACGTCTTCATTGCCGGTGGTGGTGCAGAAGATGTCGCAACGTTTCACGGCTTCTTCCATGGTGACGACTTCATAGCCTTCCATCGCCGCCTGCAGCGCGCAGATCGGATCGATTTCGGTCACCATCACGCGAGCGCCACCATTGCGGAGCGAGTCAGCCGAACCCTTGCCCACGTCGCCAAAGCCGGCAACGCAAGCGACCTTGCCTGCCAGCATCGTATCGGTCGCGCGGCGGATGGCATCGACCAGCGATTCCTTGCAACCGTATAAGTTGTCGAACTTCGACTTGGTGACGGAGTCATTCACGTTGATCGCCGGGAAAGGCAGCTTGCCCTTCTTGGCAAGGCTGTAGAGGCGGTGGACACCCGTGGTCGTTTCCTCGGACACGCCCTTGATGTTCTTCACGCTCTCGGTGAGGTAACCGGGCTTGCGCTTGATGAATTCCTTCAGCGACCGCTGCATCTCGATTTCTTCGGCGTTCTGCGGCTCGGGCATGGTCTCGCCAGCTTCGAGGCGTGCGCCCCACAGCGCGAACATGGTGGCATCGCCACCATCGTCGAGGATCATGTTGGCCGTCTGGCCATCGCCATCGTCCCAGTCGAAGATCTTGCCGACATAGTCCCAGTAATCGGCCAGGCTCTCGCCCTTCACGGCGAACACGGGGATGCCCTGGTCGGCAATCGCAGCGGCGGCATGGTCCTGCGTGGAAAAGATATTGCAGGTTGCCCAGCGCACTTCCGCGCCCAGCGCCACCAGCGTCTCGATCAGAACCGCAGTCTGGATCGTCATGTGCAGCGAACCAGTGATACGCGCGCCCTTCAGCGGCTGCGAGGCACCATATTCCTCGCGCGTCGCCATCAGGCCCGGCATCTCTGTCTCTGCAATTGCGATTTCATCACGACCATAGCCGGCCAGGCTGATGTCCTTGACGATATAATCCTTCTCGGCAGCGGCTGTTGCCACGGCAATTCTCCTGTCGTTTTGAGGGGTGAAGCGTCGCCGGGGCTCCATGCAACGCGTTTTCTACGGGCCACGACATAGAGGCCATCCACCCGACCTACAAGCCCCCGCTCCATGCGCGAGACGATGTTGTCGCTGAATCCGATCGCTATTTCGCCGCCTTTCCCCTTGCGCCTTTGCGCGGGCGGCTTATCTCCAATGCCGTAGGACGGGAAACAGGAGGATTAGCCCGATGACGATTTCCAAAGGTGACAAGCTGCCCGATGTTGCGCTGGTGAAAGCCACCGCAGACGGCCCGGACAAGGTCCAGAGCGCGGATTACTTCGCGGGCAAGAAGGTGGCGCTGTTTTGCGTGCCCGGCGCATTCACGCCGACCTGTTCCGCCAAGCACCTGCCGGGCTATGTCGAAAAGGCGGCCGAACTGAAGGCCAAGGGCGTTGACGAGATCGCATGCACTGCAGTGAATGACGCTTTCGTCCTGAGCGCATGGAACAAGTCGGACGGATCCGAAGACATAACGATGCTGGCAGACGGCAATGCCGAATTTGCATCTGCCCTGGGGCTCGATGCCGACTTCAGCGGCTTCGGCATGGGCAAGCGGGCCCAGCGTTACTCGATGATCGTGGATGACGGCGTGGTCAGCGAGATCAATGTCGAGGAAGCAGGCCAGTTCAAGGTTTCCAGCGCGGAGCATATGCTGGGCCAGCTGTAAGCAGCATTGCCGGCTCCAGGAAAAAGGGCGCGCCGCGGAATCCCCGCAGCGCGCCCTCTTTTGTTCTTCGCCCAGTTCTGCAGCGAAATCAGAGGTTTGCAAATTCCTCGCAGAGTGCTGCGAACACCTGCAGGTTGGTCAGCAGGTTTGTTTCGGTGATTCCGCCATCAAGGATCAGGTACCGCGAAACGTACATCCTGCCCTGTTCGTCCACGCCTGAAGCAACAGCAGCTCGCGCCCAGTCGTAGCGGTTCGTGCGATCCAGCGCCTGGGCAATGCTCATTTGCTGAGCTGGCGTAAAAAAGGCGATCAGGTTCAGTCCGGAACAGCCAACAGTCTCGTTGCAGCTGAGTTGCGCCTGCGCGTTCAGGCCATTGGCGAACACCAGTTGCATGGCGACACTGCCTTGCGGAGACTCGATCAGGCTGGCGCTTCCGCCGATCCTGTTCATCGCCTGGGCAAGCTCCTGCGTGGTCAGCGAAGTGAGAATGCGAACGGATTGCGCTTCGGCCGGCACAGGGGCCACAGCCGCAGCCATCCCGGCGCATGACAGGGCCATTGCGAGTGTTCTTGTCATTTCCAGTCCTCTCCGGCGCAAGGTTTGCGCCTGTCAGGCACCCCATTCCACGTCGACGCCAAGGCTGTCGATATTGGGCACGAAGTTCGGGTGTGCGCGCTTGATCGGGTCTGCATCAAGAATGGTGGATTCCCCCTCGATCGAGGCGGCGACCATCAGCAGGGCAATCGCCACGCGGATAATGTAGGGGCTGGTCACCGTTCCCGGCACCATCTTGCTGCCGCCGAATGTGATCAGGCGGTGCGGATCGCACAGCAAGGTGTGCGCGCCGAACAGTGAAAGCTCGGTGTGCCAGGTCAGGCCGCCTTCATAGACCTTGTTCCAGAACATGGTCTGCCCCTTTGCCTTCACGCCCAGGGCAATGAAGATCGGCAACAAATCCGCCGGGATATAGGGCCAGGGAGCAGCCTCGACCTTGGTGGTGATGTGGCTGGTGAAGTTCTGCTGCACCACC
>JAUIJI010000064.1 GCA_030431435.1 Alphaproteobacteria bacterium | reverse complement strand
CTACTCCGTCGCCGTCACCAACAATTACCAGCAGGCCGATACCGGCACGAAGATGATCCACAACGGCAAGGGCAGCCGTTCGACGATCATCTCCAAGGGTATTTCGGCGGGCAAGAGCAACAACACCTATCGCGGCCTCGTTCGCGTAGGGCCCAATGCAGACAATGTCCGCAACTTCACCCAGTGCGACAGCCTGCTGCTCGGCTCGACATGCGGCGCGCATACCGTGCCCTATATCGAGGTGAAGAACCCCAGCGCCCAGATCGAGCACGAGGCGACGACCTCCAAGATCAGCGACGACCAGCTGTTCTACGCCATGCAGCGCGGGCTGGGCGAAGAAGAAGCCGTGGCGCTGATCGTCAACGGCTTTGCCAAGGAAGTGCTGAAAGAACTGCCGATGGAATTCGCGGTTGAGGCGCAAAAGCTGCTGGCGATCTCGCTCGAAGGGAGCGTGGGGTGATGTTGCGTAAATGCCTATTTGCGGCAAGCTTGGCAGTTGCCTCCCCAGTTTTGGCGCAGTCCGAAGCGAGCGATAAAATAATGGAGGACATCGACAGCTACCACGCCTGCATCGATCTTCATTTGATCCTCTTCGAACCTGCTGGCGAAAGCGCGCCTGATACCGTCGATGGCATCTTTGCCGCCTGCAGGAATGAGCGAGCGTCGATCGTGCTAAAAGTACTGGAAATGAGGCAAGAGACTGAGCCGAACTTTCCAATCTCAAGAGCAGACGAGTTTGTGTTTGAACTTTTTGAAGAGCCAAAGCGGGCCGAGGTCCTTGTTTCAATTTTTAATACTAGGGCCCGCCGCCGATGACCGAACGCAAGAAACTCGAACTCCGCACGCCGTCGGACGACACCGAAGCCCCCGCGCTCAAGAAGAAGGGTCGCGGGTGGGAAATCTCCGAGGCGCGGCTCGACGTGCTGCATGAGCAGGCGCGCGAGTTGCGGCGGCATTCGTCCGAGGCGCACAAGGCGCTGGCGGCGAAGTTCACTGCGGCTGACATGGAGCCATACACCTTCAAGCGCCACGCCGTGGTCGGCAGCGCGATTGTCGACTTCAATTGCCACAAGCTCGGCATGGCCATCGTGATTGACGAGGAAGGCCAGAACGAGACGCTGGCGAAGCGCCGCGACAAGAGCCTGGAATCGGTCGGCATCCGCGTGATGCGGATCAAGGCCAGCGATATCCTCGAGAATATCGACGATGTGCTCAAGCGTATCACCGCGGGGATGCGGATGCGCATCGGTGACAAGAAGGTGGCCCGCGCCGCGCATGGCAAGCAGATGCGCGAAGGGCGCATGGGGCGGGAGCGTCGCAGCTGATGATGGAGCTGTTTTCAGCCCTGATCGGCGCGGTCGTGGGTGTGGTGGCGATGCTGCTGACCCACAAGTACCGTCGCAACGCCAAGCGCGAGGAGCAGCACAGCCGCTTCGAGAGCTTCTATGCCGCGCTGGCGACCGCCGAAGAATCGGAGATTGCCAGCGTGCTCAAGCTGCGCGCCTCGGACGATTTCACCGTGCGCGAACAGGCCTACCTCATCTGGTACCTGACCATCTGCGAAGGCGTGTACCACTCCAAACGCTATGCCCATGTCGAGGACATCTATGTCGACACCTTCATGGAAAGCCTGAAGGCCAAATACGGCAACTGCTCAACCTTGCACGCGCTGCTGGAATCGGAAGGCTTCGACCACGATTTCGTCGAAGCCATCAGCATCGCCTCAGACAAACAACCGGAAACAACCCATGCTTAAGATCGAAAACCTCCACGCCGAAATTGACGGCAAGGAAATCCTCAAGGGCCTTAACCTGGAAGTGGGCGCGGGCGAAGTGCACGCGATCATGGGCCCCAATGGCGCGGGCAAGTCCACGCTCGCCTATGTGCTGGGCGGCCGCCCGGGCTATGAAGTGACGCAAGGCAGCGTCACTTTCATGGGTGAGGACCTGCTGGACATGGACCCGCATGAGCGGGCCGCTGCCGGCATGTTCCTCGGCTTCCAGTATCCGGTCGAGATCCCCGGCGTCTCCAACGTGCAATTCCTGCGCGAGGCGCTGAACTCGCAGCGCCGCACGCGCGGGGAAGAACCGCTCTCGGGCGGCGATTTCCTCAAGCTGGCGAAGGACAAGGCCGGGCTGCTCAAGCTCGACATGGAAATGCTCAAGCGCTTCGTGAACGTCGGCTTTTCCGGCGGCGAGAAGAAGCGCGCCGAGATGGTCCATATGGGCATTCTCGACCCCAAGCTCGCCGTTCTGGATGAGACCGACAGCGGCCTCGATATCGATGCGCTGAAGACTGTGGGCGAGGGCATCAACACCATCATGCGCAGCGCAGACAAGGGCGTGCTGCTGATCACCCACTACCAGCGCCTGCTCGATTACGTGAAGCCGGACCATGTCCATGTGCTCGCCGATGGCCGCATCGTGAAGAGCGGCGGACCGGAACTGGCGCACCAGCTCGAGAGCGAGGGCTACGAGGCGGTGGCGGCATGATGATCGCTGCAACACTAGCCCTCCTGCTGGCGCAGGCCGCAGCGCCGGCACAAGGAACGGTCGATGAGGATACGATCCTCGTGATCGGAGAGCGCATGCGCTCGATCGATGTGAACGTCGGCCGCGATGCCGAAGGCACTTGGCATTGCAGCCTGTCTGCCAGCACCGGCAGTGACTGGGTGGATGACAGGCTGTGCCGTATCACCACCGGCTGCGTCCGCGACGCTGGCGGCGATCGCGAGCGCTCCGAACGCTGCATTTCCCGCCGTCGCGCCAGCATCATGGACGAGTTCCGCGAAGCCATTGAAAGGGGGCGGTCATGACAGCGCTACCCACCATCAGGGACGAGGAATGGCGCTATGCCGATTTCGACGCCGTCGGGCGGTTCGCGCCCGAAGCGATCGATAGCTGGCGCGAAATCGAAGTGGCCGCGGGCGAGACCTTCCGCGAATGCGTGGTGATCGACGGCAGCGATCCGTTCCTTAGCCGCATCCGAATCACCGTGGGCAAGGGCGGCAGGGCGGAGCTGTTCGCCGTCAACGCCTGCGCTGATTACGCCCGCCTCGACGTGCAGGTCTCGCTGGCCGAAGGCGCGCATTTCGAATTTGGCGGTGTCACCATCGGCGGCGGAGACGCGACGCGCGAATTCGTCACCCGCACCGATCATTCCGCGCCTGACGCCACCTCCAACCAGGTCGTGCGTTCGGTCCACTGGGGGCAGGCGACGGGCAATTTCCTCGGAAGGATCGACGTCGGCCGCGAAGGCCAGCGCACCGATGCCGCGCAGGATTTCAAGGGCCTGTTGCTGGAAAAGGGCGCATCGGCCAATGCCAAGCCCGAACTCGAAATCTTTGCTGACGACGTGAAATGCGCGCATGGTGCGGCGATCGGCCAGATGGACGAGATGGCAAGCTATTACATGGCCAGCCGCGGCATCGCGCCCGATGTCGCCCGCCGCCTGCTGATCCGCGCCTTCATCGCTGATGCGCTGGCCGCGCTCGATGACGAGGATGAAGCAGAACGCCTCTTCGAAGCTGCGCTGCAGGTCCTCGAAAGGAAAGGCGCATGAAGATGCCGCGCCTCGCCATTCTCGGCGTGCCGCTGGCACTCGCCGCTTGCGGCACGCCCCAGCTCGAAACCGGGGTTGCGCCGGTCGGTGCTTTCAGCCCGCTATCCGTTCCGGGCGAGGTCTTTGCCGATAATGATGCGGTGGCCGCCTATTTCCTCGGCACTGTCGGCCGCAGCAGTCCCAGCCAGCAACAGTTCGGTGATTATCCCGGCGATGCGGGCGACCAGCTCCTGCTGTTCTCGGCAGAAGGGCTGGAAGACGATTCTGTAAGGGCCATGCAGTGGCGGGTGGTTGTCGAGCAGGTCGGTGAAGACCTGCGTGTTACCAACGCCGGTGTGCGCCAGCGTTGCGCGCGCAGCGGCAGCAGCGAATGGACGACGGCGCTATGTCCGTAACAGAAGCCCCCCTGCTGGCCCGCAAGGGCGATTTTCCTGGCCTGACATCGGCTTCGGGTGACGCGTGGCATTATCTCGATTCCGCCGCCACGGCGCAGAAGCCGCAAGCGGTGATCGATGCGATGACCCGCGCGCTGGGTGTCGATTATGCCACCGTCCATCGCGGGGTTTACGCTCGCAGCGCGGAAATGACGCTGGCTTACGAGGCTGCGCGCCGCACTGTCGCTGCTTTCGTTGGCGGCAGGGAGGACGAACTGGTCTTCACCCGCGGCGCGACAGAGGCGATCAACCTTGTCGCCGCGACCTGGGGCGATGTGAACATCGGCGCGGGCGACCGCATTTTGCTCTCGCAGTTGGAGCATCATTCCAACATTGTGCCATGGCAGATGCTGGCGGAGCGCAAGGGCGCGGCCATCGATATCTGCCCGATCACCGGGGACGGCCGGATCGATCTCGACGCCGCAGAAGCCATGCTCACGCCCGCACACAAGCTGGTGGCGCTGGCGCATGTCTCCAATGTGCTCGGCTCGGTGCTCGATGTGGAGCGGGCGGTGAAGTTGGCGCATTCTGTCGGCGCGAAGATCCTGATCGATGG
Organism: Alphaproteobacteria bacterium; assembly: GCA_030431435.1. Taxonomy (GTDB): domain Bacteria; phylum Pseudomonadota; class Alphaproteobacteria; order Sphingomonadales; family Sphingomonadaceae; genus Alteraurantiacibacter. Next base: position 13,339 of record JAUIJI010000064.1, on the reverse strand, counting down.
CTGCCAGGCCGTGCCGCGCCTTCCTGTCGATGTCGCGGCGCTGGGCTGCGATTTCTATGCCTTCAGCGCACACAAGCTCTATGGCCCCACTGCCATTGGCGCGCTGTGGGCGCGTGGCGAGATCCTTGGCGACATGCCGCCATACCAGGGTGGCGGCGCGATGATCGACAAGGTCAGCTTTGACGGCACGACCTATGCTCCGCCGCCGCAGCGGTTCGAGGCAGGCACGCCCGCAATTACCGAGGCGGTGGCCTTTGCTGCGGCGTGCGATTATGTTTCGGCCATCGGGCTCGATGCCATTCATGCCCACGAAACCGCTCTTGTGGCACAGATGCGCGATGCGCTGGGCCGCATGAACGATGTTACCCTGTTCGGGCCGGAAGATGCCGCAGGGATCGTCAGTTTCCTGATCGACGGTATTCACCCGCACGACCTCGGCACCATATTGGACGAGGAAAACGTCGCCATCCGTGCCGGGCACCACTGCGCCCAGCCGCTGATGGAACACCTTGGCGTGCCGGCCACGGCCCGCGCCAGTTTCGGCCTCTACAGCGACGAGGCCGATGTCGCCGCGCTCATTCGCGGCATTGAACGCACCAAGAGGATTTTCGGCTGATGAACAAGCCAGAGGAAAAGACAGATTTCGTGGCAGCCCCGCCGCCCAATGCCGAGGTTGTCGATGCGGTCGACAAGCCGCAGCGCGCCAAGGTGGCCGATGCGGAAGAATCCGCGTCGGAGAAGCTGGAGCGCAAGCGCGACTACCTCGAAGGCTTCCTGCAGAAGAAGCCTGAAGGCGTGAGTGCTGGCGAGCCGGGCGGGGAGCTGTACGAATCGGTGATCGAGGCGCTGAAGGACATCTATGACCCGGAAATCCCGGTGAATATCTATGACCTCGGACTGATCTACGGCGTCGAAGTGTCGGATGAGGCTGACGTTGCCGTCACCATGACGCTGACCACGCCGCATTGCCCGGTCGCCGAGACGATGCCGGGCGAGATCGAACTGCGTGTCGGATCGATCCCCGGCGTGCGCGATGCCGAAGTGAACGTGACCTGGGACCCGCCGTGGGACCCGTCCAAGATGAGCGACGAGGCCCGCCTCGAGCTCGGGATGCTGTGATATGACTGACACCACCACCAAACGCCCCGCCCCGAAGGCTGCCGTGATCCTCACGCCCGCTGCCGAGCAGCGCGTGGCAGACCTCATGGCCAAGGCCCCCGAGGATGCCATCGGCGTGAAGCTGTCGACCCCGCGTCGCGGCTGTTCGGGCCTTGCCTATTCGGTCGATTTCGTGAGCGAGGAAGACGCGTTCGACGAGAAGATCGAAACGCCGGGCGGCACTTTCTATATCGACGGTGCTTCGGTGCTCTACCTGATCGGCAGCACGATGGACTGGGTGGAGGATGACTTCACCGCCGGTTTCGTGTTCGAAAACCCCAATGCCAAGGGCGCGTGCGGCTGCGGCGAAAGCTTCATGGTCTGAAGCCATGGGGCTGGTCACGGTTTCCAGCCACTTTGCCCTCCCGCCCGAGAAAGTGTGGGAGCAGGTCCAACGGCCTGCGGTGCTGCTTTATGCGGCGAAGCCCATCCTCACCTTTGTCCCCCGCGATGGCGACTGGCCGGAGCAATGGGAGCACCGCGAATATCGTGCCCAGTTGCGCGCTTTCGGCGTCCTTCCGGTGGGCGAGCAGGTGATCGGCATTGAATACCAGCCAGAACAGCCCTCGGGTTACCGCTTGCGTGACAACGGGCGTGGCGGAGCGATCAGCAAGTGGGATCACATGATGGTGATCGAGCCTGAAGGCGACGGCACGCGCTATACCGACCGTGTGGAGATCGAGGCGGGCCTGCTGACGCCGCTGGCCTGCGCCTTTGCACGCTTCTTCTATACCCAACGCCAGAAGCGTTGGCAGAAGCTTATCGCCAATGATTTCAGGCAGCTAGGCTAGGATTTACGCCTCGCCGGTTTCCTCGGCGAGGAATTCCAGCAGCGCCTTGTCATAGGAATCGATCTGGCCGTTGGCGTTCATCTGCGCATCGAGCCATTCCTGCTCGTAAGGCGTGAACTCGGCAGCTTCGGCCACCTTGTCCTCACGCGTCGGCGCAGCGGGCTGCTTCTTGCCGAAGACGATGCCGAAGGCATTGGGCGCAGACTTGGCCATCTGGCCCATGAAACGGCCCATATCGGCCTTGTTGTCGGCTATGAAGGTTTCCAATTCGAGCATGCGCTCGCGGTCCACATGGGCGCTCTCGCTCGCGAAGCCGAGCAGGTAATTGCCCACACCCTGCACGAAAATACGCTTGAACTCCGGATGGTTGGCATCTTCCAGCGTGGCATCCTTCAAGCGGAAGAGCATTTCCGCCTCGCGCAGGCTGACAGCGCCAGGGCGATCGCTGGCCGTCCCGAACACCACGCGGCGCAGGATATTCGCTTCCGCCTGGCTGACATGCGTATCCGACAACTCACCGCCGCAGCGGGTGGGGCCGGTTCCAGTCAGCACTTCTCGCTCCAGCGTCTCGAGCACATAGGCCTTGAGCTTTTCGGGCACATTGCTGCCCTTTTCGATCACCTGCACCAGCAATTCGAATTCGGTCATCGAGCAGACCTTGCCGTCTGCCTCGACCATGCGAATGAGCCATTCGGCTTCTTCCTCGCTGGCATAGCCGCGCGGTTCGGAGCCGTTGAGGACATAGGTGCGCAAAGCCTCGACGAAGAAATCGCTCCACGTTTCGGTGGGCGCGGTTAGCGCGTGTTGCAGGGCGAAGATCGCTTCCGCTTCCTCGCGCAGGATGTGCCCGTCTGCCCAGCCGGCCTGGCGCAGGGAGAGGACTTCCTCTTCGGAAATGACGCCATCGGCGGCAGCCTGGCGGGTGAAATCGGCAAAATGCGCAGTCATGTCTATCGCTTCGTTCCCTCGTTCGGGGCGCATTCTTGCCGCAATAGGCTTAAATTCGGGTTACCCTGGCCGGGATCGTCAGCCCGCCTGCCGCAAGGCCTGCATGCAGGCGAGGCGATCCACCTCTGCCCCGTCACTCGCCCGCCGCGTTTCGATCCATGTCGCAACCGGCTCGGCATCGGGGCGCAGGGGGTAGAGGAAAATGTCCATCACGCAGGCCTGCGAGGCAAATTGCAGCTTGCGCATGTCGCCTTCCGCCACATCCAGCCGCGGCTGGCCGAACTGCGAGATGAGCGAGCGCGCCCCTTCGCGGATCACCCCTGACAGGCCGGGGCCTTGCATGATTTCGGGCGTGCGAAAGCCCTCCACAGGTGGCGGAGGCGGAGCACTGGGCGGCACCGCTTGCGACTGTGCAGGCGGACGCGGCGGCGGCGGCGCGGGCTGCGTCGGCTGCGGCGTGGATGCACAGGCCGACAGCAGCAATGCCGTGCCAAGGGTTACGACCAGCCTCAAATCATGACTCCTGCTTGCGGTGGACAAGATGGGTCGCGCTCGCCGCGCCCAGCACCGGGGCGAGGAAATTGACGAAGGGCAGCGCCAGAAGGGCCGCCACAACGCCGCCCAGTGCAAACCGCTCTACGCGCGAGACGGGGGAGAGTTCCGCGGCTTTCCGGGTTCCGGCGGGCGCGTGGCGCAGCCACACCATGTCCTGCATCTCGCGCCCGATCAGCACGGCGTTCACCGCCCAGAAGAGGAGCGCGGTGCCAAAACCGGTGAACAGCAGCGCCAGCGCAAAGGGCAAGGCGATGAGGTTCGCCACCAGCGCGCGCCCGGCACCGCCCAGCGCCGCGCGGATCTGTTCGCCGGTATCGAGGTCGCGTGCCGCGCTGGCGGCTTGCGGGTAATGCCGCTCTTCCACCGCGCGCACCACGTCCTCGGCATAGAACTGGATCACCGCCATAGCGACAACGCGCCACACCAGCCACAGGCCGGTCAGCGCCAGCAGCAGCGAGGCGAGCTGCCGCAAGCCACCAGCGCCTGCAAACAGCGTATCGCCCAGCCCCAGCCATGCCAGAACGGCATCGAAGGCATACCAGCCCGCCGTTGCCACCACGACGAAGGCAATGATCGTCACGCCCACGCTCTTGGCAAGAATGCGCAGCACCGTCCGATCGCCCAACTGGCCCAATGCGCGCATGAAGCTGGAGAGGATGGTTCTCATTCGTCCTTGCGATTGCTGGTGGCAACGTCCAAGTCAATGGCAGAGAGAAATGCTCCACCACACAGGGAATTCCATGTCTGAACCACGCTATGATGTAATCGCCATCGGTAACGCTATTGTCGATGTAGTGTCCTCCTGCTCCGACGAACTGATCGACGAGCTGGGTATGCCCAAGGGTGGCATGACACTGATCGACGCGGACCAGGCGACCGCTCTGTATGACGCGATGGGCCCTGCGCGCGAAATCAGCGGCGGTTCGGCGGCCAATACGCTGGCAGGCCTTTCCGCGCTGGGTGCACAATGCGCCTTCGTGGGCCAGGTCGCGGCAGACCAGCTCGGCGGCGTCTTCGCCCATGATATCCGCGCCGTCGGCATCGACTATGATACGCCTGCGCGCGAAGGCGAACCGCCCACGGCGCGCTGCCTGATCTTCGTGACGCCCGATGGCCAGCGCACGATGAACACCTTCCTCGGCGCGTCGCAGTTCCTGCCCGCCGCCGCGCTTGATGAAGAGGCGATCGGCGGCGCAAAGATCCTCTACCTCGAAGGCTATCTGTGGGATCCCGAAGAGCCGCGCGCAGCCATGCGCCGCGCCATCGAGACTGCCAAGCAGGCGGGCCGCAGGGTCGCCTTCACCCTGTCCGATGCCTTCGTGATCGATCGCTATGGCGATGATTTCCGCGCGCTCATCAATGACGGGCTGATCGACATCCTGTTTGCCAACGAGGTGGAACTGGGCGCGATCACCGGCGAGGATGATTTCGAAGCCGGTATCGCCGCATTGCAGGACAAGGTGCCCACGCTGGTTGTCACCCGCAGCGAGAAGGGCGCGGTCGCCCTCTCCGGCGGAGCGCGCGCTGCCGTGGCTGCCGAGCCGGTTGACGAAGTTGTCGACACCACGGGCGCAGGCGATCTGTTCGCGGCGGGCTTCCTCGCCGGTTACGTGAAGGACGCGCCGCTCGAAACCTGCCTCAGGATGGGTGCCATCGCTGCTGCTGAAATCATCAGCCACTATGGCGCGCGCGCAGAAGAGGACCTCGCCAAGCTGATCGAAGCCAAGCTGGGTTGAGGCTGATCTTGCGCGTTCCATTTTCCGCTTTGTTTTCAAAGCGTGGAACACATGGAACACGGTCCTGATGCGAAAAACCCGCCCGCCCGATCTGCGCGCTGAAACAGGCATGCAGAGAAGGGCCGGGCGGGTTTTCATTTGCGCCGGTGATGGAGTGTGGAGGCGGGTGTAGGAAAGTGGGGCAAAAAGAATCACCCGATTCGATCAGCTTCAATCTGGTCAACGCAGAGACCATTTTTGATTCGACTCGGATGCTGATCGGACGTTTTTGTGCGGATTTTGCTGGATAAAGCTGGTGAGAATCCTTGCCGAATCGACACAATTCCGAGTGACCCCTGTGGATAAGGCGCGTTTTCCACGGAAGACATTTAGGCTCTTGCCAAGCGCGCAAGCCTAGGGAGATCGGCGAGTCCCAGACCTTAACAAGTCAAACGCTGAAGCTGAATCACAATTTTTGCGATTTCCACAGGGCTATGCCCCTTGCGCCCTTTGTCGTGTTGATTCACCCTTTAGCTGGACAACGAAAAACCGGACCCCTCGAAAGAGGCCCGGCTCTTTCGTTCGCCGGGGCAGTCCAGAGGCCGCCCGGTGCGATACGGCTGCTACCAACAGCGTGCGCAGATTGCGGACGTATACCGTGTCGGTCAAGGCCTCGTTGAACATGAGGATTAGATTCATGGCACAGAAAGTACCGCGCCAGACGGCGCACCGCAGTTCGAAAACCGGTCGCTTCGTGACCGAAAAATATGCAGAGCGCTATCCAGACATCACTGAACGTGAACGCATCAAGCGCCCAGACTGGGAATAAGATGCTGTTGTCTGAGACTTTCTCGTCGTCGGCGCTTCTTGGCGGCCAGTATGATACGGCCACAATGCGTATGACACTCACATTCGTGAGTGGCCATCCCTACGACTTCTGTGGGGTGCCTCTACGAGTGTGGGAGGGTCTTTGTAACGCCTCTTCCCATGGGACTTATTACAATGACCACATCCGGGACCGCTATCAGTGCTTCTGATAGCAAGACCTTCGAAGTTGAGGGCCGCTTAATCAAGGCGGCCCTCAATCACCCCCGCGCCACTTCCCGCCAGCCGATATCGCTGCGGTAGTAGCCACTTTCGAAATCGACCTTCTTCACCGCTGCATAAGTTGCGTCCTGCGCGGCCTTGATGTCGGTGCCGCGCGCCGTGACGTTCAGCACCCGCCCGCCATTGGCGCGCAGCACGCCTTCTTCATCCAGCACCGTGCCCGCGTGAAAGACCTTGGCACCATCGGCCTCGGCATCGCCAAGCGCGATCATGCCGCCCTTTTCGGGCGTGCCGGGATAGCCTTTCGCGGCCATCACCACGGTCATGGCGGTGTCAGTCGAAAAGCGCGGGCGCTCCATGGTGCCGAGCGAGTTGCGCGCGCAGGCGAGCATGTAATCGGCAAGGTCTTCCTCCAGCCGCATCATCAGCACTTGGCATTCGGGATCGCCGAAGCGGCAGTTGTATTCCACCAGCTTGGGGCCTTCGTCAGTCAGCATCAGCCCGGCATAGAGCACCCCGGAATAGGGCGTGCCCTCGTCTGCCAGCTGGCGCACGGTGGGAGTGATGATCTTCTGCATCACTGCGGCGCGCAGCTCGGGCGTGATGATGGGCGCAGGGCTGTAAGCGCCCATGCCGCCGGTGTTGGGGCCGGTATCGCCATCGCCCACGCGCTTGTGATCCTGCGCGGTGCCGAAAGCGACGATGCTGGCACCATCGGTAAGGGCGAAGAAGCTCGCTTCCTCGCCTTCCATGAACTCCTCGATCACCACTTCCGCGCCCGCTTCCCCGAACTGGCCGCCGAACATGTCTGCCAGCGCTTCCTCGGCTTCTTCCAGCGTTTCGGGGATCACCACGCCCTTGCCTGCCGCAAGCCCGTCAGCCTTGAGGACATAGGGCGGCTTGAAACCGGCCAGCGCCGCCTTCGCCTGTTCCAGCGAGGTGGTGCGCACATATCCGGCGGTGGGGATATTGGCGCGGTCGCACAGTTCCTTGGTGAAGGCCTTGCTGCCTTCGAGCTGGGCGGCGGCCTTGCTCGGGCCGAAGACGGCGAACCCCTCGCCGCGCAGCGAATCGGCGAGGCCATCGACCAGCGGGGCTTCGGGGCCGATCACGACCAGGCCGATCTGCTCCTGCTCGCAAAAGGCGATCACCAGGTCATGGTCAGTCACGTCCATGTCGAAACATTCGGCATGGTCTGCGATTCCCGGATTTCCGGGGGATGCGAAGAGCTTTCCGCCCTCTTTGGCGATCACACGGGATTGCGCCAGCTTCCAGCTCAGCGCATGTTCGCGTCCGCCCGATCCCAGCAAGAGGATATTCATGCCCGGTCCTAACTCCGATTCCGATTCCGCAAGAGATGGGCTGGTAGCCAAGGAGAGCGCCGGGGACAATTCCGCCGCGCTGACCATCACCGAGATTTCGCAGGCGCTGAAGCGCACGGTGGAGGACCGCTTCGGCTATGTGAAACTGCGCGGCGAGCTTTCGGGCGTGAAACGGGCGGCGTCGGGCCATCTCTACGCCAGCCTGAAGGACGAGAAGGCGGTGATCGATGCGGTGATGTGGCGCGGCACCACGCAACGCCTGTCCTTCGTGCCGGAAGACGGGATCGAGGTGGTCGCGAGCGGCAAGATCACCACCTATCCCGGGCGCTCGAAATACCAGATCGTGATGGAGAGCATGGAGATCGCCGGCGAGGGCGCGCTGCTCGCCCTGCTGGAGAAGAACCGCAGGCGCTTCGAGGCAGAGGGCCTGTTCGCGCCCGAGCGCAAGCGCCGCCTGCCCTTCATCCCGCGCACCATCGGCGTGGTGACATCGCCCACCGGCGCGGTGATCCGCGATATCCTCCACCGGTTGGCGGATCGCTTTCCAAGCCATGTCCTTGTCTGGCCCGTGCTGGTGCAGGGGCAAGGCGCGGCAGAGCAGGTGGCGGCGGCGGTGCGCGGGTTTGGCGCGATGCCAGAGGGCGAGCGGCCGGACCTGCTGATCGTGGCGCGCGGTGGCGGCTCGATCGAGGATCTGTGGGCCTTCAACGAGGAAGTGGTGGTCCGCGCGGTGGCCGAATCGCCCATCCCGACGATCAGCGCGGTCGGTCACGAGACGGACACAACCCTGTGCGATTTCGCGGCGGACCAGCGCGCGCCCACACCCACGGCTGCGGCCGAGATGGCGGTGCCGGTGCGCAGTGATCTTGCCAATACGCTTGATGACCTTGGCCTGCGCCAGCGCCGCACGGCGATGCGTCCGGTGCAATTGGGCCGGGAACGGCTGGACGCGCGCGCGCAACGCCTGCCGAAGCCCGACCAGCTGCTGCAGCCGCAGGCGCAGAAGCTTGACGATCTGTCCGAACGCCTGCGTCGTGGTCTGCTGGACAAGGCTTCTTATGGTCGAGAGCGGCTCGCGCAACTGCGCCTGTCTCCCGCCGTCCTGACGCGCAATTTCCGCGAAGCACAGTCGCGGCTGGCGGGGGTGCGGCTCAACCCAGCGCTCGTCACCCGCCCGATTGCCGACAAGCGCCAGCAACTCGCCTCGCTCGCGCGCCTTGCCGAGCAACTGCATCCGGAAAAGCCGCTCGCGCGCGGTTATGCCATGGTGCTCGACGCTGAAGGCAAGGCGGTGACAAGCCGTGCTTCAGCGCAGGGAAAGGCTTCGCTTGCTATCCGTTTTGCCGATGGCGAATTGCAGGTGGTGCCCGGCGGCGCGCAAAAGAAATCCGTGCCCAGGCCGAAGCCGCCCGAATCCGGCCAGCCAAAACTGCTCTAGGCCGAAATTGCTATAACGCCGCCCCGTTGATAGGAAGCGCCCCATGTTGATGTCCTCTTCTGACGAACCCGCCACGCTGATTTACGGGCCCAACGGCTTCCGCGTGATCCGCCCGGGTCATTACGTGCTCTGCGCCGTATCGGGTGAACCGATCGCGCTTGATGAACTGATGTACTGGAGCGTGGAACGCCAGGAGGCCTATGCCTCGTGCGAATTGTCCACCCGGCGCTCGCTGGAGGGCTGAATGAAGCGGGTCGCGCTTGCAGCTATCCCGATTTGTGGCTTGCTGCTGGCGGGCGGCTACGCAGCCACATCGGCCACTTCCGCCAGCGCTGAGGAGAATGCCCAGCCTGCTGCCCCTGCGGCAAGCGAGCCTGCCCCGCGCAGCCAGTTCCACGTCATGGGCGAATTGACGCAAGGCGGCTGGGTCCGCGGCCTTGCTCCTACAGGAGCAGTCAGCGCCAGGCTGGGCGAACAGGCGCTGGTGCTCGATGAAGACGGCGTATTCTTCGCTGCCTTTGACCGCGATGCGGGCGGACAGGACGAATTCGTCGCCACCATGGCAGACGGCTCGACCATCGCCACCCCCGTGGTGATCTCCCCGCGCAACTGGAATATCGAACACGTCAACGTGGCGCGCCGTGCCGGCGGGGCGAGCGCCTCCTTCATGGAGCGCCGCCGCCCCGAGCTGGCGCAGATCAACGCCGCGCGCACGCAGGATGCGCCTGCAACCGGGTGGGAAGAGGATTTCATCTGGCCACTGACGGGCCGCATTTCGGGCCGCTTCGGCTCGCAGCGCATCTATCGCGGCGAGCCTGGCAGCTATCATTCGGGCATCGATATCGCCACGGGCGGCAGCGGCGATCCCTTCGTCGCGCCAGCTGGCGGGGTGGTGACGCTGGCAACCGACAGGCCCTTCAGCCTCGAAGGCTACCTCCTGATCATCGACCATGGCCACGGCCTCAATTCGGCATTCCTGCACTTGTCGGACATAGCAGTGAAGGAAGGTGACGTAGTCGAACAGGGGCAGTTGCTGGGCCATATCGGCTCGTCCGGGCGCGCCACCGGGCCGCATCTGCACTGGAGCATCAAGTGGCGCGATGCGCGGCTTGATCCGCTGCTGTTCACCGGCCCCATGCCCTGAGCGCAGGCTTGCGCATCCCCTCGATCCACAGCCGTGGCTGGCGACTGTTCGCGCTGGCTTTGCTGATGCTGGCGCTGGCCCCCGGCACATGGCTGCGCACGCCGGTAACGGACCGCAACTCTTCCGCCATCACGATCACCCCGCTGCCCTTCGCGAGCGGCGAGGATGCGGGCTTCACCGTAGAGGGACTGTGGCGGCTCACCGGCAAAGGCGAGCGATTCGGCGGCTATTCGGCGATGGGGCTGCTCGATGATGCTGCCGCCATCCGGCTGTTTTCCGATCGCGGCTGGCTGCTCACGCTGCCGCGCCCCGATCTTGCATCCGATGCCGCCAGCCGGTCCTCCATGCGCCGCTTGTTCCCCACCGGCATCGCCATGGACAAGCTGTTCGACATCGAATCAGTGACATATGATCACGCGTCAGGCCGTTTCTGGGTCGGCTATGAATTCCACCATACGATCTATCGCTACGCCAGTGATGGCGAGCCCGATGGCTTCATCGAGCCTGCCGTCGCGCAGGACTGGAGCGAGAACGGCGGGATCGAGGCGATGGCACGGCTGGCAAGCGGCGAGTTCCTGCTGCTGCGCGAATCGCAAGGCGAAATATACCTGCTCGACGGGGACCCGGTCGAAGGCGCGGATTATCGATATTTCGTCGGCGGCTATCCCGAAGGCTACAGCCCGACCGACATGGCCCAACTGCCTGATGGCCGTGTTCTCATCATCCTGCGCCGCGTGGCACTGGCCAATCCGGTGTTCGAAGCGATGATCGCAATCGCCGATCCGGCAGATCTTGCCGATGGCGAACCCTGGCCGGTAACCCCGCTGGTGCAGATCGAGGATATCCTGCCGCGCGAGAATTACGAGGCGATCGCGATTGACCCGCGCGATGATGGCTCCGTCACCGTGTGGCTGGCATCGGATGACAATATCTCGGTGTTCCAGCGCAGCCTGCTGGCGAAACTGCGCTTCACGCCTCCACCACGCGCGGAAGGCGTGCACGAAAAAGGGCGCCGGGACGAAGCCTCAGCGCCCTGATTCGCTTGCTAGCCGGATGGCCCGCGCCGATCAAGCGGCAGCGATGGCCTTCTTCAGCTCACGCTTCACCTTCTGCGCATTGGCAGAAAGCTTGTCGTCCCTGGTCTTCAGCAGCCAGTTGTCGAGACCGCCATTGTGCTCCACCGAGCGCAGGCCCTGCGTGGACACGCGGAACTTGAAGCTGCGGTCCAGCTTCTCGCTGATCAGCGTGACGTTCTGCAGATTGGGCAGGAAGACGCGCTTGGTCTTGTTGTTGGCGTGGCTGACATTGTTGCCGACCTGGCGGCCCTTGCCGGTAAGTTCGCAAATGCGCGACATGGCGAATTCTCTCGTTCAAAACGGGTTATTGTGAATCAGCATTTAGCTGGGAAAGGCGCGCGCATACATGGGGGGCTGCGGCCCGTCAAGAAAATGGCGCATTGCCGAGCGCTTTTCGATGGCCTAGCGCCAGCGGCGATGACCCGCTGGCCCACCCCCGAACCCATGCAGCGCGCGCTGGAACTGGCGCGAATGGCCGCCGAGGCAGGCGAAGTGCCCGTTGGCGCGGTGGTGGTCAAGCACGGCGCGATCATCGGCGAAGGCCACAACCTCACCCGCACCAGCAGTGATCCCACCGCCCATGCTGAAGTCGTGGCGATTCGCCGCGCGGCAGAGGCGCTGGGGAGCGAGCGGCTGGAAGGCTGCGCGCTGTTCGTGACGCTGGAGCCTTGCGCCATGTGCGCCGGAGCCATCGCCCACGCGCGTCTGGCATCGCTCACCTATGCTGCCAGCGATCCCAAGGGCGGCGGAGTGGAACATGGCGCGCGCGTGTTTGAACAGGCGCAATGCCACCACCGGCCCGAAGTCTATACGGGCATCGGTGAGGCCGAGGCGGCGGACCTGCTGCGAGGGTTCTTTGCCGGGCGGAGGTAGCGGCGCAGCCAGATTTACTCACACAAAGACACCAAGAGGTTTGTGCGGGCCGAGAGCCTTCTTCGTGCCTTTGTGTCTTCGTGTGATGCAGAACAGCGACTTCGTTGCGATCACAAACCCCGCCAGATGCTCGCCGCTTCGGTATCATCCGCGCCATACTGGTTTGGCGTACAGCGCGTGGGTTTGAAGTCGCGCGCATAGCACAGCCGCAGTTCGCGCAGCCAGCCGCGTTCATTCAGGCGGACGCCGATATGTTCGGTCTCCCAATGCGGGTTGGCTTCGGCAAAGGCTTCGCGGATATCGCCTGCGGTGAGGCCTTCGCGGCGCGAGATGCGGTCAAAATCGGGCCAGCGCAGCGAGTTCCACAGCACTTGCGTGACGCGGAAATAGCTTTCGGGCCGCGTGACCATGCAGCTGCCGTGCTTGGCCCATTCGTGGGCGAGCAGGCGCGCATCAGGCGTCATGCACATGGACTGGCGGATGGTCGCCGGATCGAGCGTGCGGCGGGTGGGGCACCATTGCGGGTAGGCATTGCCTCGACCGTTGGGCCAGAGTCCGTGGACGATAAAGCCGAAGCGCCCCTCGCGGCCCGAGCACTGGCGGGCGTTGCGCGGATTGTCAGCGCGGTTGCGGCAAAACTCCGGGCTCCAGCTCAGCGCCAGCGTATAGCCATTGACCGGCATCTGCCGTGTCGGCCCGTCCTGCTCGACCTGCGGAACGGACTGCGGCGCGCTGGGGATGGTGCACTGATAGGCTTGGGCGTTGGCTTGGCCGGTCAAGGCGAGGCTGGCGAGCAGCACAAGCAGGCAGGAGCGCATCCGCATGGTTCAATCGAGCACTTGCGGATCAGGATGCGATGCGCCGCGACTTGCCAGCCTTGCGGACATCACGATTGCCCACGCGGCATAGAGTAAAACCAGAAAAGCGAAACTGGCGCGCACCAGGTCCCAGCGCAAATAGCCATGCGGCCCGAGATGGGCGCGCATGGTGGGTATGGCGGCTACCATTTCGTAAGTGCCGTAGAGCGTCAAACCGGCGAGACAGAGCAAGGTCGCGCGGCATGGTCGAATGGCTGCGACCAGCGGTATTGCGGCAAAGACCGCCGTCCAGCCAAGCAGCATGGGTAGGAATTCATAAAAGTCGGCCCGAGTTTGGGGCGAGTGCCAGTTTACCAGGTCCCAGTAGATCCGCAGATAGAACGACCAGCCCACCAACATGACCGATAGTGTGAGCGCTAGCCGGAATGTCAGCAGGCGGCGACCATCGAGAAAA
>JAUIJI010000063.1 GCA_030431435.1 Alphaproteobacteria bacterium | reverse complement strand
GTGCCTGTCGACGCCCCCCGCCCCGCCGACCCTTTAACAAGCTCAGGGTGAGCGCAGCAGGGGGCATCGGATTAAGCCTTGCTCTCTTCGTCCGCTCCGGCGTCTTCGTCGACCTCGGAAAATTCGGCGTCGACAACTTCCTCATCATCAGACGAGGAGCTTGCGTCAGCTGCTTCACCTTCAGGAGCGCCTGCGGCCTGCTCCTTCTCGTAAATCTGCTGGCCCATCTTCATGGCCGCTTCGGTCAGCGCCTGTGCCTTTGCGGTGATCGCATCGACATCGTCGCCTTCCAGCGCAGTCTTGGTTTCGGCAAGCGCGGTCTCGACAGCAGCCTTGGTGTCGGCATCAACCTTGTCGCCGTTTTCTTCCAGCTGCTTCTCGGTCGAGTGGACAAGGCTGTCAGCCTGGTTGCGCGCTTCGGCAGAGGCGCGACGCTTCTTGTCTTCCTCGGCGAACTTCTCGGCATCCTGCACCATCTGGTCGATGTCAGAATCCGACAGACCGCCCGATGCCTGGATCTTGATCGTCTGCTCCTTGCCCGTGCCCTTGTCCTTCGCGGACACGTTCACGATGCCGTTGGCATCGATATCGAACGTGACCTCGATCTGCGGAACGCCGCGGGGCGCGGAAGGAATGCCGACAAGGTCGAACTGGCCGAGCAGCTTGTTGTCCGCAGCCATTTCACGTTCACCCTGGAACACGCGAATCGTCACCGCGCTCTGGTTGTCCTCGGCGGTGGAGTAGGTCTGCGTCTTCTTGGTCGGGATCGTGGTGTTGCGGTCGATCATGCGGGTGAACACGCCACCCAGCGTCTCGATACCCAGCGAAAGCGGGGTCACGTCGAGAAGCAGCACGTCCTTCACATCACCCTGCAGCACGCCTGCCTGGATGGCAGCACCCATAGCGACCACTTCATCGGGGTTCACGCCGGTGTGCGGCTTGGCACCGAAGAATTCCTCCACGACTTCGCGAACCTTGGGCATGCGCGTCATGCCGCCGACAAGGATCACCTCGTCGATCTGGTCCTTCGAGACGCCGGCATCTTCCAGCGCCTTCTTGCACGGATCGAGCGTGCGCTTGATCAGGCCGCCGACCAGCTGTTCCAGCTTGGAGCGGGTCAGCGTTTCAACCAGGTGCAGCGGGGTGGACGAGCCACCTTCCATGCGCGCAGTGATGAACGGCAGGTTCACTTCGGTCTGGGCCGAGCTCGACAGCTCGATCTTGGCCTTCTCCGCAGCTTCCTTGAGGCGCTGCAGCGCCAGCTTGTCAGTGCGGAGATCCATGTTCTCCTTCGACTTGAACTGGTCAGCCAGATATTCGACGATCGCGCTGTCGAAGTCTTCACCGCCAAGGAAGGTGTCACCATTGGTGGACTTCACTTCGAACACGCCGTCACCGATTTCGAGGACAGACACGTCGAACGTGCCGCCGCCAAGGTCGTAGACGGCGATGGTCTTGCCGTCTTCCTTGTCCATGCCATAGGCCAGCGCAGCCGCAGTCGGTTCGTTGATGATGCGCAGCACTTCAAGGCCGGCGATCTGGCCGGCGTCCTTCGTGGCCTGGCGCTGGGCGTCGTTGAAGTAGGCGGGAACCGTGATCACGGCCTGCGTGACGGTTTCACCGAGATAGCTCTCGGCGGTTTCCTTCATCTTCTGCAAGATGAAAGCGGAAATCTGGCTGGGCGAATAGTCTTCGCCGCCGGCGTTCACCCACGCATCGCCATTCTTGCCCTTCACGATGTTGTAGGGGACGAGCTCCATGTCCTTCTTGGTCATCGGATCGTCGAAACGGCGGCCGATCAGGCGCTTGATCGCGAACAGGGTGTTGTCAGGATTGGTCACGGCCTGGCGCTTTGCAGGCTGGCCGATCAGGCGTTCACCATCCTTGGTGAAGGCAACGATGGAAGGCGTCGTACGCGCGCCTTCGGAATTTTCGATCACCTTGGGCTTGCCGCCATCCATGACGGAGACACAGGAATTGGTCGTACCAAGGTCGATACCGATAACTTTGCTCATGGGTTCCCCACTCTTTCCTTACATTTGGACGCTGCCTTGGAGGTTCCCCATGTCCCACGGCGAAACCGGTCGGCAACTCTACAGAAAATCAGTCTTGTGAGGCGCGATATAGGAGCGCATTTCGTGCCGACAAGGGATGCGGTGGAGACTTGGCAGCACCTTTTTGCAGCCTTAGGATGCATCACCATTCACACACGGGGGAGAACCCAATTGAAAAAGTTCCTGATTGCCGGCGCCGCTGGCATTATGTCTTTGGGCCTTGCTGCATGCGGCAGTGAGCCGGAAGTGCCGGAAGAGACGGCACCTGAAGCGCCGGAGGGTATCTCCGTTACCGATGGCCGCATGAATATTCCGGCCGCATCAGGCAACCCCGGGGCGGTATATTTCACCATCACGAACGACGGCACCGAAGACCAGATGCTTCGCGCGGCAAACGTGGAAAGCGCCGAGAGTGCGCTGTTCCACGAAACGGCCGAATGGAGTGGTCAGGTCGATATGCAGGAACTGCTGCAGGTCAATGTCCCTGCCGGTGAGAGCGTGGTGTTCGAACAGGGCGGTAAGCACGTGATGGCTTTTGGCCTACCGGACGGCCTTGAAGCGGGCGGAGAACTTGAAGTGACCCTCAGCTTCGTGCGCGGAGACAAGGTCAGCTTCCCCGTCGTACTGCTCGGTCCCGGCGAAGAATACGATCCGGGCGAGTAAAGCTTGACGGACTTGGAATATTTTTGCCCGGCAGGCGGTGAGCGATCATTGACGCCGGGCGAAATTGCCCTTGCTCGCAGCGTCTTCGGCGACACGATCGATTACGCCAAGGTCACCATCCGCCGCCGCAAGTGGTTCCCTTTCCAGCCTCGCAAGGTGACAATGGCCCCGCGCGGGCACCTGCACTTCCACCCGAAGGGCCACAACTATTGCGACGATTTCGCCAGCTCTGCCCTGCATCTGCAGGCTCATTTCATCCACGAGATGACGCATGTCTGGCAAACCCAGACTCGCGGAGACTGGTATCTCGTCCTCAATCGCCACCCCTGGTGCCGTTATGACTACAGCCTCAGACCAGGCTGGACATTGGTCCGCTATGGCATCGAACAGCAGGCAGAGATCGTGAAGCACGCCTTCATGCTTCGAGAAGGGGCGAAAGTTGCAGGCGCGCCGCCACTGGAGCAATATCGGGGAATATTGCCCTTCACCCCATTCAGGGAGAGCTGAATATGCCGCATGACGTCGATCACAATGCCATTCTCGACAAGCTGGCAGCAGCACGTGGCGGGGTCCGCAACGTCTTCGGGTCAATCGATCCGCGCCGCTCTGCGCATCTGATCGTGGATATGCAGAACGGCTTCATGGAAGAAGGTGCACCAGTTGAAGTGCCCGCAGCGCGCGGCGTGGTGGAACAGATCAACGCCATCAGCCGTGCGATGCGTGCTGCAGGCGGGCTCAACATCTTCCTGCGTTATACCACGCCCGATGACTGGGACACGGCATGGACCGTCTTCTGGGATCGCATGGGTGTTGCTGCAGCCGATCACCGTGCAGCCTTTACCCCCGGCGCACATTATCATGATCTGTGGGACACGCTCGACGTCGCGGACGGTGACATCATCGTCGACAAGCATCGGTTCAGCGGTTTCACCCACGGAACCAGCACATTACCGCAGGTCCTTGAGGATCGCAGTATCGATACGGTGATCATATCCGGCACGCTCACCAATTGCTGCTGCGAGAGCACCGCGCGCGACGCGATGCAGAACAACTACCGCGTGATCATGGCAGCTGATGCCAATGCAGCACTCTCTGACGAGGAGCATGCAGCAACGCTGCACATCCTCGCCATGGTGTTTGCTGATCTGCGGTCTAGCGATGAACTCGTCGAAATGCTCAATCGCGAGAAAACTGCGGCTTAGTAGCGCGGATCGACCGGATAGCCGCGGGTTCCGAAGCAGTCATCGTCTAGATATTCATCGCGGTAGTAGCCGTCGCAATCATCGTCCTTGTCGACGAAATAGCCTGCAAGCCCGCCTGCGGCCGCACCAGCCAGGGCGAAGGTCTCGAAATCGCCGCCCGTAAGCGCGGCGACACCTGCACCGGCAGCAGCGCCGGCCAGACCACCTTCAACGGCATAGTTATCGGCACATGCACCAAGGCCCAAAGCCGATGCAGCAAGTGCGGGGGCAATCAGAATACGCGAAGTCTTCATGGTTCATCTCCGTTCGTGGCCCCCGTTGGAGAACCTACGAACGGACCATGAAACCAGTTCCGGAAGAGCCTGGAATTAAGCGATCAGTCCGGCTTCTTCGCCACTCCAACCATGGCCGGGCGCAGCAGGCGGTCCTTGATCATATAGCCGCTCTGCATCTCCTGTATCACCGTGCCAGCTTCCGCATCATCGGTGGGGATTTCCATCATCGCCTGATGCTGGTTGGGATCGAGCGGCATGCCCATGGCGGCGATGCGGCTGATGCCATGCTGGCCGAATACTTTGTCCAGCTCGCGCTGGGTTGCCTCGATACCGGCGACAAGGCCCTTCATCTTGTCATCCTCGCGCAGTTCGGCAGGAATCGCGTCGATAGCGCGTGCAAGGTTGTCTGCAACAGACAGGATGTCGCGGGCAAAGCCGGTCGCAGCATAAGCGCGCGCCTCGTCCTTTTCCTTCTCGAGGCGGCGGCGCACGTTCTGCGTGTCCGCCCGGGCATAGAGCACCTGCTGCTTGGCTTCTTCCAGTTCCGCCTTCATCTGGGCCAGGGCATCCTCAAGGCTTCCCTCGCCCTCTTCCTCCTCGCCATCGTCGAGGAATTCTTCGGGCACGCCCTCGAGTTCCTTTTCCACTTCAGGGTCCTGCTGCTGGCCGTTGTCGGTTGTGTTGTCTTGTTCGCTCATCAGCTTGTCTGTCTATCCAATTCTCTTGCCCAGCGACTGGGCTGTAAAATCCACCATGGGAACGACGCGCGCATAGTTCAGTCGCGTCGGTCCGATAACCCCCAAAACGCCTACCACCCTGCCCTCGCGATCACGATAGGGGGACGCGATAACCGAGGAACCGGACAGCGCAAACAGGCGGTTTTCCGCACCGATAAAGATGCGCGTCGATTCCGCTTCCCTTGCGCTGTCGAGCAGATCGGCAATCGACTGCTTGTTTTCAAGGTCATCAATCAGCGAACGGACGCGCTCGATATCACCAAGCGCCGTTTCGTCGAGCAGGTTCGCCTGCCCGCGAACGATAAGGACCTTGCGCCGTGCCGCATCTTCGCTCCAGGTCACGATCCCGCGTGCGACCAGATCGCGGCTCGCTTCATCGAGCGCCGTTTCCCCGCGGCTTATCTCGCCTTCGATGGCCTTGACCGCCTCGGGCAAGGTACGGCCAGTGAGGCGTGCGGTAACGTAATTGCTCGCCTGCTGCAGGGCGGAGGGGCCGATTCCCTCGGGCAGGTCGAGCACACGGTTTTCCACGTGGCCGTCCTCACCCACCAGCACCAGCAGGGCACGGTTTGCATCGAGCGGGACGATATTCATCTGGCTCAACCGTGCCTCACGCTGGGGCACCATCACCATGCCTGCTGCACCGGACAGGTTTGACAGAAGCGCGCTCGTCGTCTCCAGCGCCTGTTCGATCGGGCCGGGCCGGGCAAGTTGCGCCTCGATGGCGGCGCGCTCTTCACGCGTCGGTTCAGCCACCTGCATCATCCCGTCGACAAACAGCCGCAGGCCCATTTCCGTCGGCATGCGCCCCGCGCTGGTGTGCGGTGCGGCGAGAAGGCCCAGCTGTTCCAGATCGCTCAATACAGAGCGGATCGAAGCGGGCGACAGGTTTACATCGCGATGGCTTGCCAGCGTCTTCGATCCGACCGGCTGCCCGCTCGCGAGGTAATCCTCCACCACAAGGCGGAAAATGTCGCGTGCACGGGTTGTCAGTTCGGTAATCGGAGGCGAGGCCATGACAGGGCCTTATCTAGGCGCTAGGGCCGCGCAAGCAATATCGAGTCACCATTTTGGAGAATTCCATGCGTCCTTCCGGCCGCGCCGCAGATGAAATGCGCGCCATCACTATCGAAACCGGCTTCACCAAGCATGCAGAAGGCAGCTGCCTGATCAGTTTCGGCGATACGCGGGTGCTGTGCACCGCCAGCGTTGAAGAACGGGTGCCGCCGTGGCTGCGCAACAAGGGTTCCGGCTGGGTGACGGGTGAATACTCGATGCTTCCCCGTGCCACGCACACGCGCGGCAGTCGCGAAGCTGCTCGCGGCAAGCAGTCAGGGCGTACACAGGAAATCCAGCGCCTGATCGGCCGTTCCCTGCGCGCTGTATGTGACCTCGAAAAGCTGGGTGAGCGGCAGATCACCCTCGATTGCGATGTGATCCAGGCCGATGGCGGCACCCGCACTGCCTCGATCTCCGGCGCGTGGGTAGCGCTGCGCATGGCGGTCAACAAGCTGATGGAAGCGGGCGAGATCAAGGAAGATCCGATCACTTCCAAGATCGCCGCGATTTCCTGCGGGATATACAAGGGTACGCCGGTTCTTGATTTGGATTATCCCGAGGACAGCGACGCCGATGCCGACGCCAATTTCGTGCTGATCGAGGGCGGCCAGATCGCCGAGGTTCAGGCCACCGCAGAAGGCGCGACCTATGACGAGGAAGGCCTGCTGCGCCTTCTCCGCCTCGCCAATATCGGTTGCGGCCAGATTTTCTCGGCACAGGAAAAGGCTGTGAAATGACCCGCAAGATCGGTTCGGGAAAGCTGGTGATTGCCACGCATAACGCGGGAAAGCTCAAGGAGATTTCCGCCTTGCTGGCACCTTACGGCATGGATTGCATCTCCGCCGGGGCACTGGGCCTTCCCGAACCGCCCGAGACCGGCACCACCTTCGTCGAGAACGCGCTGATCAAGGCGCGGGCCGCATCGGAGGCTTCCGGCTTGCCTGCCCTTGCCGATGACAGCGGGTTGTCGGTTGCCGCGCTGGATGGCCGTCCGGGCGTCTACACTGCCGACTGGGCCGAGCGGCAGCATTTCGAAGGTGAGCCGGGTCGCGACTGGTTCATGGCGATGGGCAAGGTTGAAGGCATGTTGCAGGCCAGGGGCCCCGACGCGCCGCGGGATGCTTGGTTCTCCTGCGTCCTCGCCCTCGCCTGGCCAGACGGCGAATACGCTGTCTATGAAGGCCGGGTGGATGGCACGATCACGTGGCCACCGCGCGGGGAGAAGGGCTTCGGCTATGACCCTGTTTTCATTCCGCAAGGTGGCACCCAAACCTTCGCCGAGATCGATCCCGATGCGAAGCACAAGATCAGCCACCGGGCTGACGCCTTTGACAAGCTGGTCGCGGACCAGTTCGGCGGCTAATATCAGCGCATGGCGCGCGCGCTCTACATCCACTGGCCATTCTGCCTGAAGAAGTGCCCCTATTGCGATTTCAACTCGCATGTGCGGGATGAGGTGGATGTCGAGCTTTGGCAGGCTGCCCTGCTTGCGGAAATGCGGGCCGAGGCTGAACTGGCACGCGGAGAAACGCTGGAATCGGTGTTTTTCGGCGGGGGAACGCCGTCGCTGATGCCGCCTTCGCTGGTTGGCGCGATGCTTGATGAAGCGCAGAGATTGTGGGGTTTTGCGCCCGATATCGAAATCACGCTCGAGGCCAATCCGTCCTCGGTCGAAGCGAGCAAATTTGCCGATTTGGCGCTGGCAGGGGTCAACCGCACGTCATTGGGGCTGCAAGCGCTGGATGACGCGAAACTGCGATTCCTGGGCCGATTGCACGATACCCAAGAGGGGCTGAACGCGCTTGAAGTGGCACAGAAGGCCTTCAAGCGCGTCTCATTCGACCTCATTTATGCCCTGCCCGGCCATGATCCGGTTGAGTGGGAGCGCGAACTGCGACAGGCCCTGTCTTTGGGCACATCGCACCTCTCGCTTTACCAGCTCACGATCGAGGAAGGCACGCGCTTTGCCACCATGGTGCGGCAAGGCGATTTCGCGCCGCTGGACGATGATGCGGCAGCGGACCTGTATGAACTAACCCAGGACCTGACCGCGCAAGCCGGCCTTCCGGCTTATGAGATCAGCAACCACGCGAGGCCGGGTGATGAAAGCCGCCACAACCTGACCTATTGGCGTTACCGCGACTATGTCGGCATCGGCCCCGGCGCGCATGGGCGGCGCGGTGGGATGGCGACCCAGCGGCATCGCAAGCCCGAAAACTGGCTGGCGGCGGTCGAGCAACGCGGGTCAGGCAACCAGAGCGAAATTGCGATCCCTATTGGCGAGCAGGCTTCTGAAGCCTTGCTGATGGGGCTGCGCTTGCATGAAGGGATCGACCTTGCCGGGCTTTCAGCGCGGTTTGGCATGAGCGGCGAACAATTGATTGAATTCGAGGAGCTTTCCAGGCTGGAAGACCTCGGATTCGTCAGCCGGAAAGGGGACCATATCGCCATTGCTCCGCAGGGAATGCCGCTTCTTGATGCCATCCTGCCCCGCCTTGTGCATGACGGGCTGGTTTCGGCATGAGCAAGGCAGACCTGCTCGAAGCATGGGGCGATCACCTTGCCAATGCCCGCCGCCGTTCTCCGCACACCGTGCGGGCCTATCTTGCCGCAGCCAACCGCCTGCTGGAGAGCACCGGCGCCGAAAGCTGGCAGGAGGTCGCGAGCATGAATGCCGCAGCCCTGCGCCTGCAACTGGCCCAGCGCCGCAATGACGGGCTGGGCAATGTCTCTACCGCGCGCGAACTTTCCGCGCTCAAGGGCTTCCTCGCCTTTGCCCGCGAGCAATTGGGCGAGGATGACGCCAGCGCGCCGCGTCTGCGAGGCCCGCGCGTGAAGAAGGGCCTGCCCCGCCCCATTACGCCAGACGATGTGACGAATATGGCGGATACGGTCGAAGCGCTTGCCAGCGATGGCTGGATCGGCGCGCGCGACCGGGCTGTGCTGCTGTTGATGTATGGCGCAGGCCTGCGCATTGCCGAGGCGCTGTCGCTGAAGGGTTCGGACTTGCCATTGGGCGATACCCTCACAGTCACCGGAAAGGGCGGCAAGCAGCGTGTGGTGCCGTTGATCCCGATCGTGCGCGATGCCGTGGCGGATTACGCGCGTCAGTGCCCCTGGCCCCTGCCTCGGTCAGGCGCGCTGTTTCGCGGAGCGAAGGGCGGCCCGCTGGGACAAGGCATGGTGCAGAAGGCGATGGCCAATGCGAGGAAGGCCTTGGGCTTGCCCGATAGCGCCACCCCGCATGCCCTACGCCATTCCTTCGCCACTCACCTGCTCGGAGCGGGCGCGGACCTGAGGAGCCTGCAGGAACTCCTTGGCCATGCCAGCCTCGGCTCGACGCAGATCTACACCAAAGTGGATGCGGCCACCCTGCTCGACACCTATCGCAACGCCCATCCGCGCGAGAAGGACTAGTCCTCGCTCTCATCCTTGGCAGGACGCGGTGACCACGTGATCACCCGCCAGATATATCCCACCACGCAAAGGCCGATCATGCCGAAAATGCCCCAGGCGATAAGGTGCTGCGATTCCTGCAGGTAACCACCCAGGAATTCGCCGCCCTTGATCAGCGCGGCATTCCAGATCGCGGAGCCGGCAAAGGTATAGGCGAGAAAACGCCCCTTAGGCATGTGGGCGAGGCCCGCCGGCAATGAGATGATGGTTCGCAGGAAGGGCGAAAAGCGCAACGCGAAGACCACCCAGTGGCCGTGCTTCATGAAGAAGACCTGCGCTCGCACGATCGCTTCCCAGTCGACCGTCAGCCAGCGACCCCAGCGGTTGATGAAGGGTTCGAGCCGTTCGTAACCCCAGCTGTCGCCCAGCCAGTACCAGAAGTAGTTGCCCGCAACGGTACCTGCGGTGCCGATTATCAGCAGCGGCCAGAACTGCATATGACCGCGTTCCACAAGCAGGCCGCCGATGCCCATGATGACTTCGCTGGGCACGGGCGGCACCACGTTTTCCAGTACCATCAGCAGGAAAATGCCCAGATATCCGCCCTGGCGGATGGCTTCGATGATCAGCTGGTCCATGCAATCCTGCGCAAGCGCGTGGTTAAGGCCGGGTTACGAGATATACCCGAATGCTCAGCTTAACTTGAGGTTCCCGACATTTCCGCATGGCGACGCTCAAGCGCATCCCAGATGCGACCGGCTGTGTCCGTGCCGTTATACTCGTCAATCGCAACGATGCCGGTGGGTGATGTCACGTTGATTTCGGTGAGCCACTTGCCACCGATCACATCAATCCCGACGAACACGAGACCGCGTCGCTTGAGGTCCGGCCCCATGGCAGCGCAAATCTCTTCCTCTTCGGCTGAGAGCGTTGCCGCTTCGGCATAGCCCCCCTGCGCAAGGTTGGAGCGGAACTCACCTTCGCCGGGCTTGCGGTTGATTGCCCCTGCGAATTCCCCGTCGACGAGTACGATGCGCTTGTCACCCTTCGCCACTTCAGGAAGGAAAGGCTGCACCATGTGCGGTTCGGGCCAGGTCTGGTTGAACACTTCGAACAATGCCGAAAGATTGGTGCCTTCGGCATCGACCTTGAAGATGGCCTTGCCCCCATTGCCGTGCAGCGGCTTTACCACCACGGCACCATGCTGCTTCTGGAATTCGCGCACATCATCCAGCTGCCGAGCAATCAGCGTGGGCGGCATGAAGCGCGCGTAATCGAGGACGTACATCTTTTCAGGCGCGTTGATCACCTCGCGTGGATCATTCGAAACAAGCGTTGTGCCCTTGAGGCGATCAAGCAGCAGCGCGGAAGAAATATATCCAAGGTGGAAGGGTGGATCCTGCCGCATCAGCACAACATCGATATCCGTGGCGAGGTCAATCTTGCGCAATTCACCCTTGGTGAAGTGTTCTCCAGCAACCTTTTGCACTTTTACCGGCGCGGCCCAGCAGGTGATCCGCCCGCAGTCATAGGCGATGGTCGCAACATCATAATGCCAGACCTCATGCCCACGCGCCTGCGCAGCCAGCATCAGCGCAAAGCTGGAATCCCCGGCAATGTTGATGCTTTCGATGGGGTCCATCTGGACTGCGACACGGAGGCTCATATTCTTTCCCTAAGGCTGCCAGGCGTTGGTGATGTGGCGAGGGAATGCCTTTGGCGCAAGCAGGATCACGTCAACGCGCAGATCCTCGCCCTCTCTGGCGTACTTATGCGCGATCGCTTCGGCGGCGGCGGCCACGCGGCGCAGACGGTATTCGTCAATGGCATGGTCAAGGTCGGCAATCCTGTTGCGCCATTTGACCTCGACGAAGGCCACCAGACCGCCGCGCTTCGCCACGATATCCACTTCGCCCACCGGAGTTTTCACGCGGGTATCGAGGATCGACCAGCCCTTGAGGCGCAACCAGGCAGCCGCCCTCGCCTCGCCCTTGCGACCGCGGGCTTCGGCGATCTGCCGCTTCATTGGCCCTTGAGTTCCATTGCCCGCGCATAAAGCATCTTGCGATCGAGGCCGGTCGCCTTGGCGACCTGTCCTGCCGCTTGCGATGGCTTGGCATCCGTCATCGCTTCCAACAGCAAGGCATCCGCGTCCACTTCGTCCGGCTCGGCGTCAACGGAAGGACCGATTAGCAATACGATCTCTCCCTTCGGCGGATGCGCCTCGTAATGGGCCAGCAGTTCCTCGGCGCTGCCAGTGCGGCATTCCTCGTGCAATTTGGTGAGTTCGCGCGCGACGGACACTTCGCGCCCCGGCAAGACTTCGGCAATCGCGGCGAGCGACTTCGCAAGGCGCGGCGCAGTGTCGAAGAAGATCAGGGTCGAGCGAACTGACGCAAGCTCTGCCAGCATATCTGCCCGCGCCTTTTCCTTCTGCGGCAAAAATCCGGCGAACAGGAAGCGGTCATTGGGCAGGCCCGACATGGCCAGTGCAAGCAGCGGTGCACTGGCACCGGGCAATGCCGTGATGGCGATGTCAGCCTCGCGAGCCTCACGCACCAGCCTGTATCCCGGATCGGAAACCAGCGGCATGCCCGCATCGCTTACCAGCGCAACCGGCCCTGCGCGCGCTGCATCAAGCAGGCGCTGCCTGTCGGCAGTGGAAGCGTGATCGTCATAGCGCCACAGCCTGTTCGAAATGCCCAGCAGCTTCATCAGCTTGCCGGTGACGCGCGTGTCCTCGCAAGCGATGACGTCGCACCGCTCCAGAACATCCTTTGCCCGCAAAGTGATATCGCCAAGATTGCCAATCGGGGTGGCGACTATATAGAGGCCACTGGACAGTTTTTCGGATGGAGTTGCGTCGTTCACATGCGCTCCATGAACCAGATTGAGCGGAGGCAGCAAGCATGTTCGGCATTTTGAGGCGCGGTTTGGCCGTGGCCCTCCTTTCGGTGGGCCTTGCCGCCTGTCAGGTCATCCCCGGCGGAAGCGATGGCCCGACCACGACCACCGGTCCGGTAACCGCGCCGACGCAGGGGCCGGATGCTACCGTCCTGCCGCAGGATGAGGGGCGCCACCGCGTGGCGCTGCTGGTCCCGCTCAGCGGATCGAATGCAGAAGTCGGCCAGTCTATCGCGAATGCCACCACCATGGCGCTGCTCGATACCAATGCCGAGAACCTGCGCATCACCACCTATGATACCTCGGCCGGAGCGGGCCGCGCCGCATCGCGTGCGATCCAGGACGGCAACACGCTGATCCTCGGACCGCTGCAGAGGGACAATGTATCTGCCGTTCTGGCGCAGGCACGCCCGGCAGGCATCCCGATGATCACCTTCTCCAACGATGCCGGCGTGGCACAGCCTGACGTCTTCGTGATGGGCCATATCCCGGAGCAGTCGATCAACCGCACGGTGAGCTTTGCCATTTCGCAGGGCGCGCGCAATTTCGCGCTGCTGGTTCCCAATGGTGAATATGGCCAGCGCGCCGCTGCCGCGCTCCAGGCCGCCGTCAGTGACGGCGGTGCCTCGCTGGTCGCTGCCGAGACCTATGACCGGGGCAACACCTCGATCGTCAGCGCCGCAAGCCGCCTGTCCGATCGCGGTGGTTTCGATACAGTCCTGATCGCGGATGGTGCGCGTCTGGCGGCGATGGCGGCGGGCGAACTCAAGGAAGCGGGCGATGCCCTGCCCTCCATTATCGGTCCTGAATTGTGGAGCGGCGAAACCACGCTGACCCGCGCCGGCGCGATGGAAGGCGCGTGGTTCTCTGCCGTGTCAGATGCGCGATACCGCCAGTTCGTCTCTTCCTACGAAAGCCGCTTCGGCTCCCAGCCGTATCGCATTGCCACATTGGGCTATGATTCGGTGTTGCTGGCGCTGCGCGTCGCGCGTGAATGGGAACCGGGCACGGCCTTCCCGACTGGCAGGATGCTCGATCCCGGTGGCTTCCTCGGCATCGACGGCGCATTCCGATTCCGCAGCACCGGCGTGGGCGAACGCGCCTTCGAAGTGCGCGAAGTCGGCAATGGCGAGGTGCGCATCGTGGATGAGGCACCGCGCCAGTTCTGAAGGGCCAGTTCCAGCATCCCGCATCGCGGATAGCGGATAAGTTTGCCTGCCCCGCTTGAACGCGCGGAATCCGGCAGCCTATACCGGGTGCATGAGCGACGACCTGTTCGAAAATGCGCCCGCTGGCGGCGGTGACTATGATTCCTCCTCGATCGAGGTGCTGGAGGGGCTTGAGCCCGTCCGCCGGCGCCCCGGCATGTATATCGGCGGCACGGACGACCGCGCCCTGCACCACCTTGCCGCAGAAGTGCTCGACAACGCGATGGACGAGGCCGTAGCAGGCCATGCCAACCGCATCGAGATGATACTGGAAGAGGGCAACCGCCTGACCATCACAGACAATGGCCGCGGTATCCCGGTGGACGAGCATCCGAAGTTTCCGGGCAAGTCCACGCTCGAAGTCATCCTCACCACGCTGCATTCGGGCGGCAAGTTTTCGGGAAAGGCCTATGCCACCAGCGGCGGCCTCCACGGCGTGGGCGTGTCGGTGGTGAATGCCCTGTCGAGCGACACCCGCGTGGAAGTTGCCCGGAACAAGGAAGTCTATGCGCAGGCC
The DNA here is from genome assembly GCA_030431435.1 of Alphaproteobacteria bacterium. Classification (GTDB taxonomy): domain Bacteria; phylum Pseudomonadota; class Alphaproteobacteria; order Sphingomonadales; family Sphingomonadaceae; genus Alteraurantiacibacter. Next base: position 4,674 of record JAUIJI010000063.1, on the reverse strand, counting down.
TTCTCCAAGGGCCTGCCAACCGGCAAGATCGAGAAGATCGGCACCACCCCCAACCGCCGCGGCACCAGCGTCACCTTCGTGCCCGACACGGAGATTTTCGGCGATCGCAAGTTTTCGCCCAAGCGCCTGTTCAAGCTCGCCCGCTCCAAGGCTTACCTGTTCGCCGGCGTTGAAATCCGCTGGAAATGCGCTCCCAGCCTCGCCAGCGACGATGTGCCGCAGGAAGCGACCTTCCAGTTCCCGGGCGGTCTGGCTGACCATTTGCGCGAGGAAGTGGGCGCCCGCGAATGCGTCACTGCGGAATTCTTCTCCGGCAGCCAGGATTTCCCGCTTGTCGATGGCCAGCAGCAGGGCCGCGTCGAATGGGCCGTGGCATGGCCGCTATGGTCCGACGGCTCGACCAGCTGGTATTGCAACACAGTGCCAACACCGGACGGGGGCACGCATGAACAGGGATTGCGCGCCGCCTTGACCAAGGGCCTGCGCGCCTTTGGCGAACTGACCAGCCAGAAGAAGGCGAGCCAGATCACCGCAGACGACGTGATGACCGGCAGCGAAGTGATGTTGTCCGTCTTCATCCGCGATCCGCAGTTCCAGAGCCAGACCAAGGACCGGCTCACCAGCCCCGAAGCCGCGCGCCTGGTCGAAAACGCCGTTCGCGACCATTTCGATCATTTCCTGGCGGACAATATGGAGCGCGGGCGCGCGCTGCTGGGTGCCGTGATGGAACGGATGGACGAGCGCCTGAAGCGCAAGGCCGAGCGCGAGGTAAAGCGCAAGACCGCCACCAACGCCAAGAAGCTGCGCCTGCCCGGCAAGCTGACCGATTGTTCGGGCGAAACGGACAAGGAAACCGAACTGTTCATCGTCGAAGGCGACAGTGCAGGCGGCAGTGCCAAGCAGGCGCGTGACCGCAAGACGCAGGCGATCCTGCCCATTCGCGGCAAGATCCTCAACGTCGCTTCCGCCAGTGCGGACAAGATCCGCGCCAACAGCGAAATCGCCGACCTTGCGCTCGCGCTTGGTTGCGGCATGCGCAAGGATTGCGATCCCGAGCAGCTGCGTTACGACCGCGTTGTCATCATGACCGACGCGGACGTGGACGGCGCGCACATCGCAACGCTGCTGATGACCTTCTTCTTCCAGGAAATGCCAGAGATCGTGCGCAATGGGCACCTCTACCTCGCCCAGCCCCCGCTCTACCGCCTCACCGCAGGCAAGGAGAGCCGCTACGCCCATGACGACGCGCACCGCGCCGAACTGGAAGAAACGGTATTCAAGGGCAAGAAGGTGGAAGTCGCCCGCTTCAAGGGCCTTGGCGAGATGAACCCCGGCCAGCTTCGCGAAACCACGATGAGCCCGGAAACCCGCAGCCTCATCCGCATCACCCTTCCCGCCGAACATGAACAGCGTTTCGCGGTCAAGGAACTGGTCGACCAACTGATGGGCCGCAACCCCGAACACCGCTTCAACTTCATCCAGAACCGCGCTGGCGAACTGGATCGGGACCTGATCGACGCGTGATGGGAAAAGCTACATGACTTCCAATTTGGGTAAACTAGAGGCGGTGCCGCTCCGCGAAGTTTGGAGAACTGAAGCTTCCGATTTCACTCCCTGGCTTGCACGCGAAGAAAACCTAACCATCCTTGCTGAAGCGTTGACACTCAATCTTGAATTAGAGTCCATGGAGCAGCCGGTAGGTCCATTTAGAGCCGACATTCTTTGCAAGGATACCGCGACGGGATCGTGGGTCTTGATCGAGAACCAATTGGAAAAGACCGACCACATCCACTTGGGGCAACTACTAACCTACGCATCAGGCCTAGATGCTGTCACGATCGTCTGGATTGCGGATCGCTTCACCGAAGAGCACCGCTCAACGTTAGATTGGCTGAATAGGATCACGGACGAAAAATTCCATTTCTTCGGGATCGAGGTAGAGCTTTGGCGAATTGGTACGTCTGAGGCCGCGCCAAGATTCAATATCGTCGCCAAACCGAACGATTGGTCCAAAGCCGTCGCCAAGGCAGCTAGTGCTCTTGAAGGCAGCGAAATGTCAGAACTCAAACTTCTCCAACGAGAATATTGGGACAATTTTCACCAGATTCTTGAGGACGCGAGTGGCGCGATCTCGGGCAAGAGAACTCCTCAACCACAAAATTGGATGAATTACCCCATTGGCCGCGGTGGTTTTACCCTCGGAACACAGATGCAGGTTTGGGAAAAGTCTGTCAGAGCCGAGTTGTATCTGACAGGGCCCTTGGCAAAAGAAAGGTTAGAGTTGTTGGAGCAGCAAAAGCCTGAAATAGAGCGGGAACTTGGCTTTTGCCTAAACTGGGATCCATTGCAAGGACAAGACTGCCGCATATCTGTGCTAATGCCAAACGTCGATCCGGAAAATCGGGAAGATTGGTCTCGACAACACCAATGGCTAGCCGAAAAGCTCAATCGCTTGCACTCAGTCTTCGCGTCACGAGTAGCTGCGTTGCCATGATACGCTTCCTTTCCTTATTGCTCTTGTTTTCATTCGCAGCCCCCGCCCATGCCCAGAGCGACGAGATTGTCGCCCAGCGTGCAGAAGATGTCGTCTCCGTCTTCCGTGGTGAAATGGCTTATACCGATGTGTTTCACGACAGTTTCGTCGCTGCGTTGCCCGAAGCGCAATTCGCGGCGCTGAACGCCCAACTGGAAGCGCAGATGGGGCCGCTCGTTGGCCTCGAAGGTGTCGAACATTCCGGAAATCCCGGCGAGGCGACAATTTCGCTGCGCTTCGAGCAGTCGATCATGAGCGGGCCCATGCGGCTTTCGTCTGCCGAGCCGCACAAGATTGCAGGGCTCCTCCTCAATGATATCCAGCCTGTGAACGATGCAGGTCTTTCAGCTCTTGACCAGATCAAGGCGCTGGATGGCACCACGAGCGTATATTTCGCACGTCTCGATGGCTCCGAGGTTGTCGCCCGTCACAATGCCAAGATGCCGCTTGCCATTGGCTCGACCTTCAAGCTCTATGTGTTGTCCGCCCTCGCCCGCTCTATCGAAGCGGGGGAACGCGACTGGAGCGACGTGGTCGAACTGACCGAGAAAAGCTTCCCCAGCGGCGTGATGCAGGATTGGCCTGCAGGATCGCCTGTCACACTGCACACTCTGGCCGTGCAGATGATATCGATTTCCGACAACACGGCCACCGATCAGCTGATGGCGGTGCTGGGCCGCGAGGCGGTGGAGGCAGAAGTCGCCGCGTCAGGTCATGCTGATCCGGAAGCGACATTTCCGTTCATGACAACGCGCGAAATGTTCCTGCTCAAGCTGTCGCAGGACGATGCTCTCGCAGCCTACTCCGCTGCAGATGTTGCTGTGCGGCGCGTTACGCTTGATGCGATGGAGGATCGAGAGCTCGACATGGGCCAGATCAGCAGCGTCTTTTCGGGAGGGCCGCGCTTTATCGACGTGGAATGGTTCGCCTCGTCACAGGACATTGCGCGCATCTATGCCCGCCTCGCAGAAGATCCGGTGGTCCGCGATATCCTTGCGGTAAACCTGGGGATGGCCGACCGGCATTTCGATGGCTGGGACTATGCCGGATACAAGGGTGGTTCCGAACCCGGCGTGCTCAACTTCAGCTGGCTGTTGCGAGATAGCGCAGGCGATTACTGGGTACTCGCGATGAGCTGGAACAACCCCGACAAGGCACTGTCAGAAATGCGCTTCCTCGGGCTGGCGCAGCAGTTGCTGGCAGAAGCGCCCCAGGGCGGGGAATAGCTCCCCAACCCTGACGCATTGCTTCAAAACTCGCGCGGGACGTTGGCGAAGACGCGCTTCACATTGGGCCGATCATTGATCTGCTCGATCCAGCGGACAAGGTGCGGCGTATCTTCCTTGTTCACCTGCTCGGCAAAGCCGAACTGCATGCCGTTGGCGATCGAGAAATTGCAGATATCGGCGAGCGAATAGACGCCGCCTGCCAGCCATTCGTTGTCGGCCAGGTGATCGTCCAGCTTGCGCACCGATACGCCGATCTTGCGCATTTCCTCGTCAAGCAGGTCCTGCGGGAAGCCTTCGCGGGCGCGGCGCCATTTCACCTGCTGTTCGGGAATCGGCACGCGGGCGACCATTTCCTCGAACTCGGCATCGGAGAGGTCTTTCACCATATTGCTGACGTGGCGGTGCCAGCCGATGGTGGACACGCACCAGCAGAAATACTCGTCCACCCACTTGGTCCAGATGCGCATCATGGCCACATCGTAATGGTCCGCAGGGCGCAGCTTCACATCGGTCGGGTGCGCATCCTCGAGATATTCGCAGATCACCGTGCTTTCGGTGACAATCCGGCCGTTGTCATCCAGCGCCGGGACCTGCCCGCGCGGGTTGAGCTTCTTGTACCATTCCGAATGGTGTTCGAACTTGGTCGGATCGAGCAGCTTGTGCTCGAATTCCAGCTCCTTTTCATAGAGCGCCAACATGGGTTTGAGCGAATTGGCCCCGGGGCCGAAACTGTAGAATTTGAGCATGTTCTCTCCCTCAATGCTCGGGTCTGTCAGTAAAGCAGTAGGCCTGCCACGTCCTCGCGCCATTGCGCTTCGTCAACGCAGGCGATTGTGTCGAGATCACCAGCCTCCGCGGCGGCGTCATCCACCCATTCGCGCAAGGCAGGGCCGCCGTTGATCACGTCAATTG
>JAUIJI010000062.1 GCA_030431435.1 Alphaproteobacteria bacterium | reverse complement strand
GTGGAACATTTCATGAACGAATACCGGGAGCGCACACATGCTTATTGAGACGAAATCCGCCAAACGCCCTCCCCTTGTCCGTCGCCGGACCCCGGGCGAGAAGCTGATCGCAGCCTTGCAGGAACTGGCGGCCAACAAGGCTGTGCTGGTCCATCACGTCGAGCGCAACTGGGCCAGCATCACCTTTGCCGGGACGCGCCATCAGGTTGAGTTCGCCTTCGAAGGCGAAGACGCGGTGGAAGCAGGAGAATGCTTCATCGCCTTCTTGTCCGAGCATGAATTCGCCATTCCCGGCCAGTTGGTAGCGGATGCGGCCGTGGTCGAGGTGGATCACCGCGCGCAGCCGCCCCGCCTGTCCGTCAAATGCGAACTGCTGATGCTGGAGGAGGGTTAAGCGCCTCCTCCACGCGAGGATTAGACCCGGCGGATAACCAGGTTCCGGATTTCGCTCATGTCCTCCATGGCGAACCGGATACCTTCACGCCCCAAGCCAGAATCCTTCACCCCGCCATAGGGCATGTTGTCCACGCGGTAGGACGAGACATCGTTCACCACTACGCCGCCAACATCCAGCACATCCCAGGCTTCGAGCACCTTGTGGATGTCGCTGGTGAAGATGCCCGCCTGCAGGCCGAATTTCGAATTGTTGACCTCGGCGAGCGCCTCGTCCCAGTCGGAGAACCTGGAGAGGTTGGCAAGCGGACCGAAGGCCTCTTCGGTCACGGCATCGCAGGACGGGTTCACGCCTTCGAGCAGTGTTGCTTCCAGCATCGCGCCTTCCAGCCCGCCGCCGCAGAGCAAGGTAGCCCCGTCTTCCACCGCCGCATCGATCCAGCCCTTGAGGCGCTTTGCCTCCTTTTCGGAAATCATCGGACCGATGAAGGTTTCGCGGTCCTTGGGATCGCCCGCCTTCAACGTTTTCGTTTTCGCCACCAGCATGTCCTTGAACTCGTCATAGACATCCTCATGGATGATGATGCGCTGTACGCCGATGCAGCTCTGGCCGGATTGGTAGAACGCGCCGAAGATGATGCGCTCCATCGCGTGGTTGAGGTCTGCATCCTTGTCGACGATCACCGCGGCATTGCCGCCCAGTTCGAGCACCACCGGCTTCTTGCCTGCCTTGGCCTTCAGCGCCCAGCCCACTCCGGGTGAGCCGGTGAAGCTGAGCAGCTTGAGCCGCTCGTCCGTGGTGAACAGGTCCGCCCCGTCGCGGCTTGCCGGCAGGATCGAGAAGGCGCCTTCGGGCAGGATATCGCACTCGGCCAGCACCTCGCCCATGATGATGGCTCCCAGCGGCGTCATGCTCGCTGGCTTCATCACGAAGGGGCAGCCGATGGCGATGGCGGGGGCGATCTTGTGCGCGGCGAGGTTCAACGGGAAGTTGAACGGGCTGATAAAGCTGCACGGGCCAATCGGCACACGCTTCCACATGCCCATATAGCCCTTGGCGCGCTCCGAGATATCAAGCGGCTGCACCTCGCCATAATTGCGCGTGGCTTCCTCGGCGGCGATCTTGAAAGTATCGATCAGCCGGGTGACCTCGCCCTCGGCATCCTTGATCGGCTTGCCCGCCTCGATGCAGAGTGAATAGGCCAGTTCCTCAGACCGCTCGCGAAAACGCGCCACGCAATGTTCGAGCACGTCGCGCTTCTCGAAGCTCGCCAGTCGCGCCATCGGCTCGGTGGCCCGCACTGCCCCGGCAATCGCTTCCTCGATGATGTCCGGCGTAGCGAGTGCTGTGCGGAAGGCAACTTTGCCCGTGTATTTGTCGAGCACCTCCAGATCGGTATTCGGCTGCGCTGCCTTGTTGTTGAGGTAGAGCGGATAGGTGTCTTTGAGTTTCATTGCTTGTTGCACCTCAAAAAATGTTCGTCATTGCGAGCGAAGCGAAGCAATCCGGGGCGGAAGCGCGCTTTGCTCTGGATTGCTTCGTCACTTTGTTCCTCGCAATGACGATGCCAAGACCAAGGTGCCTAAAGCTCCGCGCTCAGCTTCTTGATATCCACATTCAGGATCTGGTCGTTCTCCGAATAATCGACCGGACAGTCGATCAGGTGCACGCCCGGCGTATCGCGGCAATGGGCGAGCACCTCGCGCAGGTGGTCGCTGCTCTCGATCCGGTGGCCCTGCGCGCCGAAGCTTTCGGCGAACTTCACGAAGTCGGGATTGCCATAGGTGAGGCCCCAGTCTTCAAAGCCCATGTTCGCCTGCTTCCAGCGGATCATGCCGTAGGAATCGTCGCGCAGGATCAGCACCGTCAGGTTGAGGCCGAGGCGAACCGCGGTCTCCATCTCCTGATCGTTCATCATGAAGCCGCCATCGCCGCAGATCGCCATGACCTTGCGATCGGGATAGAGCATCGCGCTCATCATCGCGGAAGGCAGGCCAGCGCCCATCGTGGCGAGCGCATTGTCGAGCAGCACGGTGTTGGGCAGGTAGGCCGTGTAACCACGCGCGAACCAGATCTTGTAGACGCCATTGTCGAGGCAGATGATCCCGTCTTCCGGCTGGCAATCGCGGACCTGCTGCACAAGGTGCGGCGGGAAGATCGGGAAGCGGGCATCTTCGGCGAGCCCCTTGGTATGCTCCACTTCAGCCGTGCGATAGGCGAGCATGTGGTCAAACTTCCACTTGCCTTGCGGCACCACGTCTTCCTTGATCTGCCAGATCGCGTTGGCGATGTCGCCGATCACCTCGATCTGCGGGAAATAGACCGGGTCCACCTCCGCCGTGCGGGTGGATACGTGGATCACGCAAGGCCCGCCTTCCTTCATGAAGAAGGGCGGTTTTTCGATCACGTCATGGCCGACATTGATGATGCAGTCTGCATCCTCCACTGCGCGGTGGACGAAATCGCCCGCAGACAACGCCGCGCAGCCCAGGAACAGCGGATGACGCTCGTCAATCACGCCCTTGCCCATCTGCGTGGTGAGGAAGGGGATGCCGGTCTTTTCGACAAACTGGCGCAGCATCCGGCCCGTCATCTTGCGGTTGGCGCCGGCGCCGATCACCAGCACCGGGGCCTTTGCCGCCTCGATCGCCTGCACCGCCTGCCGCACCGCCTTGGGTTCTGCCGAAGGGCGACGGGCCACCGAGCGGGGGATTGGCGAAGCATCGGAATGCTCGTCCGCAATATCTTCGGGCAGTTCGAGATGCACCGCGCCCGGCTTTTCCTCTTCCGCCAACCGGTAAGCTTCACGCACCCGGCTGGGGATGTTGTCCGCCGCTGCCAGCTGGTGGGTATATTTGGTAATCGGGTCCATCATCGCGACCACGTCAAGGATCTGGAAGCGGCCCTGCTTCGACTTCTTGATCGGCTTTTGCCCGGTGATCATCATCATCGGCATGCCGCCCAGTTGGGCATAGGCAGCCGCAGTCACGAAGTTGGTCGCACCCGGACCCAATGTCGCAAGGCAGACGCCGGTCTTTCCGGTATGCCTGCCATAGGTCGCCGCCATGAAGCCCGCGCCCTGTTCATGCCGCGTGAGCACCAGCTTGATTTTCTCGGAGCGTGAAAGCGAATCAAGGAAATCGAGGTTTTCCTCCCCCGGTACGCCGAAGATATATTCGCAGCCCTCTGCTTCGAGGCACTGGATGAACAGGTCCGATGCCTTCTGCTTGTCGCCGTCTGCCATGGTCTATGATCCCCCGTCACCGCAGGCCCCATCCCCCCTTGGAAGAGCCTTTCCCGGTAACCCAGATTTGCGACCACCGGCCTATTGACCGTGAAGGAGAGACTATCAGAGCCTTTCCAAGGAGTCAGGCCTTAATAGCCAAGCGCCAGATCGACCTCTGAGATCATCGGATCGCCGCGCAGGAAATTGCCGCAATTGGCGATGAAACGCTGGCCCGCCATCAGGCGGCTGGTATCAGTGGGAAGGCCGGCCATGTGCATGGTGATGTGCGCATTCGGCGCATCCCACAGCGGATGTTCGGGCGGCAGTGGCTCGGGATCGGTCAGGTCAAGGATCGCCCCACCCAATCCGCCTGCATGCAGCGCAGTTATCAGTGCCTCCTGATCGACGATATCGGCGCGCGCGACATTCACCAGCACCGCATCGCGCTTCATCGCGGCGAGCACTTCGGCAGAGATCATCCCGCGCGTTTCAGGCGTTCCCGGCATGGTGAGCACCACCCAGTCGAACTCGCCGATCCGCGCCTGCCATTCATCCGGCCCCAGAGCGCCATCTGCGCCGCTGCGCCGCATCGGAGTGACCTCGGCACGAAAGCCTTCGAGCATGCGGCCGATACCCTGCCCGATTGCGCCATAGCCCATCACCAGCACCTTGCTGCCCGCAAGCTCGCGCTTCGTGCCGCTCATCTGCGGATCGAGCCACTGCTTCTTGTCCTGCGCGCGCACGATATCAGCATGGCCACGGGCGAAGGCGAGCATCGCCATCAGCGTGAATTCGGCCACCGTATTGGCGTTGAGGCCCGAACCATTGGTGAGGGTGACGCCGCGCGCCGCAAGATCATCCAGCGGCATCCAGTCAACGCCAGCAAAGAAACTGTTGAGCCATTTCAACTTCTTTGCCTGCCGGAGCGCTTCCAGTGGCGCGGTCTTGTCGAACATGTCGAACCAGCCGATCTCGGCCTCGGGTGCCAGGGCCACCAGTTCCTCGCCTGTCTCCCACCAGCGTGCCTCGATCTGTTCGGGCAGATGCGCTTCAATCAGCGGGCGGGCTATGGCGGGAAGTACGGCGATGGTCCTCATGCTCCCCTCCCGCTTGCGGGAGGGGGCGGGGGTGGGCTTGTCAGTTGATAAGTCATCAGTTCTCCATGCCCACCCCTAGCCCCTCCCGCAAGCGGGAGGGGGATTCAATCCAGTTTCCATTCCCAGCCCAGCGGATCGCCATCCATGACTTCCACGCCCTTGGCGGTGAGTTCGTCACGCAGTGCATCCGATGTGGCGAAGTCCTTTTCGGCGCGGGCAGCCTTGCGGCGTTCCAGTGCGTCCTCGATCTCGGCCTCTGTGATAGTCGCACCCTTGGGTGCAATGCGCAGGTCAGCGCGGGAGAGCGTCATCACGCCAAGCCCCAGCACCGCATCCATCGCGGCGAGCGCCTGCAGCTTGTGCACGGGATCGGCCTTCTTCATGCCCAGCAGTTCCTCGAACACGGTCAGCGCCTGCGGGGAATTGAGATCATCGGACATGGCCTCGTCAAAGCGGTGCAGCAGCGGCAGCAATGCGCCGCCAATCTCGTCCTGCGCATGTTCCAGTGTCCAGCCGCCTTCCGGCTCTGCGGGAAGCTGGTCAACACGCGCCCTGGCCTTTTCCATGCCGATCAGGATGCGCTTCAGGCGGGTGAGCGCGGCTTCCAGCCCGTCCCAGCTGAATTCCAGTTCGCTGCGGTAATGCGCTTGGCAACACATCATGCGGTAAGCGAGCGGCGCATAGCCCTTGTCGATCAGCAATTGCAGCCTCAGGAACTCGCCCGAGGACTTGCTCATCTTGCCTGACCGTTCGACCAGGAAGTTGTTGTGCATCCAGATGCGAGCGCCGCTGTTGGCAGCATCTGACAAACCGCCGCATCCGCAGAAGGCCTGGTTCTGCGCAATCTCGTTCGGGTGGTGTATTTCGCGATGGTCGATGCCGCCGGTGTGAATGTCGAAGGGGAAGCCGAGAAGCTTGCCGCTCATCACCGAGCATTCGAGATGCCAGCCGGGCGCGCCCTTGCCCCACGGGCTATCCCATTCCATCTGCCGCTTTTCGCCCGCCGGGGTCTTGCGCCAGATGGCGAAGTCCGCCGCGTTGCGCTTGCCCTCGACGGTTTCGATGCGGCCTTCACCTTCTTCGGTAACGGCGCGAGCCAGTCGCCCGTAATCCTCGACCGATGCGACGTCGAAATAGAGGCCGGATTCAAGCTCGTAGCAATGCTTGTCCGCAATGCTCTTCGCGAACTCCAGCATCTCGTCGATATAGTCGGTGGCGACGGACCAATGCGCGGGCTGGCGGATATTGAGCGCCTTTACATCGGCCCAATAGGCCTCGGTGTAATGCTTCGCGATGTCCCAGATGGACTGCGCCTTTTCAGCCGCCATCTTCTCCATCTTGTCCTCGCCCGCATCGGCGTCATCCGTCAGGTGGCCCACGTCGGTGATGTTGATCACATGGGTGAGCTTGTAACCCTTCCAGCTCAGCGTGCGGCCCAAGAGGTCCGCAAACACATAGGCGCGCATATTGCCGATATGCGGGTAGTTATAGACCGTGGGGCCGCAGGAATAGACGCGCGCTTCATGGGCGTGGACGGGCTGGAAGGCCTCGGCCTTGCGGGTCAGCGAATTGAAGAGCTTGAGCGGCTTGGTCATGGCGGCAGGCTCTAGGTCTGATTCCTTGCGGCGACAAGCCGGGGGCGATGGAACACATGGAACACGGTTCTAGGGCAGAAAATGTGCGGGGGCATAAATGGCGGTTTCACGCGGGTCAGGAGGGGAAATCGGCGGGTCATCATGAAGCGATGGAGCACGCATTCCGGCGGGTAGGAAAGCGGCTCAGAACTCCGCCAGTTCGAGGCCGACAAGGTCCCAACCGATCCCGTCACGCTCGAACTGCATGACAGGGCCTGCGGTGCCATCCTCGAAGGTGGACACAGCGCGGAAGGAATCGAGGCCCTCGCGCTCGACATCCCAATCCAGATCCTGCCCGCGAAAGCGCTCGGGCACGAAGGGCAGCGCGATGCCGCCCACGGTGACGATATTGGCAATGCCTTGCGGGGTCAGCGCATTGTCGACCGCTGCGCCTGCAATCTCGCCCGCAATCGCGCTGCCGATCCGCTCAAGCACCCCGCCATCCTGCGTGCGCTCGGCAATTTCAGCGGCAATCGAGCTGTTGGCCTGATCCTGCAGCCGCGCGAAATCAATCCGCTCGTCGAGTTCAGCAAGATCGCCTGCCTCGGCGGCATCGACAATGCCCTTCATCGCAAGCCACGGCGAGGCGAGATACCAGCCGCCGACGATGAGGGCGGCGAGGAGGATGAGGGTGAGGAGTTTTTTCATAGCAATCAGTGCGCACCTCAGGAATTGCGGGTCATATGCGCACAATCAGCATGGCGCAGGTCTCCGAGGGTTCGCCGCAAGTTAATCAGTCATATCTTTTTCTCCAAGCCTCTACCAGTTTTGCGAGCTGGGCGAGCACGTAGCCAAATGCGAACAACAATACCGCAATAGTGATTGGAAGCGGCCAATCATGTCCACTTGCGATCAGCGAAAAAACATCATCCAACATGACAGAGTTCCATCTGTTCGATGTCGGCGTTCAATGTCTCAATTTTGACGATTTTGGGCGCGCGACATCAGATTGCAAATCCAATGTCACTTGTCATTCTAGCCCTTTTTCGACTGAAGACTGGCCCGCAGGCAAGGCTTGGTATGGCCTACGTATTAGCGCGCAACACGAGTATGTTAGCCTTATCAAAACAAAAAGCAATGCTATTTGCGTAGGCAGTTGTTGTATTGAAGCTAGGCTATTCAATCCACCTCGAACAAATCCGCCAGCTGCTCGATGATCGTGCCGCCAAGCTGTTCCGCATCCATGATCGTCACGGCGCGCTTGTAGTAGCGGGTCACGTCATGGCCGATGCCGATGGCGACGAGCTGGACGGGGCTCTGCTTCTCGATCCATTCGATCACCTTCCTGAGGTGCGTTTCGAGATAGCCCGCATTGTTCACGCTGAGCGTTGAATCGTCCACCGGCGCACCGTCCGAAATCACCATCATGATTCGGCGGTCTTCCGGGCGGGCGAGCAGGCGGTCATGCGCCCACAGCAGCGCCTCGCCGTCGATATTTTCCTTGAGCAGCCCTTCGCGCATCATCAGGCCGAGGTTGCGGCGCGCGCGGCGCATCGGCTCATCGGCCTTCTTGTAGATGATGTGGCGCAAATCGTTGAGACGACCGGGGTTCTGCGGCTTGCCGTCCGCCAGCCAGCGCTCGCGGCTTTGCCCGCCCTTCCACGCGCGGGTTGTGAAGCCGAGGATTTCCACCTTCACGCCGCAGCGTTCCAGCGTGCGGGCGAGGATATCCGCGCTGATTGCGGCGATGGAGATCGGGCGGCCACGCATCGAGCCGGAGTTGTCGATCAGCAGGGTGACGACGGTATCCTTGAAGTCCTGCTCCTGCTCCACCTTGTAGGACAGGGAATGGCCGGGGCTGACGACCACGCGGGCAAGCCGCGCGGCATCGAGCAGGCCCTCTTCCTGGTCGAAATCCCAGCTGCGGTTCTGCTGCGCCATCAGGCGGCGTTGCAAGCGGTTGGCAAGGCGCGTCACCACGCCGGCAAGGCCCGCCAGCTGGCTGTCGAGATAGGCGCGCAGACGGTCGAGCTCCTCGTAATCGCACAGGTCCTGCGCTTCGACCACTTCGTCAAAAGCGGTGGTGAAAGCCTTGTAATCGAAGCTCTCGGGCAAGTCGGTCCACGGGCGATTGGGGCGCACGGGCATCATGCCCTCCTCGCCATCCTCGCCCGGCTCGCCCTCGGTCATTTCCGATTCTTGTTCGACTTCCTGCGTCTCTTCGGACTCGCCATCGCCTTCGGACTGTTCGCCCGGCATCTGCTGCTGCTGGCTGTCGGCATCGAGCTGGTCGTCATCGCCGTCCTGCTCGTTCTCGTCCGAACCATCGTCATCAGGCCCGTCGTCTTCGGCAGAATCGTCTTCGGTCTCTTCCTGCCGCACGAGTTCGAGATGGCGCAGCATGTCCATCGTCAGGTTCTGGAAGGCCTTCTGGTCATCGATCGAAAGCGCGAGCCGCTCGAAATCCTCGTGCACCGCTTCCTCGATCCATTCGCGGACCATGTCCACGCCCGCTTCGGCATTGGCGGGGATCGGCTGGCCGGTCAGCTTCTCGCGCAGCAGCAGGCCCAGCGCAGTCTGGATCGGTACATCGTCGCGCGTGCTGGCACGGGTGATCGGGTCTGCCGCCAGCCGCATCGCCTGCGCGGAGCCGAGATTGCGGCGCATGCCGGTGTAATTGTTGGAGCCCAGCGCTTCGTAACGCACCTGCTCCACCGCGTCATAACAAGCGCGGGCATCCGGTTCGACCGGGGCGTTGCGGTTGTGCAGTGCGGTGTTGTGGTGGCGCATCTTGAGCGCGAAACTGTCTGCAAAGCCGCGCGCCTGCATCGCCTGGTCAGGCGGCAGGTTGCGGCCCGGCATGGGCACGCGGATCGCCTTGCCTTGCACATTGGGCGCTTCTGCCGTCCACGAGACTTCGGCCTCCGGCTCCTTGCCGATGGCACGGGCAGCGCCGGTCAGCGCCAGTTTGAAGCGATCAAGGGGGGATTCGTTGGACACGAGCTTGCTATAGGTGGGCAAGCGCGGCTGGGAAACCCCGCCCTTTCAGCCGTTACAGATACTGGCTAGAGATACTGGGCGCCGCCAAACACGCCGATCAGCAGCGGATCATTGGTGGACTGCGGATTGGCGCGGATCGCGGCTTCCTCCACGCCGATTTCCTGCCAGATCACATCGTTGACGCGGGTTGAGAGCGTGTTGCTGACCCGCGCGACATCTACGCCTGTCAGCTCGTTCAGGATCTGCGCGACCAGCGGCTCCTGCGCGATCCGCATGGCATCGCCCACTTCGGGCACCATCGCCTCGACCAGCGCATTGCCCATTTCGCCGCGCAGGAAGCCGGTTGCCGCCGTCGGCCCGCCGTTGACCAGCGCGACGGCATTTTCGATCCCGATCACGCGCACAGCATCGGCCACGATGGGCGCTGCACGGCGCGATCCGCGTTCGGCCACATCGATAAAGGCGCGATCGAGCCTGTCCTTGAGCAGTGCCGACGTCAGGATCGAGGCCAGGACACCGCCGCGCGAGCCGAAGATATTGTCGAGACCGAGCAGGTCCACACCTTCATCCCAATAGCCGCCGTCGGCAGTGAGGCGCGCGAAGGCACGGCTGGAGGAGAGGAACAGCAACTGCCGGATCGCATCGACCAGGCTGAACCCGCCAAAACTCGAACACCCCGGCAGCGCCAGCGCGCTCGCGCCCAGCATTCCGCCCAGCACAGTGCGGCGGCTGGCAAGGCTCTTTTCCATGATTGTCATCGCATATCTCCTCTCCGGCGCTTGCGGGCTCTGGTCATCATTCCCCATATCAGGAGCACAATGAACCGCGCCCGCCTCCTTGTCTTCAACGCCGCCCTCGGAACGCTAGATTACCGCGTTCCCGACGGGATGGAAGTGCAGACAGGCAGCGTCGTGGTGGCACCGCTCGGCCCGCGCCAGATCACCGGTATAGTGTGGGATCCTGAACGGTTGCCGACCGACGAAGTGCCCGAACACAAGCTGCGCCCGCTGATCGGCGTGCTGCCCGTGCCTCCCTTGAAGCCTGCACTGATGCGGCTGATCGAATGGACGGCGGATTATTATTGCGCCAGCATGGTCTCTGTCGCGCGCATGGTGCTGTCCAGCGGCGGAGCGCTGAAAGGCCCGGCCACCATGACCGAATATCGCCTGTCCGGCGGCATGCCCGAACGCATGACGGCGCAGCGCGAGGCGGCTATCGAAGCGCTGGAGGGCGAACAGGCGACAATCCGCGAACTGGCGGGCATTGCGGGCGTCTCCGAAGGGGTGCTGCGCGGCCTCGTGAACCAGGGCGTGCTGGAACCGGTGGAGGTCGATTGCGACCGCCCCTACCCCCGCGCCCGCGCCGATTATGACCAGCCTGACCTCAGCGAACAGCAGCGCGCAGTGGCCAACCGGCTGGTGGACGCGGTGAAGGCACACGGTTTCGCCCCCTTCCTGCTCGACGGGGTGACAGGATCGGGCAAAACCGAGACCTATTTCGAAGCCATCGCCGCAGCCATCGCCGAAGACCGGCAAGTGCTCGTCCTGCTGCCCGAAATCGCGCTGACAGAGGCCTTCCTCAAGCGCTTCGAGACGCGCTTCGGCACACCGCCGATCCTGTGGCATTCATCCTTGAAAGCCACCGAACGCCGCCGCGCCTGGCGGGCGATTGCAAGCGGCGAGGCGCAAGTGGTTGTCGGCGCGCGCTCTGCCCTGTTCCTGCCCTATGACCGGCTCGGCCTGATCGTGGTCGACGAGGCGCATGAGATCAGCTTCAAGCAGGATGATGGCGTGCGCTACAACGCCCGCGATATCGCGGTGATGCGCGCCCGCTTCGAGCAGTTCCCCGTGGTCCTCGCCAGCGCCACGCCTGCGCTGGAAAGCCTGACAATGGCGGATCAGGGCGTGTACGAGAAGCTGGTGCTGCCCAGCCGTTTCGGCGGCGCGCAATTGCCCGCGATCGCCACGGTGGACCTGACAAAGGAAGTGCCGCCACGCCAGCACTGGATCGCCCCGCCGCTGGTGGAGGCGCTGAAGGACCGGCTCGAAAAAGGCGAGCAATCGCTGCTGTTCCTCAACCGGCGCGGCTATGCTCCGCTGACCCTGTGCCGCAATTGCGGGCACCGCTTCAAATGCCCCCATTGCAGCGCCTGGCTGGTGGAGCACCGGCTGTCGCAGCGCCTCGCCTGCCATCATTGCGGGCTGGAAACCACGCCGCCCGATGCCTGCCCCGAATGCGGCGAGGCAGATTGCCTGGTCGCCTGCGGCCCCGGCGTGGAACGGATCGCGGACGAGGTGGCGCAGATCCTGCCAGACGCGCGCGTTGCCATCGCCACATCGGACACGCTCAATTCACCCGAGAAGGCCGCCGCGTTCATCGCCATGGCGGAAAGCGGCGCGATTGACGTGATCGTGGGGACGCAGCTTGTCACCAAGGGCTTCCACTTCCCCGAACTGACGCTTGTGGGCGTTATCGATGCTGATCTTGGTCTTGAAGGTGGGGACTTGCGCGCGGCAGAGCGGACATACCAGCAGGTCGCCCAAGTGGCAGGCCGCGCCGGTCGTGGCTCGAAACCGGGTGAAGTGCTGATCCAGACGCGCCATCCCGATGCGCCCGTGATCGCCGCGCTCACCAGCGGGGACCGCGATGCCTTCTACGAAACCGAAACCGAGGCGCGCCGAGATGCCGGCGCCCCGCCCTTTGGCCGCTGGGCTGCGATCATCATTTCCAGCGAGGATGACCGCGAAGCGCGCGAAGCCGCCAACCGCATCGGTGCGGCGCGCCCCAATCTCGATGACGTGATGATCCTCGGCCCCGCCTCTGCCCCCATGGCGTTGCTGCGTGGCCGCTATCGATATCGCCTGCTGATCAACGCAAGGCGCAGCGCCAATGTGCAGGACGTGATCCGCCAATGGCTCGGCGCGCTGGAATTCCCCTCCGGCGTGCGGGTGAGCGTGGACATTGATCCGTATAGTTTCGTGTGAGGTCCGCCTGCTAAACGGCGGGCAATCATGGCAAAACCCGTCCTCGTTCCCATCCTTGGCGACCAGCTGACCCGCACGCTAGCCAGCCTGCGCGGGCGGGCGAAGGACGATACTATCATCCTGATGATGGAAGTGTGGGACGAGGCGACATATGTGCGCCACCACAAGCAGAAGATCGCGCTGGTCTTTTCCGCCATGCGGCATTTCGCAGCCGAGCTTGGGGATGCCGGCTGGCAGGTCGATTACGTCACGCTCGACGATCCCGACAATGCGGGCAGTTTCACCGGCGAAGTCGCCCGCGCCATCGAGCGGCACGATCCGCGCGAAATCAAGGTAGTGGAAGCTGGCGAGTTCCGCGTAGCGCAGGCGATGGAGGAATGGCCGGACAAGTTCGCCTGCCCTGTCGAAATCCTGCCCGACGATCGCTTCATCGCCAGCATCGCCGAATTCCGCGATTGGGCAGAAGGCCGCAAGACGCTGCGCATGGAACATTTCTACCGCGAGATGCGCCGCAAGACGGGCCTTCTGATGGATGGCGACGAACCCGAGGGCGGCAAGTGGAATTACGACCACGACAATCGCGAACCGCCCAAGAAGGGCCTGTTCGCACCGTCACGCCCGCTGTTCGAGCCTGACGGGATAACCAGCGAGGTCATCGAACTGGTGCGGGACCGTTTCAGCGACCATTTCGGCAATCTCGACAGCTTTCACTGGCCCGTTACCCGCGACGAGGCGGAAAAGGCAGCGGACGCATTCTTCGCCGAGCGCCTGCCCGATTTCGGCCAGTATCAGGATGCCATGGTCTGCGGCGAGGACGACCTGTTCCACTCCATGCTTTCCACCAGCATCAACCTTGGCCTGCTCGACCCGGTCGAGCTGTGCCAGCGGGCGGAAGAGGAATATCGCAAGGGCAAGGCTCCCTTGAACAGCGTCGAAGGTTTTATCCGCCAGATCATCGGCTGGCGCGAATATGTGCGCGGCTTCTACTGGCACTTCATGCCGGGGCTGGAGGACGCGAACGAGCTCAAGGCCACCCGCGACCTGCCGGAATTCTACTGGACCGGTGACACCGACATGCGCTGCCTTGCCGATTGCGTGCGCTCTACGCGGGACAATGCCCATGCCCACCATATCCAGCGGCTGATGGTGCTCGGCAATTTCGCGCTGATCGCAGGGATTGACCCCAAACAGGTGCAGGACTGGTTCCTCGTCGTCTATGCCGATGCCTATGACTGGGTGGAACTGCCCAATGTGGCGGCCATGGCGCTCTTTGCCGATGGCGGGAAACTCGCCTCCAAGCCCTATGCGGCGAGCGGCAATTATATCAACAAGATGTCAGACTACTGCGGGAAATGCCGATATTCGGTGAGCAAGAAGACCGGCGAGGATGCCTGCCCGTTCAACGCGCTCTACTGGCATTTCATGGACAGGAACCGCGAGCGATTGGAAGCCAACCACCGTATCGGGCGGATCTTCTCGACATGGGACCGGATGGGCGAGGACCGGCAGGCCGAATATCTGCAAAGCGCAGAGAAATTCCTTTCTTCCCTGACACCTGCAGGCAAAGGCTGGGCGTGGGAAAAGTGATTGCTGGTGAAATCAACTGTTCAGTTTCGCCTCGATAGGGGTAACATCAGCAATTCGAATCGCTTCGAACCAGGGACTGACTTCATGCGTAAACTGATCACGGCCATTGTCGTGCCGTGCCTCGCCGCCTTCGGGCTTTCCACCACCGCGTCTGCGCGGGACTGGCATGTGGCCGAGACAAACAATTTCATCGTCAAGTCAGAAGACGACGAGGAAGGGACCCGCCAGTTTGCAGCGGAACTGGAACGCTTCGACATGGCGCTGCGCACCTTGCAGAACCTGCCTATCGGCGAGGAACAGCCGACTCCCGCAACAAAGCTGACCGTGTATCGCTTCGGTGACATCGGTGACATTGGCCGCATGGCCGGATCGAACGGCGTGGCAGGCTTCTATATCCCGCGCGCAGGCGATTCCGTCGCCTTTACTCCGGCGCGCGAAGAGCGCCGCCGCTCCATGTCGGTAACCGATCCCGACCGACGCCGCCGCGAAATCCAGCGCCTTGATGCTGTCAGCGTGCTGCAGCACGAATATGTCCATTATTTCATGATGCAGCATTTCCCGGCAGCCTATCCTGCCTGGTATGTCGAGGGTTATGCAGAGCTGCTGGCAACCATCCGCTTCAATGATGATGGATCGTTCCACGTCGGTGATCCTCCGCAGTATCGCGCTTTCCAGATTTTCCAGATGCGCCAGTTCCCGCTGGAAGACATGCTGGATGCAAAGCATGAGCTGGGCCGGCGCGAAGCCTACCAGTTCTACGGCACGGGCTGGTTGCTGGCGCATTACCTCAATTTCAACCGGCAGGCTGAACTGCACGAATACCTGACTGCCATCGGCCAGGGCGAGGACAGCCTCGACGCTGCGCGCCGGATTTTCGGCGATCTCGACGAGATTGACCGGGAACTGCTGAGCTATCGCAACGGCAGCTTCCCCGGCTACGATGTCCGGCCGCAGGACTACAGCGAACCGACTGTCTCCGTGCGAGCGATGTCGGATGTTGAAGAAAGCCTGATCAACCATGAGATGCGCCTGCGCCGCGGGGTGGGCGAAGACGAGGCGGAGAGCATCGCTTCGAGCATTCGCAGCACCATCGGCGAATCATCAAGCGACCTCTATGCCCTTGCCCTGCTGGCGCGAGCGCAGATGGCCGCCGACCAATATGATGCAGCAGAAGTCACCGCCAGGCGCATGCTGGAAATCGATCCGGACTCGCTCGAAGGCAATCTGGCGATGAGCCATGTCGCGATCGAGCGCATCGAGGATGACGTGAGCTGGGCAGACACCGCGCGCGAACATGCGCTGGCCGCAGCATCGCTCGACCTTGCCGATCCGCGCCCGCGCGTTGCCTTTTACTATTCCTACCTCGAAGAGCGCGCAGAGCCGCCGGAAAACGCGATCATCGCGCTGGAAGGCGCATATGATCACGCGGGTTCCGATCCGGCATACCGGATATTCCTCGCGCGCCAGCTGATCGCCGAAAACCGCCTCGACACGGCGGAAACTGTCCTGCTTCCCATCGCCTTCCGTGGCCACAACCAGGGCGATGACGAGGAAGAGGAGGATGAAGACAATAATGATCCGCCTTCGCTCCAGGACATCCTTGATGCGATCAAGGCTGATGATCGTGACCTTGCCCTCACCCGGATGGACGAACTGATCCATTGGGAAGAGGAAGAGGAAGCCTGATCATCGGCAGGCCTCCAGGCGGCGGGATCAGCCTTTCACGGCTTCCCGCCGCAGCAGTTCGCGTTTGATCGCCTCACCATAGGCATAGCCGCCGAGCGACCCGTCTGCCGCGATGACCCGGTGGCAGGGTACCAGCACTGCCACAGGGTTCGCCCCGTTTGCCCCGCCCACCGCGCGACTGGCTTTCGGATTGCCCACCGCCGTTGCGATCTCGGCATAGGAGCGGGTTTCGCCCCGGGGGATGGTCCGCAGCTGTGCCCAGACGCGTTGCTGGAACGGCGTGCCGCCCGTGTCGATCGGCACTTCGCCCGCTCCCCCGCCCTCGACCTGCGCAATAACGCGATCAAGCAAGCCGTCCGGCAAACCGCCTTCGACCAGCTCCGCTTCAGGGAAACGTGCGCACAAGTCAGCCTCGCCTTCGTGGAAGGACAGGCGGCACACACCCTTGTCCGTCGCAGCGAGCAACATCGGGCCAAGCGAAGTCTCCACCACCTGCCAGCCAATCTGCACGCCTGCCCCGCCCTTGCGCCATGCGGAGGGACTCATGCCCAGCCGATCGCGCATGGCGGCATAGAACCGCGCCGGGCTCTCAAATCCGGCATCATATATGGCATCGGTCACCCGACCGCCCTGTTCCAGCGCCCGCACCGCCCGCTCCTCGCGAATGGCGCGAGCGAAGGCCGCGGGGGACAGGCCGGTAACTTGCTTGAAGGTCCGCTGCAAATGGGCGGCAGACCAGCCCACCGCTACGGCGAGTTCCGCCAGCGACGGTGCCTTGCCCTCGCCGTCGAGCAACCGCGCGATCTGCTCCACCCTGGCCGCGCTTTCCGCCTGTGTTTCCGGATTCGTCATGCCGTTACGATAAACACGCGCGCATGGAATGCTTCCCGAATCTTGCGGCGCGCTTGCTTTGGGCTTCCGCTGCTGGAAAGAGGGGCCGTATGACATCGCACCTCACTTTGCGCCGCCTGCTGGCGTTCGCCATGTTGGCACTTGCTTCGCTGGCGTCCGCCCCGGCCAATGCCGATCCGGCAGATATCGACGCTGCGGCGCGCGGCGTGGTGCGCGTGATCGTGATCGGGCGAGACGGTGACGAAGTGTTCCCGATCAGCCACGGCACCGGTTTTGCAGTGAATGGCGAGACGATCGTTACCAACGCCCATGTGCTTGAACCTGCGATACAGGACACGCGCCTGTCCATCGGCATCGTGCCGTCGGGCGGCGGGGAAGCGGTCTATGGCCGCGTGGTGTCGGTGAGCCCGCGCAACGATCTGGCACTCGTCACCACAACCAGCCCCTTGCGCCTGCCGCCGCTGACATTATCCGGCACTGCCCCGGGCGGTTCGGGCGCCGTCACCGCCATCGGCTATCCCATGAATGTCGATCAGGCGCAGGGCCTTGGCGAGGAAGACATCTTCCGCGCCCAGCCGCCCGTCACCAGCCAGGGCTTCCTCTCCGGCCGCCGCCCGAGCCGCGAATTCGATACGGTGCTCCACACCGCACCCATCGCGCGCGGCAACAGCGGCGGGCCGCTGGTGGACAGTTGCGGGCGGGTGATCGGCGTCAATTCCTTCGGCGCGGAAAGCCAGGGAACCGAGGCGGAATTCTTCTTCGCAGTGACCATGCGCGAGCTGGTGCCATTCCTGCGCGCCAACAACATCACCCCGCAAGTGAACTCGCTTCCGTGCCGCAGCCTCGCCGACCTCGAAGAGGACGAGCGCGAGCGCGAGGAACGCATCCGGATGGCAGCACAACTACAAGCAGAAGCGGAAGAGGAAGCACGCGCCCAGCGCAGCGCCGAGATTCGGCGTGACATAGAATATGCGATCTTTGACGAACGTTCGAACATGCAGTTTCTCGCCCTGCTCGCCTTCATCGTGCTGCTGGCGGCCGTGGCTTATGCCCACAAGGCGCATCGCGAAAACGATATGCGCACCCGCGCCATCGCAGGATCTATCGCGCTGGTTGCGCTGGTGCTCTGCGCGATTGCCTGGCTTGCCCGCCCCTCATTCTCCGAGGTCGGAGACCGGCTGGAACAGCAATTGCGCGAGGAGATGGAGGGCGAGGATAGCGGCGTGATCGATGCCCCTGCCACCAATGGCGCACTCACCTGTTCGCTGGATATGGCGCGCAGCCGCGTGCTCGGCGCGCCGGTAGACAACCTGCCTCTGGAATGGGCGGATGGCGGCTGCGTCAACGGGCGCACACAGTACGGCCTCACCGGTGCGGACTGGAGCCGCACTCTGGTGCCCGCCAATGAAGAAGCCGTCTCGGTCAACCGCTTCGATCCCGACACCGGCGAATATATCGTCGAGCGTTACCTGCTGGACCGCGAGGCGATGACCGCCGCACGGGCCGCACGCGCAGAATATGAAGCGCCAGCCTGCGGTGCCGGTGAAGCGGCCGCGCGCCAGTTGGGCGACCGCCAGGGCGCGATCCTGAGCCTGCTGCCCGAAAGGCCCAACGAACGGCTGGTCTATAACTGTGATGCAGCCAGCGAAGCTGTGGCGGCGGGCGAAGAATAGAAGCCCTTTCGCTCTTTCCCCACCCCCCGGCTTGCATCCCTTTCCACCCGGTGCTAGGCGCGCGCCAACCTTGCCGGGTGGCTCTTTGTTGAGTCCCGTTTATGGCAAGTGAAACCTATCGTTTTCGGTAACCTCATCGGTATTCTCACAGGGGACCATACGCGTGGAGCTTTCCGCCGGTATAAAGGCAAGCCTAGCGGGGCGTTACGCCTCGGCCCTGTTCGACCTCGCAAGCGAGGCGGGCACGGTCACTTCGGTCGAATCCGACCTCGAAAATCTCAGCGCTGCGCTGGCCGAATCGGCTGAGCTGCGCGCTCTGATCAAGAACCCCGAAGTCAGCCGCGACCAGCTCGGCAAGGTGATGGCCTGTCTGTCCGACCACCTGAAGCTCTCGCCGCTGACCGCCAACTTCCTTGGCGTGCTGGCAGAGAACCGCCGTGTGGCAGACCTGCCCGCGATGATCCGCGCCTTTTCCGCCATCGCTGCTGCACAGCGCGGCGAGGTGAATGCAGAAGTCGCCAGCGCCCACCCGCTGTCCGATGCCCAGCTCGCCGAGCTGGAAAAGAAGCTGCGCGCACGCGAAGGCCGCACCGTCAAACTGAAATCCCGCGTGGAC
>JAUIJI010000061.1 GCA_030431435.1 Alphaproteobacteria bacterium | reverse complement strand
CGCCAAATGCCGCATGGGCGGGATAGACGTGATAGCGATTGCTCCACACCCGGCCCGCCTTGATCTGTGGAAAAGCGCGCAATCAAACAATTTATAGGTATTTTTCCATATAATAATTCTGAAATAAAGATGAAATCTCTATTGCCACTGACGCCTCGGAGTTTGGTGTGTAATGAGTGGTAATCAAGATGTTATAAACAGTGAATTTAGAGATTCCCTGTGTACTGATCGGAGAAGTTTCGTAAATGGAATGGGGGCTAGTCTTTTTGGATTATTAGTTGGTTGTGGGCCAGAGGAAGGCCCTTCCAGCGCACCTGTTAAAGTAGAATCAATACCCGAGCTAGTCGTAAACACTGACATATCTAGCTTGCCGGCCATTCCGACGATCTCGCCGGCACAATCATGGAATGGCGCGCCTGGCAGTGGGTTCGACATATTGCCGCAAGACCCAGTGCGGGTAACCGCTAAGCCAGTCTTGCGATTGCTTACGCCGCCAAATCAATATTTTACTGACAGCCTGACTGTTGGAGTATTCTCCGCTGCGAATGATGGCGGCACCCTCATCAGTAATCTTGGATTGCAGGCTGTACGAGTTCACTTCGAAGGTCAAACTGTCGATCTCGAATCGCCAAGAGTGCACAGGTTCCAAGATGTCAATGGAAACGAGGTAGGCTACCTAGGTTGGTGGATCACGCTTAAGAGGCCAAGTGGCAAGTCAGGCCATGCTAATCTCTATTTTGAGGCGGTTCCAAGAGACTCAAGTATGCAAAACCGTGTGATAGGCCCCTTTCAATTTAGTCCAGTAGCGGCTTTCGCTAGCACGGGGACCATCCACGATTTCGAAGTTGAGGTTGCTGCATCGACTATAGAAGTTCCTGGAAGGCGCTACACGACGATCAAATCAGCATTATCTTGGCTAAGGGACCAAATGGCTCAAAACCCGCTCATCACAATAACCGAGCCAGGTATATACAATTTAGAACGCTATAATCAGAATTATGGAGCGTATTCAGGAGCAGGGTATTGTACAATACGAGCTTCATCACCGGTAAAAATAGGTAACATTGGCGAATACGAAGGAAATTTATCCGCACAAGCGCGCACATTTTACGATGGTATGCGATTTTCTGGATCCAACATTACATTTGATATGCGTACAACGGACGCGATCTATTCCGAAGGGGGAGAAAATGGCCGACAGCATTGGTTTGATGGTGTCACGGTAGGGAACTCTGGTGGCCGCTATTTCCTGTGGCGGAAGGTGCCTCGCACTTTTGGCTTTTGTCGTTATAGGCCTTGGATTACAGAGTGTTCGATATCAGACCTCCCGAACATGGTAAACGGGGCCAGTTTGGTTCGTGGGTGTCATTTGACCAGAGGTTATAACGACTGCGCAAGCGATGCAGATTGTGTAATAGGCAATCGCATTCATGATTGGAATAGCCGACCTTATATTGATGAGGTTCCGGCACTGACTGTTGCTTTCCAGGGGAATGGGAACGCGTCTTTGGATATCGTTGGATACAATAGCGCGACAAGTCGTAGTGTCTTCGCAAAGGTCGACGGAATGGTTGTCGGGTCGTTTCTCATTGATAATTCAGAGTATGGTTGGACAAAAGGTACCAGTTACAATGTGCGGAATGTTGTTGACTGGCTCAACTCGCTTGACGGTTGGGAGGCAGTTCTGCTCGACGATAGTCGCGCTGCTGGTCTCCTGTCGAAAGTAGCCGGAAAGGGCGGGCCATTTAGCGATTTACCAGTAGGTAGTGCTCCGATCACCTTGGTCACAATGGCTGACTTGCATGCCGATTTCTGGCAACTTCTTGAAGACTATAGTGGGAGCATCAAAGATAGATCAAACAAAGTTGTCGTAAATAATAAGATAACTGAATTCGCAGGGCAAAAAATATTTCTATCTGCGAGTACGGTTGAGGCTCACGACATATTTTTCATTAACAATGCAATACATGATTTTGATGGTGAAGATTATCAAAATGAAGAGTATTTGTTCAGCCAATTTGCTCGTGGGCGCCACAGTCACATTGTTATCGCACACAACTCGATGACACAGGCTGTAGGACTGCGTTCTGAAAATGGGTACCGTCCGGATCGCTATTGTCTATTCGCAAATAACGTATTCAAGACTATTTTCTGGTCTGGCGATGCGATTTCAGAACTCTCTTTGAGGGATAATCACCTTTTTTCCGGGCAATCTGTTCCACAGTTCGCTATTGGAACGACCATTGGTGGCAACGTCGAAACATTATTTGTGAATGCAAAGAATGGTGACTTCTCACCATCTACAGAATTAATGAAATTCATGAAGATACCGGTAGTAAAACATCACATTGGGAATGGAACTCGTGAGACGCTTGCACCACTCGGTGCAGCCGTTTGATCTCAAAAACTCTGAGAGGTTTTTGAGGACCAAGATTTTGTGTGGTGTACTTTTGCTGTTGCCTGATCTCCTTGCAAAGAAACGGCCCGAAGCTTGGAAGCTCCGGGCCGTCGGGGAGGGGGAAGGGGCGGGATGGGCCCCTTCCGGCTGGGTCTGGAATTAGCGCAGCAGCGAGAGGACGTTCTGCTGGCTCTGGTTGGCCTGGGCCAGCATCGCGGTGGAGGCCTGGCTCAGGATCTGCGACTTGGCGAGCGCGGTGGTTTCAGCCGAATAATCGGTGTCCATGATGCGCGAGCGGGCGTCGGAGAGGTTGGTGGAGTTGGTCGTGAGGTTGTTCACGGCGCTTTCCAGACGGTTCTGGCCGGCACCCAGCGTGGCGCGGGTGGCGCTCACGTCGGACAGGGCGCTGTCGACATTGCCGATCGTGGTGTCAGCCAGCGCGGCCGTGCTCACGTCCAGCGCAGCGCCAAGGTTGGTGCCATCGATGCCGACGCTGGTCAGCGTCACCGTGTCGGTGGCGTTGGTGGCGATATCCACGGTCACGTCCGTACCTGTGGTGGTGGAGAACAGCGTCACGCCGTTGAACTCGGTGTTGGCGAGGATGTCGTCGATCTGTGCAGACAGTTCGGACACTTCCGCATCCATATAGCCGCGATCCGTATCGGTGTAGGTTTCCGTCTTGGACTGGACAGCCAGTTCGCGAACACGCTGCAGCATGTTGGCCACTTCGTCCAGCGCGCCTTCAGCGGTCTGGGCCAGCGCAATGCCGTCATTGGCGTTGCGCACGCCCTGCTTCATGGCGCGGATGTCTGCCGTCATGGTGGTGGCGATGGCGAGGCCGGCGGCGTCGTCCTTCGCGCCGTTGATGCGCTTGCCGGTGGACAGGCGTTCCATCGCAACGCCCTGCATGCGGTCTGCCTGGGTCGAAGCGTTCGAAGCGCGAAGGGCGCTGATGTTGGTGTTGATTACAGCCATTGGTAGTCTCCTGGTTTCTGGTCTTCTTCGGTTTTGCCGCAGCCTGCATTCGGTTGGATTGGCGCGGCTGCCACCACCAAGAGCGGCCCCTGTTCCGATTGTTTAAGTTTGCCCGGGCGATTGTGCGGTTTCAGGAGATAGGTGTTCCTACGGGGGGTTAAGTTTCCCATTCCTTGGCCGTTGATGGCCGATTTTCGCATCAGACGAAGGTTAATCGGGGCAAGGGACATGGCACATATTACACGTGCTCAGGGACTTGAAAAAAATCACGGGCCGCTGGTCCAGCATGCCGGGGCGATCCTGGGGAGCTGGCCCACAAAGGCGGAAATCATGCTGTGCGATGAGGCCAGCATGCCCAATGCGCGCAGGCGGGATGACCGGCTGGTGATGCTGGCACATGGGGATGTGCCGTCTATCGCCCGGATCGGTGCCAACACCGCGCGCATCACCTATGACAATGTCGAGAGTGCGGCGGCGCGTGCTGCGGTGCTCGCTGGTGCTGCGGCGGCAGGCGGTCCCGTCTGTGCGGACACCGGCACCATCGCCATGCTGACACTGGCCGAGCGCGTGGCGGTGAGCGAGATCCCGGTGCTGATCGAAGGGCCTACCGGCACCGGCAAGGAAGTGCTCGCGCGCTTTATCCATAATGCCAGCCCGCGCAGGGAAGCGCCCTTTGTGGCGGTGAATTGCGCGGCGATGCCCGAAGCCATGCTGGAGGCCATGCTGTTCGGCCACAGGAAGGGCGCCTTCACCGGTGCGAGTGAAGCGGCGGAAGGCTTCTTCCGTGCGGCTGATGGCGGCACGCTGCTGCTCGATGAGCTGGGCGAAATGCCGCTGGCGCTGCAAGCCAAGCTGCTGCGCGCGCTGCAGGAAGGCGAAGTGGTGCCGCTTGGCGCAACCCAGCCGGTGAAAGTGGATGTGCGGGTGATCGCCTGCACCAACCGCCACCTGCCCACCGAAATTGCCGAGGGCCGCTTTCGCGAAGACCTCTATTACCGTCTCAACGTTTTCCCGCTGCAACTGGCGGCTCTGCGCGAGCGCGCGGACGATATCGCCCCGCTCGCCTTCACCATGCTGCTGCGCCACGCGCCGGATGCTGCCCGCGTGCCTTGGATCGCGGACGAGGCGCTGGCCAAACTGGAAGGCCACACATGGCCGGGCAATGTGCGCGAGCTGGAAAACGTGATCCGCCGAGCATTGCTGCTGGCAGGTGACGAGCCAATGCTCACCGCAACGCATATCGTGTTCGACAGTGCCGTGCGCCCCGCAGGCGGATCGTCTGTGCCGATGGCCAGCGTGGCACCTTCGGTGAGCAGCGATCGCAAGCTGTCTGCCATCGTCCGCAATTCCGAAGCGCAGGCGATCCTCGACACGCTCGACATGAACAATGGCAACCGCGTCGCCACCGCCAAGGCGCTGGGCATTTCCGAGCGCACCTTGCGCTATCGCCTCGCCTCCATGCGTGAAGCCGGGATGCTCGCAGTCGCCGGAGGTGCACGATGAGCACGATCCCTTCAGGGGCAGGCGGCCTGCAACAGGTCATGGCCCTGCGCCGCCAGGTGGTGGAGCAGTCCGACGCGCTGAGGAACCTGCGTGAAGCTGGCGCTGCGGAGGCGAACAACCCGACACAGCAGGCGCAGGCCACTGGCGGCGGCTTTGCCGATACGCTGCGCTCGACGCTCGATCAGGTGAATGCCGCACAGGCCCGCTCTGCCGAAATGAGCGCGGCTTACGAGCGCGGCGAAGTGACCGACGTAGCGCAGGTGATGATGGCGCGGCAGGAATCCTCCGTCGCCTTTGAAGCCACGCTGCAGGTGCGCAACAAGCTGCTCAATGCCTACCAGGAAATCATGCGGATGGGAGTATGATAGATGGCTGACGCTGCTCTTCCCGCCAATCCTTCACCAACGCTCGCCACGCCATTGGGTGAAGGCGCGATGGGTGACCGCCTCAAGGGCATGCTGGCCCAGCCCGCCGTGCGCAAGAGCTTGCCTGCACTGGCTGGCCTCGGTGCGCTGGCCGCCGTGGGCGCGCTATACATGACGCTGGCCGAAGGGCCGCAGCGCGTGCTCTACAACAGCCTTTCCGATGCCGAGCGCGCGGGCGTGGTTTCCACGCTGGACGCTGGCGGCATATCCTATTCGATCGATCCCGGCACCGGCATGCTGTCCGTGGCCGAGGATGATCTTTACCGGGCGCGCATGCTCGTCGCCTCCGACGGCGCGCTCGCCAGCCCGGACAACACCATCGAAATGCTCGATGCCATCCCGCTCGGCTCAAGCCGGACGCTGGAAGGCGAGCGGCTGCGCAATGTGCGCGAACGCGAACTGATGCGCACGATCGAGGAGATCAACGGCGTCGAAAGCGTGCGCGTGCACCTGGCCAGCCCCGAGCGATCCGTATTCGTGCGCGAGAATGTACCCCCGAGTGCCTCCGTCATGCTCCGTCTCGCGCGCGGCCGCACCCTCTCCGAGGATCAGGTACAAGCTATCGTCAACCTGGTCGCTGGCTCGGTCCCCGGCCTGGTTCCGGAGGCGGTGCGGGTTGTTGACCAGTCGGGCAGGCTCTTGTCCGACACATCGGGCAATGCTGCCGATGCGCTGCAATTGCAGCGCGAATTCGAGGAAAAGCTGCGCCTTCAGGTGGGGCAATTGCTGTCCCCCATGCTGGGCGAAGGCAATTTCTCCACCGAGGTGCAGGTCGAACTCGACATGACCGAGGTGACGCAGGCGCGCGAAAGCTATGACAACGAAGGCGTGGTCCGCTCGATCAGCGAAAGCCGCTCCACGCAGGGCGGCGAGCAGCTGGCGGGCGGCGTGCCCGGCGTGCTGGCAAATACTCCGCCCGAACCTGCGCAGCTTGAAGAGGGCGCGCCGCAAGGTGGCGTGGCTGGCGGGGCAGGGCAGACCACACCGCAGAACGGCCAGTCGAGCTCGCAGCGCCAGTATGAACTTGGCCGCGAAGTCGCCGTCTCCAGCACACGCCCGGGCGGAGTGCGCCGCATCTCGGTGGCCGTGGCACTGAGCGAAGAGGCGTTGAAGGCCATTGAGCCCGCGACAGCCGAACAGGTGCAACAGCTCGTTTCCACCGCCGTCGGCGCCGATCCCCAGCGCGGGGACCAGGTGACCGTGATTGCCGGGGCCTTCGGGCCGGTCGAAGAGATGGAGGTACCGTTCTACGAGACCAGCTGGTTCGCCATGGCCTTGCGCTATGGCACCGCGCTGATCGCCGTGATCCTTGGCCTGCTGCTGGGCGTACGCCCGATCATCAACGCGCTGCGCGGCCCGCAGGCGGATGATGAAGAGGACGAAGACGACGAGGATGAGGGCGCAGAAGTTCTGGATCCCGAAACCGGCGAAGTGATCGCAGCCCCGGTGCGCACCGCCAATCTGGCCGGTGTGCCGGGTGAAGAGGAATTGCGCGAGCAGGTCGAACTCGCCCGCCGCCTCGCTGCCGAACAGCCGGACCGCGCGGTGGCCGCGCTGCGCCGGATGCTCGCCGCGCCTGCTGAAGGAGCAGGGGCATGAGCGAAGTCCTCCCCGTGAACGAGGCAGAGCGCGCCGCCGTTATCCTGATGCTGATGGATGATGACGAGGCGGCGGCATTGCTCGGCCTGCTCGATCCTGACGAACTGCAGGTGATCGGCGAGAAGATGATCGCACTTGGCGATATCGGGCCAGACCGGATCGCTGCCGCCATCGAAGGCTTCGTGCGCCATGCCGACAGCAGCACGCTTTCCGCGCATGACCGCCCGCAGCAGGTCCGCAGCCGCATGACCCGCGCCCTGGGCGAAGTGAAGGCGGATTCGATCATGCAACGCATCGCGCCTGAAGATCGCCCGCGCTCGCTGGAACTGGCGCGCTGGCTCGCGCCGCCGGTGCTGCTGCCGCTGGTTGAGCACGAGCACCCGCAAGCCATCGCCGTGCTGTTGCTGCTGCTTGAGGCGGAGCATGCTGCGGAGCTGCTCTCGATGTTGCCCGCCAACCTCCAGCCCGACCTCGTCGAGCGGATCGCGCGCATGCGCAAGGTTTCGCCCCACGCCATGGCGATGCTTGACGAGATTCTCTCGGCAAAGATTTCGCAGCGCTTTGGCCAGTCAGCGCTGGAACTGGGCGGTGCGCGCGAAGCGGCAGAGCTGATCAACCTCGCCACCGGCAATGTCGGCAAGACGGTGATCTCCGACATCACCCAGCGCGATGCCGATCTTGCCCGCGCCATCGAAGGCGAGATGTTCACCTTCGAAATGCTCTTCGCTCTCGATCCGATGGCGATGGGCCGCCTGCTGCGCGATGTCGATAACGAGATACTTGTCGATGCGCTGAAAGGCTTGCCCGAAGACCAGCGCGATCCGTTCTTCGCGGCCATGTCCAGCCGTGCGGCAGATGGTGTGAAGGACGAGATCGAGATGCGTGGCCGCCTGAAGAAGCAGGACGTGATCGAAGCGCAGAAGCGCATGATCGGCAAGGCGCGCGAGCTGGCCGATGCCGGCGAAATCAGCCTGGGAGCGGGTGATGGCGAGTTCGTTTGAGCCACTGTTCGGTGGCGGAGACGCGGCACAAGCTGCGCCCGCCAGCTGGATCGACGCCCTGTCTTCCCGTGCCGGTTTCAGCACGGACAGCCGCTTTGGCCTGTCGCCTGCTGACGCTGACCTGCTTGCAAGGGAACAGGCGCAAGCCGAACAGGATGCGGCGCTGGCAGAGGTGATCGCCGAGGCCGAACAGCGTGGCCGGGAGGCTGCGCTCGCGGAGATGGAAGCAGAAGGGCAGATCGCCCGCACGCTCGCCCTCAAGCTCAAGCGCATGGACGATAGCATGCAGGAGCAGCTTTCCACGCGGCTGGCGGAAACCGTCTGCGCACTGTGCGAAGCAACGCTCGCTCCAATGGCGCTTGACCCCGATGCCTTGCAGAAGCGCTGCGTCGATGCGGCGAGCTTGGTGGGTGAGGGGATTATCGATGCCTCCCTGCGCTTGCATCCCGATGACATCGCGCTGCTCGATCCCGGCTTTGCGGCCACCTGGCATATTGTCGGCGATGCCGGGCTGGAGCGCGGCAGCGTGCAGTTCGACATGGCAGAAGGCGCTGTGCGCGACGGGCCAGCCCAATGGCGGCTGGCTTTGCGCGAGGCGCTGGGCCTGAGCTGATACCATGCTGAACCTGTGCGAACATGAGCTTGACCGGATGCGCCACGCCGCGCCGGTGATCGGCGGCGTGCCCATGGGCCGCATCGTCAGCTGCGATGGCGGCATGATCGAGGTTTCCGGCCTCAACGCCCCCATCGGCACCCTTTGCCGGGCGGACAGTGCGGAAGGCAAAAATGCCCCTGCCGCCGAAGTCGTCGGCTTTCGCGGCGGGCGCAGCCTGATGATGCTTCTGGGTGATACGGTGCGATTGCAGCCCGGCACGCTGGTGCGCGCTGAAGGTCGGCCCGGTCTCGTCAATGTCGGCGAGGAATTTCTCGGCCGCGCGGTGGATGGCACCGGCACGCCGATCGACGGCGGCGGCCCCATCCGCGCAGGCACGCAATGGCCGCTGGGCGGCTGGCGTGAAAGTGCCTTGGAGCGTGGCTCAGTAGTCGAACCCTTTGATTGCGGCATTCGCGCGGTCAATGCGCTCACAACGCTTGGCGTGGGGCAGCGCGTGGGAATCGTGGCGGGTTCCGGCGTGGGTAAGTCCATGCTGCTCGACATGATGGTGGCCGGATCGGACGCGGATATCGCGGTGATCGGCCTTATCGGGGAGCGCGCCCGCGAGGTGTCCGATTTCGTCGCCCGCCATATGAGCGGCGAGAAGCGCCGCCGCACGGTGGTGGTGGCTGTCCCGGCAGACCATGCCGCGAACCTTCGGCTTCGTGGTGCTCAGCTCGCCTGTTCGATGGCGGAATATTTCCGCGCGCAGGGCAAGCGCGTGCTGCTGGTGCTCGACAGCCTGACCCGCGTTGCCCACGCCTCCCGCGAAATTGCGCTTTCGCTGGGCGAGCCGGGTGCCGCGCGCGGCTATCCGCCCTCGGCGCTCGCCAGCATCACCAAGATCATCGAACGCGCAGGCAATTCGGCCACCAGCGGTGGCTCGGTAACGGGAATCTACACCGTGCTTGCCGATGGCGATGACCAGTCAGACCCCGTGGTCGATACATCGCGCGCCATCCTTGACGGGCATATCGTCCTGAGCCGGGAGATCGCCCAGCGCGGGCATTATCCGGCGATTGACGTGCCTGCATCGCTCAGCCGGGTGATGGAGGCGGTGGCAGATCCCGAACACCGCATGCAGGCGCGCAAGCTGCGTGGCATGATCGCGGCGCTGGAAGCCAATCGCGACTTCCTGCTGATGGGGGCATACCGTGCGGGCACTGATCCGCAGCTCGATGCGGCGATGGCCTTGCAGGCTCCGATCCAGCACTTCCTCGGCCAGGAAGCGCGCGAGAACGTGACGCTGGCGGACAGCGTGGCGCAATTGCAGGCGCTGATGGACCATGCCGAAACCCAGCCGCCGGCTTGACCTGCTCCACCGCCTGACGCGCCTGCGCGAGGTGGAGAAGCAGCAGGCTGCGCTGCGCGTGGCCGAGGCAGAAGGCGCGCATGGCAAACTGCGCCTGCTGGCTGAGCGCAGCGTCGAGATCGCCGCGAGCTATCGCAGCCGCGCCGATGCAGCGGACGGGGCCACGCTGGCGCAACAGCTGCACTTTCTCTCCGGCCTCGAGGCGATCCGCCACCAGACCGAAAGCGAGCGCGCCAAGGCGCATGAAACCACGCAAGTCGCGTTGGCTGACCTCATGGCCGCTGAACGCAAGCGCGAGCTCACCAGTGACAGGCTGGGCCAGGAACGCCGCTCTCTGGAGCGGCAGGCTCTGGCGCGCGAAGCGGCTGCGAATCCCGTTCTGGCACGGAACTTGAAAAGCAGGGGGTGAACGCAAACCCCTTGCCGGAAAGGCCCACAGTGAAGCTGACACTCGCCCTCGACATGATTGCACCTGCAGGCAAGGCCGCTGCCGGAAAATTGCCCGAAAAGGCGCAGGATTCCGCCATTCCTGCAGAGTTTGCCAGCCTGCTGGACAGCGAAGGCGAGGCTGCAATGGCAGCGCAGGGCGAGATCATCGCCAGCATCGCGGAACTGCCCGGCAAGGCTCTGCCGCCCGAAACCGGCAAGACCTTGCCGCCTGCCGCTGAAGCTGTTGCCGCTGCGGCCCCCGATACTATGCCGCAAGGCGCGCAGGTCGCAATTGTGCAGATGCCGGTCACCGAGGCGAAAACCGTTGAGCCGACCGTGCAGGAAGCGCGCGTTGACCGGCAAGCTGTTCGACCGGAACTGCATCGTTCGGCAGTGGAAGCCGCTCCCCCGCGCGATACCGCGCCAGCGCAAACCACATCACGCGAGGCACCACCAGCTCCGCAAGCCGAAGCCAGGCCACAGGTCCAGCCGCAAACGCAGCCTCTGCGTATCGAAGTGAAGG
Organism: Alphaproteobacteria bacterium; assembly: GCA_030431435.1. Taxonomy (GTDB): domain Bacteria; phylum Pseudomonadota; class Alphaproteobacteria; order Sphingomonadales; family Sphingomonadaceae; genus Alteraurantiacibacter. The sequence continues at coordinate 7,876 of JAUIJI010000061.1, read as the reverse complement.
CTGAGCCTGCGCCGCAGCCGCTCGCTATCCGCACCATGCCAGCGGTCGTGTCGGAAGGCGCACAGCAAGCGCGTGTCGCCGGTCAGCCTCCCGCGCCACAAGTCGAAGCCGAAGTCGAGGCCATATCTTCAGCTCGTCCGGACATCGTGCAGGCACTCCGCCGCGAGCGTGAGCAGCCCGCTGTTCTCGCGACACTCCCAGAGAATGCTCCGCGCGAAAGCCAGCAGTCCCCTCTCCGTGCGCCCGCTCCTGCACAGGCACCTGCCACTCCCCAGCCGATCGCACCATCCACCCCGCCCATGGCCGAAACGCCGCAGCCGCAAGCTATTGCGCCAACCGGCGAGCGCCTCGTCGCAACCCCGCAGCAGGCCGAGCGCCACGATTTCTCAGCCGTGGTCGAACGCCTCGCACAGGCGCGCGAAATGGCGCAGCCGGGCCGGGCGGATTTGCAGATGATGCACCGCGAATTCGGCAATATCTCGGTCCAGTTCGAAATGGCGGGCCACTCGCTGAAAGTGGCGCTGGCGAGCGGCGATGCAGGCTTTGCTCCCGCTGTGCAGGCCGCGCTGGCAGAACGCCCGATCATGCCCGTTGGCGATAGCCAGCGCGCCGATGCGCAGATGGCGCGCTCCGACAGCCAGAGCGCGCAGGCCGGGACCAGCCAGCACGGCCAGCCCGCCACGCAGAGCCAGTCTGACAGCAATTCACGCGGCGCACCCCAGCGCCAGCAATCCGGACAGGCCCAGCCACACCAGCAAGCGAACGGCGAGGGCACCTCCAGACGCTCGAACCGCGATGCCGGTGAACGCGGCCTGTTCGCCTGATCCAACCCCTTCGAAAGGATAGAGCATGAGCAAGAAAAAGGACGCTGACGAAGCCGAGGTCAAGGGCAAAGGCGGCGGCAAGATGAAGCTGCTGATCGGTGCAGTTGTGCTGATCGGCCTTGGCGCAGGCGGTGCCTATGGCGCAGTCGCCATGGGCTATCTCGGCCCGCAGCACGAGGCGGAAAGCGGCCCCGATGTGCCGCGCCTTGTGGCGAAGGGGGAAGAGGATCCCTATGCAGTGGCCGGTGATGGCAAGGACGCGGTCGCCGCGGTCCACGGCGAAGGCGGCAGCGAGTACCGCACCGCCTATTACAGCTTCGAAGAGGGCTTTACCTCCAACCTCAAGGATTCGCCCGGCCTCGTGCAGGTCAGCCTTGCTGCCTCCACCCGCCATGATGGCCGCGTGATCCAGTGGCTCGAAATGCACGAGCTGGCGGTGCGCTCCGCCATCCTTGTCGAGCTCGCCAATACGGTGGAGGACGATGTCTACACCGTCGCCGGCAAGCAGCGCATGCAGGAACGCCTGACCGATGCCATCAACGCCGTGCTCGAGGAGCAGGAAGGCTTCGGCGGCGTCGAGGCGGTGCATTTCCGGACCTTCCTTGTCCAATGAGGAGCGAAGGCTTCCTCGTCGCCGAAAGGGCGCTGGCGCAGCACAGCGAAGAGCTGGCCGTGCGTCCGCCCGAGCCGGGCGAGTTGCTGGCCGCGCTGACTGCCGCCGCGCCGCGTCTGGAACAGGCGCTGGCGAGCGAGCTGCAGATGTTGCTCGGTGAAGATCGCCCCACGGTCACTTGCGGCAAGGTGGAAAAGCTCGCCGCGCAAAAGCTCCACAAGATCATCGACCAGGTGGCGGTGAATGTACGGCTGGACGATGCGGCTGGCGGTCAGGCCATGGCCTCGCTCGACTTCGCCAGCGCACTGGTGCTGACAGACCAGCTGTTCGGCGGCACCGGCAATGTGCCTGCCACCATGCCCGAGCGGCTGCCCGCTGCGGCGGATCTGACGCTCACGCGCTTTGCCGCCTCGCTCGGCTGTGCGCTGGCATCGGCGCTCGAACGGCCCGATCCGCTGGTGCCGGGGCTGCGCAGTGATGTGCTGGGCAAGATCATCCCCGCGCGCGAACCGCAGCAGCTGTTCATGCTTCGCTGCGAAGTGAGCCAGGACGGGCGCAAGGGATGGGAGCTGCTGCTTGTGATCCGGCAGGACCACGCCGTGCGCTTGCTGGCAGAAGCCCGCGCACCCTCTGCTCGCAAGGCCACTCCCGGCGATCGTCGCCGCCCCGATGCTGCGCCCTTTGGCTCGATGCCGATGCCACTCACCGCGGTGCTTAGTGAAATCACCATGCCGGTCAGCCGCATTTCCGCGCTGAAGGCCGGCGACACCATCCCCCTCGCCATGTCCGGGCAGGTGCCTTTGCGCCTTTCCGGCATCGAAATTGCTCGCGGGCAGGTCGGCCAGTCCGACGGCAGCATGGCGCTGCGCCTGACCCGCATTGCCTGGAAAGAAAAGGACCAGAACCATGACGGATAATCTGCGCGGGCTCGACCTGATCCGCGATGTCGACGTGCAACTGACGGTGGAGCTTGGCCGCTCGACCATGGCGCTCAAGGACGTACTCGAACTGACTGAGGACGCCATCGTGCCACTGGGCCGGCAGGTGGACGAACTGCTCGATGTCTATGTCAACGGCAAGGCCATCGCCAAGGGCGAGGTGGTTACAGAAGGTGGCAGGTTCGCCCTGCGTATCGTTGAAATAGCGGGTGAAAAGCCGCGCGTGGCGGAGGCTGGCTGATGGGCATTTACGTCCTCAAGCTGCTGCTGTTGCTGCCGCTGCTGGCGGGCCTGATCTGGGGCAGCCTGTGGCTGGCCAGGAAGGCGCAGGGCGGCATGGCTGCACGCGGCGGGACCACTTCCGCGCGGCTGGTGGAAACCACCATGCTCGCCCCCGGTATGCGGCTGGCGGTGATCGAGTTTCACGGGCGCGAGATCCTTGTCGGCACCAGCAAGCAGGGCCTTGTCCGCCTTGCCGAAGCCGATGTGCGCGAACGCCCCATGATCGAAGGGAACCCCTCGTGATCCGGCGGATGCTTGGTATCAGCGGTGCCATTGCCGGTGCCGCGCTGGTCAGCTCCCTGCTGCCAGAAATGGCGCATGCCGCATCACCTGCTGCGGCAGGCATAGGCGGCGCATTGGAGCGGGCGATGGACGGCAGCGCGGGAGGGGACGGCACGCCGTTGTCCTTCTCGCTGCAACTGCTGCTCATCATGGGCCTGCTCACGGTGCTTCCGGCACTGGTGCTGATGATGACGAGCTTCACCCGCATCCTGATCGTGCTGGCGATCCTGCGGCAGGCACTGGGCCTGCAGCAATCGCCGCCCAACCAGGTGCTGATCGGCCTCTCGCTGTTCCTTTCGCTGTTCATCATGGCCCCCACGCTCGAGCAGGTGAACGCGGCTGCGATCGAGCCTTATGCTGCCGGAACGATCGAGGCTGATGTGGCTATCGAAGAGGCTGGCGATGCCTTCCACGCCTTCATGATCCGCCAGACGCGCGAAACGGACTTGTCCATGTTCGCGGACATGGCCGGGCATGATGGCTTCGAAGCGGCAGAGGATGTGCCGTTCTCGATCCTGCTGCCTGCTTTCGTGACCAGTGAACTCAAGACCGCATTCCAGATCGGCTTCATGCTGTTCCTGCCTTTCCTGGTAATCGACCTTGTGGTGGCCAGCGTGCTGATGAGCCTTGGCATGATGATGCTCTCACCCACCATTATTTCCCTGCCATTCAAGCTCTTGCTGTTCGTTCTTGTGGACGGGTGGGCACTGTTGATGGGCAGCCTAGCGATGAGTTTCGGCTGATGGATGACGGTGCATCCCTGTTCGCGCTGATGGATTCCATGCTGTGGACCACCGCGCTGGTTGCCGCGCCCATCCTGCTCGCCGCGCTTGCGGTGGGCCTGATGGTGGGCGTGGTGCAGGCAGCGACATCGGTCAACGAACAGACGCTGACCTTCGTGCCGAAGCTCGCCATCGTGGCGGTGGTGCTGGTGGTCTTCGGGGCCAGCATGTTCGGCCTCGTGGTCGATTTCGCGCTCGGCATTTTCGAGCAGATCGCCAACATTTCGCAGCAGTGAGATTGCGCGCGTGAGCCTTCCCGATTTCGGCCTTGGCGTGTGGCAGGACCAGCTGTGGATGCTGGTCTTCGTCATGATCCGCGTGGGCGCGGCGCTGATGGCTGCGCCGATCTTCGGCACCAAGAGCGTGCCGGTTCAGGTGCGCATCGTGCTCGCCGCCGTCATCGGCATCTTCGTGCTTAACTGGACGCCCATCCGTATGCCGCAGGACATGCTGGCGACCGAGACCTTCATGGCGCTGCTGGTGGAAGCGGTGATCGGCTTTTCGCTCGGCTTCGTGCTGCAGCTCGCCTTTGCCGTGCCGGTGATCGCAGGTGAGCAGATCGCGGGCGGCATGGGCATGGCGATGGCGACTGCGGTCGATCCCAACAGCGGCGGCCAATCTGGCGCGCTGGGGCAATTGCTCGGCATTTTCCTGACGCTGGTGTTCCTCGCCATCGGCGGACACCTGCTGTGGCTGCGGTTGGTGGTGGAAAGCTATGTGCTGTTCCCGCCGGGTGGCAGCTGGGACGTGGGGCAGGGCGGCTGGCTGGTGGCCAGCTTTGCCAGCCAGGCCTTCGCCACGGGTCTCGCCATCGCCCTGCCGGTCACGCTGCTGCTGTTGCTGGTGCAACTGGTGACGGGCGTGATCAGCCGCTCGGCTCCCTCGCTCAACCTCTTCGCGCTGGGCCTTCCGGCGAGCGTGCTGGCAGGTATCGCCGGGCTCATTATCGCCGCGCCGCTGCTGACCGAACAATTCGTCAGCCTTGCGGAAATGGCCATAGAACAGGCAGGGATGGTGGTGCGGCCATGAGCGAGCAGCCCGCAGGCGAAAAGTCATTTGCGCCAACCGAAAAGCGCCTCAGGGATGCGGCGAAGAAGGGCAATGTCCTGCGCTCAAAGGAAGTGGCGACAGCGGTTGCTGTGCTGGCGGGCGCGATCTGGCTGAAGCTGGCGGGGCCGTGGTTGCTGGTGAAGGTCGAACGCACGGCAGAGAACACCTTCACATTTGATCGCAGCACCATCGCCGATTTCCAGCCCGGCCTGATGATGAAGGACATCGCCTGGTCGATATTGCCGCCGCTGATGACGCTGGGGCTGGTGGTCACCGCTGTCACGCTCGCCGCGCAGCTTGTGCTGGGGGACGGGCGCTGGGTAATCGGCAATCTTGCGCCCAAGCCATCGAAACTGAACCCGCTGACGGGGCTGGGCCGCATGTTCGGCCCGCAAGGGATGATCGAACTGGGCAAGAGCCTAGCCAAGCTGGCACTGCTGGGGACGATTGCGTGGTTCTGGGGCAGCGCCAATCTGATGACCGTGCTCTCGCTTGGGCGCGGCGAGCTGACCGGGCAGCTCTCTGCCGCATGGGATGCGATTGCCACGCTGCTGCTGCTGCTCTCTGCGGGGCTGCTGGTGATCGCGCTGGTTGACTGGCCGATCCAGTACCTGCGCCGCATCTCAAAGCTGAAGATGACCAATCAGGAAATGCGCGACGAGCACAAGGAGGCCGAAGGTTCGCCCGAAAAGAAGGCTGCGATCCGCCAGCGCCAGCGCGATATGGCGCGCGGCGGCCTCGCCCCGGCGATGAAGGAAGCGCAGTTCGTCCTCACCAACCCGACGCATTTTTCTGTCGCCATGACCTACGACCCGGCGATTGCCCCGGCGCCCTATGTGCTCGCCAAGGGGCGCGGCGAGAAGGCGCTGGCGATGCGCGAAATGGCGCGCGAAATGGGCGTTCCCACGCTGGAATATCCCGCGCTTGCGCGCTCGGTCTATTTCACCACGCGCGAGAACCAGGTGGTGCGGGCAGAGCTCTACGCCGCCATCGCCAGCGTGCTCGCCTTCGTCATGTCGCTGAAGCGCGGCGAAAAGCCCGATCGCCCGCATGTCGCGGTTCCGCTGGAGCTGAGCTTCGATGCGGACGGAAATCCGCAGAAGGCTTAAACACCGCAAGCAAGGGACGTCCTGAGCACCATGGACAGCAGCACCACATCCTCGATCATCAGCACTCTGGGCGGCGGCAGCGGGGTGGACATGGTGAAACTCGCCAATGATCTGGCCGAAGCGCGCTTCCTGCCGCAGGTCGGCCAGCTGGAGAACCGCAGCGAGCTGCTCGAAGCAAAGATTTCCGCTGCATCGACATTGAAAAACCAGCTGAGCCAGCTTGCCAGCGCCTTGGGCGACCGTATCCGCAATGGCGACCTTGCGCCCACCGCCAACGTCGCCAACAGCGCGGTGGCGAGCGCATCGGTGCTCACCGGCAGCAGCGCCAAGGGCAGCTATTCGCTCGAAGTCAGCCAGCTCGCCAGCAGCCAGACGCTCGCCAGCAAGAGCTATGGCGCGGCGACAGACCTTGTGGGCGAGGGCCAGCTGACAATCCGCTTCGGCTCATTCTCCGGCACCAGCTTTGCCGAGGACACCAGCTCCACCGCTGCCACCATCGATGTGACCGCTACTGACACGCTGGCCGATGTTGCGGCCAAGATCCGCAGCTCGGGCAGCGGCCTTTCCGCCTACATCGCCAATACCGCCAGCGGCGCAAAGCTGGTGGTGAAGGGCGAAACGGGCGAGGAAAAGGCCTTCGTCATCGAAGCAAGCGGCGCCAGCACCAGCGGCGGCAGCCCGGCGGCGGGCAATATCGATTACCTTGCGTGGACCGCCGCGAGCGACAGCGGTGAGCGCTCCGCCAGCGCGGCCAATGCCGTGTTCGAGTTTGATGGCGTGGAAATGACCAGCGCCAGCAACAAGGTGACCCAGCTTCCCGGCGGCCTCGTCCTCAGCCTTACCGGCACCAATGCCGGCGCGCCGACGACGATCTCCTTTGCCGAGAAGAGCAGCGAGATCACCGCGATGATGGGTGATTTCGTGGCGGCGATGAACGATATCGCGGGCGCTCTGGCAGAACTTGCCGCGCCCGAAGGCGGCGATCTTGGCAATGATCCGGGCGCGCGGGCTTTGAAGCGTGCGCTGGCGAACCTTTCGACACAAGTCATCATGCCCAATGCCGCCGATGGTGAGCCGTCCACGCTGGCTGACCTCGGCCTTGCCCGCACCCGCGACGGCACCTTCCGCCTCGACAGCCAGCGGCTGCAGGATACGCTTTCGAACGATTTGCCCGCCGCCAGCGCCATGTTCACCACGGGCCTGTTCGGCGTGTTCGCCACGATCGACAAGATGGCGCGCGACATGGGATCGAGCACCAACCCCGGCACGCTGGGCGGATCGATCACCCGCTATACCGGCCAGCTTGAGCGGGTGGACGAGCGCCTCGCAAAGATCGCGGAGCAGCAGGAAGACATGCGCGAGCGGATGGTCAAGCAATTCGCCGCTGTCGACCGGCAGGTGGCGGCATCGCAAAGCACGCTGAGCTTCCTCAAGAACCAGATCGCCGTATGGAACGGGGACAACAACTGATGTTCAAGCCCGCCAATCCCGGTGAAGCCTATCGCAAGGTGGCATTCGATGCCTGCGTGGCGGGCTCGTCCGGCCCGGCGCTGGTGCGGCTGTGCATCGAGGATGTGCGCGCCGCGCTCGACCAGGCGCTGTGGGCCGATGCCAATGCGCGCAAGGACATTCGCCGCAATGCGCTTGCCCGCGCGCAGAATGGGCTTGCCGCGCTGCGCCTCGGGGTAGACCCGGAAAGCAGCCTCGCCACGGCCTTGCTCACTTTCTACGATTCCATGGCGCGTGCCGTCACCGCCAGCCAGTTCACCTTTGATCGTGCTGGAATTGAAGCAGTGCGCACCGATATCGAGGACGTGGCGCGGGCGATCCTGAAGTAGCTTACTCGCCCTCGGCAGCTTTCGCTTTCTCGATCCGTTCGCGCGCTTCCGCTTCCATCTGCCGCAGTTCTCGCATCGTTTCTTCCAGTGCCGCCTTCTGGGCGCGGAGTTCGGCCATCTTTGCCCCGATCTGCCGGATCAGGTGTTCCATCTGGCCG
>JAUIJI010000060.1 GCA_030431435.1 Alphaproteobacteria bacterium | reverse complement strand
TCGAAAGCGGCGAACAAGTGCGCGAGCGCCTGACCGCAGACCTCGCCAAGGCGGAAGCGGATGTGAATGCCGCGAATGAGGAAATGCGCGAGGCTGAAGCCGCGCTGCAGGCCGCCAATGAAACGCTCTCCGCCACGCGCGAAACCCGCGCCACGCTGGCAACCCGCGCCGAAAACGAGGAGCAGCGCCGCGAGGAAATGGCGCGCATCTCAGGCGAACGCTTCCAGTGCCCGCCACCCTTGCTTGCGGGCAAGTTCGCCTTCGATGAAGACGATGTCGAAGGCTCCTCCGCCGAAAGCGAAGCGATGGACAAGCTGGTCGCCAGCCGCGAGCGGATCGGCCCGGTCAACCTCGTCGCGGCAGACGAGCTGGCGCGCATCGAGGAAGAGCACGGCACCAACGCCGCCGAACAGGAAGAGCTGCGCGAAGCGGTAAGCCGGTTGCGCGGCAGCATCGGAAATCTCAACCGCGAAGGCCGCGAACGCCTGCGCGCTGCATTCGAAGCGGTGAACGAGCATTTCAAGGTGCTGTTCGCGCGGCTGTTCGAAGGCGGCGCCGCGCACCTCGCGCTGATCGACAGCGACGATCCGCTGGAAGCTGGCCTGGAGATCTTCGCCCAGCCGCCGGGCAAGCGGCTCCAGTCCCTCAGCCTGCTGTCAGGCGGCGAACAGGCGCTGACCGCCACCGCGCTGATCTTCGCGCTGTTCCTCACCAACCCCGCGCCGATCTGCGTGCTCGACGAGGTCGACGCGCCATTGGATGATGCCAATATCGATCGTTTCTGCGACTTGCTCGATTCCATGGTCCGCGAGACCAACACCCGCTACCTTATCGTCACCCACAACGCCGTGACGATGAGCCGCATGCACCGCCTGTTCGGCGTGACCATGGTGGAAAAGGGCGTCTCGCGGCTGGTTAGTGTGGATCTGGGTGAGGCCGAGGCGCTGGCGGCGGAGTGACTGCGCCAGATTGGCGAAGATCAGGTTGATGGAGCGTTTTGACGAACTCATGGCTTGTGTAGGCAACTTGCTGCTTCAATGGAGCATGCTTGAGCAAGCATTATCCCACGCAATTCTGCCCGCCGACAAGAACAAGATCACCCGCGAATCCGGCGAAAAAGTCAGGGGGACGCTTGAAGAACGGTTGGATCGTTGGCACAAACTGCATTGCGATAAGTTTGATGCCACGCTCCTTGCAGAAATCGCAGATCAAACGAACAAGCTGCGCAACTTTCGAAATCTGGTTGTGCATGGACTCGCAGGAGGCAGCGCCCAACCCGGCGATGGCAGCGAACCCCATATCCGCTGCATTCCGGGCGGATGGGGCAAACCGAGCGGCGCCGAGAAAAGAATAACTGCACTTGAACTCAAGCACTACATCAATGCGGCAGATGCCTGTCGTCGAGCGTTTCGCGATCCGCGCAGTTTCAATTACCGGCTTTGAGCACTTCCCGGCCACGTGCGAGCTCAAAAGTGGCCCCGTCAGGCCTCCTCAGTCCAGCACAGCCCGCGGCCCCGGCCCCTTAAGCCCCAGCTTGTCGTCCTTGTTATAGAGCTGGCACTTCTGCAGGCTGAGGCAGCCGCAACCGATGCACTGGTCAAGCTGGCTGCGGGTGCGGTTGAGCAGGCGGATCCTGTCATCGATCTGGTCGCGCATCTGGCGGCTGATCTTCTGCCAGTCTCCCAGCGTGGGATTGCGCTCTTCCGGCAGGCCGGCCAGCTGTTCCTCGATCTCTGACAAGGCCAGGCCCAGCCGCTGCGCGATCAGGATAAAGCTGACCCGGCGGATATCGCTGCGCAGAAAGCGGCGCTGGTTGCCGCTGGTGCGCAGGGAGTGGAGCAGGCCCTTCTCCTCATAAAAGCGGATCGCCGAAACGGCCACGCCGGTGCGCTTGGACAATTGCCCGATGGTGATGAAATTTGCCCTGGTCATACCGTCCCCAAACTTCGGCCCGTGATCCCGCCAATTTATCCACAGGCGCGAATCGTTTTCCCCAAATGCTTGACCTCAACTTAGCTTGAGATTGCATCTTGCACAAATCGCGAGTCGCAAAGTCCCGATGTGGGACAATGAAACAGCGAATTGTGACAGGCATTTAACGAAGGAAATTGAGACATGCCCAAAGGTCGAATCGAACATGTGAACCTGACCGTGAGCGACATCGAACGCTCCGCTGAATTCTTCAGAAAGCTGCTCGGGTGGGAGCAAAGATGGCGCGGCGAGGCCATGAACGGCGGCGAGACGATCCACGTTGGCGAGGAAGACACCTATCTCGCGCTCTACACCGACCGCAAGGATCACGCTGGCCAGAAGAAGGGCAAGCCGATGAACCACGTCGGCCTGCTGGTCGATGATCTGGAAGCGGCAGAAAAGGTGGTGATCGATGCGGGCTTCGAACCCTGGGGCCACGACGATTACGATCCGGGCCGCCGGTTCTACTTCTTTGACTGGGACGGGATCGAATTCGAAGTGGTCAGTTACCAGTAACTCCCCTCCCGCAAGCGGGAGGGGTTGGGGGTGGGCATGGGCCGCCTGCGGCCCACCCCGCTGCGACTAGGCGGCAAGCCGCCAAGTCTCACTGCCCCTCCCGCAAGCGGGAGGGGAGTAAGAGCCTAGAACGCCTCTTCGTAAACCCGGGTGACGTCCCCGCCCCATTCGCCGTGATACTTGCCCAGCAACACTTCTGCGGGCGTCTTGCCGCTGTCCACGATCTCGCGCAGCGGTTCGAGGAAGCCCGTCTCGTCATTGCCGCTGGCATCGAGGCGGGCACGCGCGGCAAGGCCCGCGTGGGCGATGTCGAGCACCTCGCCCGCCATATCGCCCAGCGTGCGGCCACCGGGGATCGGGGCCTTCAGGCCCAGTTTCGGCACGGCGCTGCGCAGCGCCTCGCGCTCTTCCATCGACCAGTCCTTGACGAGGTCCCACGCTGCATCGAGCGCGGACTGGTCATAAAGCAGCCCCACCCATAGCGCGGGCATGGCGCAGATGCGGTTCCACGGCCCGCCATCGGAGCCGCGCATTTCAAGGAAGCTCTTGAGCCGCACTTCAGGGAAGGCGGTGGAAAGGTGGTCCTGCCAGTCGCTCGGCGTGGGAAGTTCCCCGGGCAGCGCGGGCAGTTCGCCCTTCATGAAGTCGCGGAAGCTCTGCCCCGCGGCATCGATATATTTCCCGTCGCGGAACACGAAATACATCGGCACGTCGAGCATGTAATCGACATAGCGATCATAGCCGAAGCCGTCCTCGAACACGAAGGGCAGCATGCCGGTGCGCGCCGGATCGGTGTCGCTCCAGATATGGCTGCGGTAGGAGAGATAGCCGTTGGGCTTGCCTTCGGTGAAAGGCGAATTGGCGAACAACGCGGTGCCAAGCGGCTGCAAGGCGAGCGAGGTGCGGAACTTCTGCGCCATGCAGGCCTCGCTGGCATAATCGAGATTCACCTGGATGGTGCAGGTGCGCAGCATCATGTCGAGGCCCAGCGTGCCCACGCGCGGCATGTGCCGCATCATGATTTCATAGCGGCCCTTGGGCATGACGGGCAGTTCCGCGCGCGTCTTGTCCGGCCACATGCCGAGGCCAAGGAAACCGACGCCGCATTCATCGCCCACGATCTTGCACTGCTTCAGATGGCGACCGGTTTCGGCGCAGGTCTGGTGCAGGTTTTCCAGCGGCGCGCCGGACAATTCCAGCTGGCCGGCGGGTTCAAGGCTGATCGTGCCGTCATCGCCGCTCATGGCGATAACCTTGCCGCCCTCTTCGACCGGTTCCCAGCCGAACTGGCGCATGGACATCAATATGTCGCGAATGCCGCCTTCCTCGTCATAGGAGGGCGCACGCTTGTCATCATGCTTGAAGACGAGCTTTTCATGCTCTGTGCCGATGCGCCAGGCATCAACGGGCTTCTCGCCAGCCTGCATCGGCTCTGCCAGCTGCTCTCGGCGCTCGATCGGCCGCTCTTCCCCATCTGACGCCTTGCGGGTGCTCATGCGCAAGCCGTTAGGGTTTTATCGGCAGGTGCGCCAGTATCAAATTGTCCTTGTCCATAGAGGCTTGCGATCACGACCAGTCTCCCGCCTGCGTCATCCATACGGCGGTCGCCGCGATTGCCGCTGTTTCGCCGCGCAGGATACGCGGGCCAAGGGTGATTGGTTTGGCGGCAGGATGCGCGCGGATCGCTTCCCGCTCGGCATCGTCAAACCCGCCTTCGGGGCCGATGATGAGCGCGGCGGGCCCGGAATGGGCAGCGAAGGCCTGCGCGGCGGGCTCCCCGCCCAGTTCGTCAGCGAAGAACAGCGCGCGGTCCCCGGGCCAGTCACGCAACAGGGCATCGAGCTTTGCCACCTCGCCCAGTTCGGGCAGCGCCGTGCGGGCGCATTGTTCTGCCGCTTCGGTAACGATGGTGCACGCGCGATCGGGATTGAGCTTGTCTGCCACGCAGCGGCGCGTAACCACCGGCACGATGCGGCGCACGCCGAGTTCCGTGGCCTTTTCCAGCACCATGTCGAAGCGGTCCTTCTTCAGCAATGCGGGGCAGAGCCAGAAATCGGGCACCTGCTCACGTTCCCGCAAGCATTCGACCAGTTCGAGCGAACAGTTACGCTTGCCCGCTTCGATGACGCGCGCGGCCCATTCGCCGGTCACATCGTCGCACAGGATCACCGCGTCGCCCTCGCTCACCCGCATGACGCGCGCAAGGTAATGCGCCTGCGGCCCGTCGAGCACGATCTGCGCGCCTGCAGCGAGCGGCGTTTCGACAAACAGGCGCGGCGCGCTTCTGGGAGGCCAGGCCGGGGTTCTTGGGCGGGCTGTTGCTACCATGGCTAGGCACTAGCCAGCCATGCCGCTAGGACGCAAGCCATGACAGCGAGCGACCCAATCACGCCGGACAGCGAACATCGCGGGCTTGTGGGCCTGCTACCGCCCGCTGCGCGCGATTATGCGCTGCTGGCGCGGTTCGACCGGCCGATTGGCTGGTGGCTGCTGTTCTGGCCCTGCGCATGGGGGGCGCTGCTTGTGCCCAACGTGCCGCTGTCCGTGAAAGCGGTGATGATCGCGTGGTTCCTGCTGGGCAGTATCGCCATGCGCGGTGCGGGCTGCGTCTATAATGATATCGTCGATGCCGACCTCGATCGGCAGGTCGCGCGCACTGCAGCACGCCCTGTGGCGAGTGGGCGGGTGAGCCTGAAGGCCGCGTGGATCTGGTTACTGAGCCTGTGCGCTGTCGGCCTCCTGGTGCTGCTGCAATTGCGTTGGCAGGCGCAGCTGGTGGCGCTGGGCAGCCTTGCGCTGGTGGCCGCATATCCTTTCATGAAGCGCATCACCTGGTGGCCGCAAGCGTGGCTCGGCCTCGTCTTCACATGGGGTGCGCCGGTCGGCTGGGTGGCCTTCACCTCAGACAGGCTGGAGGTGATGCTGGCGCTCTACGCCGGGGCGTTCTTCTGGTGCATGGCTTACGACACGATCTACGCCCTGCAGGACCGCGAGGATGATGCGCTGGTCGGCATCAAGTCCAGCGCCCTACGGCTGGGCGATAGCGTGAAGGCAGGCGTAGGCCTGTTCTACACCGCATCCGTCGCCTGCTTCGCCCTCGCCTTCTGGTTGCTGCGGGCAGACTGGGTGGCGTTGCTGGCACTTGTCCCGGCAGCAGCGCATTTCGCCTGGCAAGTGCTCACGCTCGACCCGTCAGACGGGGCGAACCCGCTCGACCGCTTCCGCTCGAACCGCTGGGCTGGTGCGCTGGTGGCAGCGGCCTGCTTCGTCGTAGGGAACGCCTGATCTGCCAATCCTCCCCGATTCGGGGAGGGGGACCACGCGCAGCGTGGTGGAGGGGCACCGTTAAGGCCCCACCCCAACACGGGTCCTTGAAACTGAGCGTGCCCCTCCACCATCCTGCGGATGGTTCCCCTCCCCATACTGGGGAGGATCGCGCTACTCCGCCGGCTGCACCTGCGTAGTGCCGCGCGACGGGCGCGGGTTGATCGCCCGGGTCAGCTTTGCAAGGCGGCTGGTGATCAGGCCGTGTTCCTGCATCCAGTCATAATATTCGCGGTATTTCGGGTCTTCGCCCAGCAGGTGCGCCTCTTCGGTGCGCGCGCGCCAGTAATAGATGCCGCTGACGCAGGCGAGGAACACGGTGTTGCGGATCACGTCCACCATGCTGCCGCTTGTGACGAGGAACGGCATGACAGAGCACCACCAGAACAGGTTCTTGGACACATAGGCCGGGTGCCGCGTGAAGCGGTACGGACCATTGGTCAGCACGCCGCGATAGGTGAGGTTGGAAAAGCGGATGCCGAAGGCGACGGTTGCCCAGGCATAGATGGCCGTAAGGAAGACAAGCCAGGCCGCCCACGCCCACAGCAGCAGATCGTTGCCTTCAAACCAGTAGCCCCAGCCCGCGGTGTTGTATTCATACTGGATCACGCCGCCATTGCCCATGAAGGCAAAGACAAAGGGCGGATAACACAGCAGCGCCGCCAGCCAGCCGGCAAGGAACGGGTTGCCGCTGCGGATATGCGCATCAAGCGGGCGGAAGGTACAAAGGTAGCCCACGGTGCCGATCTGCACGTCGATCACGAACAGCAGTTCGAACAGCAGGATGCCGGTGGCGACCGGGTTCTGGATCACTTCGGCGAGATCAGCCTCGACTATGGAGGCAAAGCCACCGGGCAGGATCGAGATCATGAAGGCGGAAAAGAACCCCTTGATGATCCACGCGCGCCAGTGCTTCTTTACCTGTTCGCTGTCCCAGGCCTCGCGCCCCAGCAGCATGGCGCCGAAATGCCAGCTGTGGTCCTTCGGCTTCACCATCACCCGGTCGAGCCAGAAGACATAGGGCACGGAGAAGAGGAACACCGGAATGGCCGCCACGCCGATCACCTTCATTGCGAAGAGGTACTGGCCTTCCCAGTACCAGCGGCCAAGGCAATAGATCGCGCCGATGATGGCCCATGTCGCCCACAGGCCCGCTATCTTGGTAACGGAAATGTCAAAGGTTTCGGAAAGCGGCTTGCGCTTGCACCAGTCGATCCCGGTGGAGGGGCGGCGATGGACCTTTTCGACGAAGATGGACCAGGCTGCCATCGATGCACCGGTAAGGAACATTGCCAGCAGCGCCGAATAGGGGCCGGACATCGGTTCTGCAGGCGCCGGAATGTCGAACGCCACCACCAGTTCCGGCCACATGCGGCACAGGCAGATATAGGCCAGCAGCGTGGCCAGGCCGACAAGGCCCACCCATGGCGACACATCGCTGGCCGGTGGCCGCGACACGGTAGATGCACTCGCGCTCATGCGCACAGCCCTAGCCCGAAAAGGGTTAAAGGCGCGGTAATGTGCCGGCTAGAATGGCAGGCGCGTGCCTGCGATCAGCGCCAGGCGGTGATCCGCCCGCCATCGTCGAGGATGTAGAGCGTGTTGTTTGCCACCACGGGAGGCAGCGAAACGCCGTCATTCAGCTCGGTGAACAGGCTCGTCTGGCCGGTCATCACGTCCACCGAATGCACTTCGCCTTCGCTGCTGGCGATCCACAAGCGGTTGTCCGCCAGCACCGGCCCGGTCCAGAAAATCGGCCCTTCGCGATCATCGGGATCGCGGAAGGCTTCCAGCTGCGTGACCCAGCGCACGCGGCCAGTGGAACGGGCAATGGCCAGCAGGCGGGCATCGTCGGTCAGGGTGAAAATCCACTCGCCAGACAGCGCCGGGGTGGAAATGCCGGCCAGCGTCAGTTCCCAGATACGCAGGCCGGTGGACAGTTCGTATGCGGCCATGCGGCCACCCTGCCCCAGCGCGAAGACCTGTCCATTGGAAATGATGGGATCGGCGTCCACATCGGTCAGCGAACCCACTTCGGTGGAAATCGAGGTTCGCGCCAGCGCGTCCGACCACAGGGTGCGCCCGTTCTCGAAGCGATAGGCAACCAGTTCGCCCGAGGAATAGCCGGCAATCACCGTGCCCTGACCGGCGGCGGGAGCTGCCACGCCGAACACGCCCTGCTGGCCGGAAGCCGCGGCATCCTGCCACACCGGCTCACCATCGGAGACGGCAAGCGCGTGGATCTGGTTGTCCTGCGTCATCACATAGACGGCGTTGAACGCCACCGTGGGCGATCCGCGCAGCGGGCCGGCCGGGCGCTTGCGCCAGATCTCCGCGCCGGTTTCGGCGTTGAGGGCGACGACATCGCCCGTGCCGCTGGTGGCATAGACATTGCCGTTGGAAAAGGTTGCGCCGCCGCCAAAGGTGGCGTCGCGCAAGTCGCCGGAAACCTGGATGCGGTGCGTCCACAGGCGCGAACCGGTTTCGGCATCGAGGGCGTGGATCACGCCCGAAGTATCAACCGCGAACAGCTTGCCCCCGCCAACAACCGGTGCCGCAGCCAGGCGGCGGGTCTTGGTCGTGCCATCAATATTGGCGGTCCAGGCCCGCGAAGGCGCATCAGCCAGAGCGACGTGGCCGGTGACCTTGGATGCGTTGCGACCGCCCTGCGGCCAATCCGCATTGGTCTCTGCAGGCGGCAACACAACGGCAACATTGGCCAGGACGGGATCAGCAGAAATATCCGTGGCGATGCGCGAAAGGATCGGCGTGCGGTTGCCAAGACTGGGCGTATCGTCCGAATCGTCGCTCCCGCCACCGATGATGCTGCAACCGGCAAGGGCAAAAGCGGCAAGCCCTGCCACGGCCATTATACCGAAGCGGCGGCTCTTGGGTGTAGTCCTCATCAGGTTATCCTGCCTTATTCACTTGCGTCAGCGCCGTCATCGGCCCGCATCGATTCCAGCTCTTCTTCGACATCGTTGATCGTGTCGAAGCCATAGCGACCCGCCAGCTGGCGCACGCGGGCCTTGATCGTTTCGGGGACGTCGGTGGAATCCGCCATGGCAATTGCCAGTTCTCCGGCAGATTCGGTATCGTCCATGTCGAGATAGGCGTGGAACACCATCTCGCCTGCGCTGCCGAACCAGGGACTTCCATCCACTGCCAGCCCGGAAAGCCGGTCAACCACTTCCTGCGGCTGCATATTGTCGTAATTGGCATAGACCAGCCGCACCTTGGCAGCATCGCGCATGGGCTGCGGCGCGCCTTCGATGTTGGCCACTTCATCATAAAAGGCGACGGCATCCTCGGTGCGCCCCTGCTCCAGCGCAATCAAGGCACGATAAAGCTTGGCTGATGCCAGCGCGGCGGGGCTGATCTCGCCATCCACCAACGCCAGTTCCTGATCAGCCGCATCAAGGTTGCCCGCCTCCAGCTCGTCAAGCGCGAGAACAACCATTTCGGACTGTTGTTCCAGCGCGGCTTCCTGGCGGCCATCCCACCACAGCCAGCCGCCGAATGCGAGCAGCGCCAGCACCAGCAATGTGCCCACAGGCAAGCCGTATTTGCGCAAGGCGCCAGAGACCTCGTCCGTGCGCACGGCCTCGTCCACCTCGCGCATCAGCATCTGCTGTTCGAGGTCAGGCTTCTGGTCGGGCTTGTCGCCCTTCTTGGGATCTTGGGGTGTTGTCGCCACGTTTCGTCTTGAAAGTTAATTACCGCTAGGCGGCGCTGTTAGGCCTTGGGGCGCTGCAATTCAATTGCGGAATCGAGCCTGTCCCCCAGAGGGTGAACCGCCGATGAAGCCAATCTGCCGGTCACGAAGGGGAATTGCGGTTCATCAGCCCCCAGTAAAGCGCGCGATACTGGTCGGTCATGGCCATGGCATCATATTGCGCCCTGGCCTTGTCGCGATTGGCCTTGCCGATGCGCTTGCGCTCCTCAGGCTTGCCGGTGAGCTCCCATAGGGCATCGCCCAGCGCGCCATCGTCACCCGGATCGGTGAGCCAGGGGCCGTTATCGGTGGCGACCATCTCGCTGATATCACCCACGCGCGGAGCGATGACCGGAAGCCCAGCCGCCATGGCTTCCACCACCGAGATGGGAAACTGCTCCGAATAAGACGACAAAGCGAAAATATCGAACAGGCCGACAACGCGCTCCGGCTGGTCAACGAAACCAGGCAAATGTACGCGGTCTTCCACCATCTCGTCTATCGCGAGCTGTTCCAGCGCCTTGCGTTCAGGACCCTCGCCCACGATCACCAGTTGCCAGTCTTCGGGCATGCGCCGCATCGCTTTCACCAGTACGCCAAGGTTCTTGACCTCGCGCAGCCCTGCCAGCGTGCCTATCCAGAACTCGCCCTTGCGCTTGATCAGGCCGGGCAGTGCATCGCGGCTGGCAGGCGCGGCAAAGCTGCGTGTATCGATCCCGTTGGAAATCCGCCGCACGCGCGTTCGCGGCTGGCGCCATGTATCAAGCGCGATATTCTCCAGCTTCTTCGAAGGCACCACCAGCGCCGCCGTGCGCCCCAGCGCAATGCGGCGATACCAGTTGCGGCGCTTCTTCAGGCGGATTGCCTCGTCCTCGTTAAAGCCGTCTTCGTGATGCACCAGCGGCGGCAGGCTGAAGACATCGGCAAACAGCGTATGCGCCATCACCGCGTCCATCGCGCCCCAGTTGTAGGTGCAGATGAGATCATAGCCCGCCATCGCCGCTGCCAGCCTCTTCAGCCGGCCCGGCGTGGGCTTTCCGGAAAGCGAGGGGAAGCGCGGCCAGCTGACCCGGACCTTGCGCGACAGCAGGCTGGCCGCGCCGCGCCTTTCGATGTCGCCTGACACGATCGCGTGCTCGGCATCCTTGCCCCAGGCATTGATAAGGCGGACAGTGCGCACTTCCTTTCCCCCGGCGTCGAAGGTGGAATGCAGGTGCAGGATACGCGGTGTCGGTTTGCTCATGCGGCGCGCTCCAGCAGGCGGGCAATGGCGGCCAGCGCCTCGTCCTCGTCCAGCGTGGGTACATGGCCGGTGCGGGCGATGGTCACGCTTTCGCAATCGGGGATGCGGCTGGTCATTTCGGCCATTGTCGGCTCGCCCAGAATATCCGACAGTTCCCCGCGTATCACCAGCTTGGGTACAGGCGGCAAGGCGGTGTAGACCGGCCACATGTCAGGTATGGGCGTTTCCGGATCGGCATCGTCCATCGGGTCTGCCACGCGCATGTCATAGTCATAGACGATGCGCCCGCTGCTGCCGACGACCATCAACCGCTTGGTCAGCCGCAGCCATTCGGAAATGGTGAAATCGGGATGCACGTCCAGCATAGTTTCGCGCAGGTGGCGCGCCGCATGCATCCAGGTCGGAAAGCTGCGGCCCGAACCGACATATTCGCGAATCCTGTCCAGACCGGTCTGTTCGATCACGGGACCGATGTCATTGAAAACGATCCCCGCCAGCCGTTCGGGGTTCTGCGCCCCCATCATGGCAAAGAGAATTCCGCCCAGCGATGTGCCGATGCCCACAACGCTGGAAAGTCTGGCCTGCTCGAACAGTGCGGAAAGGTCTTGCAGATATGTGGCGGGGGCATAACTCGCGCTATCCTTCGCGTATTCGCTGTCACCGCGGCCGCGAAGGTTAACGCAGATCACGCGCCGTTCCCCTGCAAACCGTTCTGCCACAGGCTCGAAATCGCGCGCATTGCGGGTGAGGCCGGGGATGCACAACAACGGCAGCCTGGCCGGATCACCGGCATAGTCACGATAATGCAGCGTCAGGCCGTCAGCGGTTTCCCACGTGCCATCCTGCCATGCCTGATCGGTCATATTGTGCCCGCTTTTCCTTGCCTTCGGGAGCGTCACGCTTGTTTCCCTGCCCTGCTTGGTCTCTAATGACAGATGCACACCGAACCGCAAGCCGAAGCGGCAAGCCACCATCCGGCAAGACGCGATTAACCCAGAAACATCAGGGACAATTCGAACTTTCCTGTCATGGTAAACGCTGCAATGGAGATGTTGCACTTGTAACCGGTCATGGATTAACGCCCGAACGCCCCTACATGCGTCGCGCAACATGATTTGAGAAAGGTTGGCCCAAATTGGCCGATACGGACGAACTGGTTTCCTACGAACCCGCTACCGGGGATGAGCTCTGGCGCGGAAAGTATGGCAATGTGGACGATATCGTCGCGCGTGCGCGCAGGGCCTGGCCGCAATGGGCGGCAAAGCCGCTGGCGAACCGCATCGAGCTGGTCCGCCGCTTCGCCAACGAGGTGCGCAAGGATCAGGACGAATTTGCCGAACTGATTGCGCGCGAAACGGGCAAGCCCTTGTGGGAAGCCCGCACCGAGGTGGAAGCAGTGATTGCCAAGGTCGAGATCTCGGTGCGCGCCTATGCCGAACGCACCGGGCAGAAGAAGCTCGACAGCGGGCTGCAGGGAACCGCCGCCGTGCGTCACAAGCCGCATGGGGTGATGGCGGTTCTGGGCCCCTACAATTTCCCTGCCCACCTTCCCAACGGGCACATCATTCCCGCGCTGATTGCCGGCAATGCGGTGATCCTGAAGCCCAGTGAAAAAACGCCCGCCGTTGGCGAGCGGCTGCTGTACTTCATGAACCGCGCAGGTATTCCCGCTGCGCTGGTGCAACTGCTGGTCGGCGGTCCGGAGGAAGGCAAGGCACTGGTGGCCCATCCGGGTGTGGATGGCGTGCTGTTCACCGGATCGGCCCAGGTGGGCATCGCCATCAACCGGAAACTGGCCACTGATCCGGGCAAGATCGTGGCGCTGGAAATGGGCGGCAACAACCCGCTGGTAGTGTGGGACACGGCCAAGCTGGCAGATGCGGCCGCACTGATCGTGCAGTCGGCCTTCACCACCGCAGGCCAGCGCTGCACCGCCGCGCGCCGCCTGATCGTGAAGGACAGCATGTATGACGACGTGATGGCCGAGGTGAAGAGACTGACTGACCGGCTTATCGTCGGCAGCCCCTTTGACGAACCGCAGCCCTTCATGGGCCCGGTGATCGACAACAACACGGCAGACCTGCTGACCGAGAGTTTCGTCTACCTGCTGTCCAACGGCGGCAAGGCAATCAGCCATATGCGCCGCCGGGACGAGAACCTGCCGTTCCTCACGCCCGGCATGATCGATATCACCGGCATGGCAGACAAGCCGGATGTGGAACTGTTCGGGCCCATCCTGCAGGTCATCAAGGTTGATGATTTCGACCAGGCCATTGCCGAGGCGAACAATACCCGCTTTGGCCTTTCGGCATCGCTCGTGGGCGGCACCCCCCAGGAATACAACCGTTTCTGGGCCAATATCCGCGCCGGGATCGTCAACTGGAACAAGCCCACCAACGGGGCATCTTCGGCTGCGCCCTTCGGCGGCACCGGATATTCCGGCAACCACCGACCGGCAGCCTATTACGCCGCAGATTACTGCGCCTATCCGGTCACCAGCAGCGAGATGGAGCAGCCGCGCGCCAGCGTTGGCGTGGGCTTCAGGATAGACTGAGGGGCAACCTCAGCTGCCCGTGGTGACAAGGTCCACATTGGTCATGCCGTCAGCAGTGCTGCGGGCGAATACCATGAAGCTGCGGTCACCGGCTGTTCCGCCCAGCACGTCTTCACCATCCTGCAGCACGCGCTGGCTCTCGAAGCCTGCGGCGCTTGCACGGGTAAAATAGAAATCCATCACGTCACCCGGTGCAACCGGCGTGACGAAATTGACCACCCGCAGGTGGCAGCCATCGGCATCGGTACCCGCCGCTTCCTGCACCGCACCGCGCGGATAGACCGGGAAAGCTTCGGGCATACGTGCAGCCCACACTGCAGAAAACTGCGCAATCGCGGCACAATCGCGATTGCCTTCTCCCGAGGACGCAGCGCGCGCAGCAACGCTCAATCGAGCGCCAGGGGGGAGCTGCCCATCCACCCGCTCCGGCTGCGGCGCACGGCGCATGGCAGCAACCCCGCCGACCATGGCCAGCGCTTCCTCGCGCGCCTCGCGCACGGCATCGCTTCCGCGATCGGGCAAGGGAATCGCGCCGTCTTCCGGCCCCAGGCTGATAACCTGGTTGGCGGTGTTGCGGTTGACCATGTCGGGATCGACCAGGATCTGGTCCGCCAGCGCTGCATCCATCAGCGGATCGCCGATTTCCTGCACTTGCACAGGCGGTGGCCCTGCCTCCTCGCTACAAGCGGCGAGCAGCAGCAGTGAAACCAGCAGGGGATGGCGCATTTTCATGGGAAGATGCGATAGCGCAAAATTGCCAATAGCCGCTTAACGCTTGCACATGGGCTGTGCACCATTGCCAAGGGGATCAAGGCGCCTGTCCGACGTGCGTCGAAACAGGCGCCTTGGCGCGACCCTCGAAAAAACACGACCCGAGGGTTCACGCAAGGGGGCACGATCCAACAGGGAAGACCGCGCCGAACCAAACTGGGAACGGCAGGGAGCAGCCATTCAGTGGCACGGTTACTAGCGAAGACTGGCTTAACCGTGCGCAACACGACGGTCAGAATTGCTCTCTTGTCCGACAAGTCGTAGGCGGGGGCCGATGGGCGATACGCAAAGCACGCAAACGACACCGGGTAGAGCCCTCGCCTTCGCGCTGGGCGCGCACGCGATCTGGGGTTCGATGCCGCTCTACCTGATGCTGGTGCAGACGGTGCCGGCGATGGAGTTCGTATCCTGGCGGCTGGTTTTCACCCTGCCGCTGTGCCTGCTGATCCTTGCCATCCGGTCAGGCTTTGCAGAGCTGAAGGCAGTGCTGACAAATGTCCGCACCATGCTGACCCTTCTGGCCAGTTCGCTGTTCATCGGGATCAACTGGTTCCTCTATGTCTTCGCCATCCAGTCCGGCAATGTCTATGCTGCCAGCCTTGGCTATTACATCCTGCCGCTGGTGATGATGCTGTTCGGGCTGGTGTTCCTGGGCGAGAAACTGACACGGCTGCAATGGGCCGCAGTCGCCATTGCCGCAGGCGGCGTTTCGGCACTGGCGGCAGGCGCGCTCACGACGCTGTGGCTCAGCCTGACGATGGCCACCACTTTCGGCAGCTATGGGCTGATCCGCAAGACGGTGGCGGCAGGCCCGGTCGTGGGATTGACGGTGGAGGCGATGATCCTGGTGCCAGTCGCCATTGCCGTATGCTTCTGGTATGCCGCCCAGCCTGCAGGCAGTGCCATCACACAAGGCACGGTGACAGCGCTCGCCATTGCCGGAAGCGGCGCGATGACGGCGATCCCCTTGCTGATGTTTGCCACGGCGGCGCGCGCCATGCCCTATACCGTGATCGGTTTCCTGCAGTTCATCAGCCCGACCATCGTCTTCCTGATGGGGCTGTTCATCTTCGGAGAGGAACTGAAGCCTGCCCAGCTCGCCTGTTTCGTGGCGATCTGGATTGCGGCAGTGCTGTTCACCATCGGCCTGTTTCGCGGTGGCAAGCCCGCTCCGGCGGACGAGGTATCTTCACGCGGAGCTGGAGACTAACCTGCGAACTTCCAGCGCAAGGACTGTCCGGCGTGGAACGGCACGAGTTCTGCCGCGCCCACGTCGATGCTTTGCGGAACGTCGCAGTCCATGCGTTCCAGAGTCACCGTTTCCTCATTGACCGGCAAGCCATAAAAAGCAGGGCCGTGGCGCGAGGCGAAATCCTCGAAATAGGCGATGGCGCCCTCGTCCTCGAACACGGTGAGATAGCTTTCCAGCGCATAGGGCGCGTTGAAGATTCCGGCACAACCGCACGCGCTTTCCTTCGCCTCGCGCGCATGGGGTGCGCTGTCGGTGCCGAGGAAGAACTTCGGGCTGCCCGCCGTCGCCGCACGGCGCAGCGCCAGCCGGTGCTTTTCGCGCTTGGCGACAGGCAGGCAATAGGCATGCGGCCGCATCCCGCCCACCAGCATGGCGTTGCGGTTTATGTGGAGGTGCTGCGGAGTGATGGTGGCGGCGATATTCGGGCCGCTCTCGTCCACGAATGCCACTGCCTCTGCCGTGGTGATATGTTCGAAAATGACCCGCAGCTGCGGCACGTCCTTCAGCAGCGGGATCATCACCCGGTCGATAAACACCTTCTCGCGGTCGAAAATGTCGATATCGGCGCTGGTCACCTCGCCGTGCACGCACAGCGGCATGCCTGCTTCGGCCATGGCTTCGAGGCAAGCGCGGATATTGGCGATATCGGTCACGCCGCTATCCGAATTGGTGGTCGCGCCTGCAGGATAGAGCTTGGCGGCAGTGAACACGCCCTCCGCATGACCGCGCACCAGTTCCGCCGGATCGGAATTGTCGGTCAGGTATGCGGTCATCAGCGGGGTGAAAGCCATTCCTTCCGGAACGGCGGCAAGAATGCGCTCGCGATAGGCGCTGGCCGCATCCACGCTGGTAACAGGCGGGGTAAGATTGGGCATCACGATGGCGCGGGCGAACTGCCGTGCGGTGTGACCCACAACGCCTTTCAGCATGTCTCCATCGCGCAGGTGGACATGCCAGTCATCCGGCTTGCGAATGGTGATGCTGGTGGGCGATGTCATCGCGAAATCCCGTTGTTCGTGCTGTCAGGCGCCCCATGGCACAGGCCGCGCCGCATTGACAGCCTGCGAAGCGCGATATTCCGCTGCCATGCCGCTTGATTTCGGCCCGCGAGATGGCACTTAGGGTGCATGAGCCACCCGCTACTCAAACGCGCCATCGTCACTGTCGCCCCGGCCGATCCGGCAGAGGATGCCGTCGCCTTCATCCAGGGCCTCGTCACCAATGACGTGGCCAAAGCGACTGCGAAAAAGCCCGTCTATGCCGCACTGCTGAGCGCGCAGGGCAAGATGCAGTTCGATTTCCTGATCTGGGCGCATCAGTTCGAACACGGCCCCGGCTTGCTGATCGATTGCGAGAAGTCGCTGGCAGAGGAACTTGTGAAGCGTCTCTCGCTCTATCGCTTGCGCCGCAACATCGACATTGCAGTGGACCCGCGAAGATGCAGCGTCTGGGCCCCGCCGGGTTCCGAGGAGGAGGAATTGAAGGGCAATGATCCGCGCCTTCCTGAACTGGGCTTTCGCTCGATCCTCAATTCCCCGTGCAACAAGGATGGCGTGGACGACAAATATCTGGCTCACCGTCTGGCGCATGGGGTGGCAGAGGGCCGCGAGGAACTAGGCGACCTCTTGTGGCTGGAAACCAATGCGGGCGACCTCAACGGCGTGAGCTTCGAGAAGGGCTGCTACATCGGGCAGGAAAACACCGCCCGGATGAACTGGCGCAACAAGGTCAACCGCCGCGTGATGGTGGTTCCGATGGAAGTGTCGGACCCGAAGCGCCGCCGCGCGATATATCGCGACATCGGGCTGGCGGTGGACCACATGCGGGTGGATGATATCCCGCGCGGGCTGGTGCCGGATTGGCTGAAGCTGGGAGACGAGCAAGCCAGCGACGGCTGACTCAACCTTTGATATCGCCTGCCTTGATCAAGGAGGCCGTCATCATCTCTGTAGCGCGATCTCGCGCCGTCTTTCGCGATACGTTGAGCGATTCGGCGAGTTCGGCACCCATCAATGCATCACCCAGCGCTGTCAGCACCAGCGTATAAGTCGTCTCGTGCATGGTGCGATCCGCACCGGACTGGAGCTCCTGCGGGTTCAGCTCAGCCACCAGCTCATGGATCGTCTCGACAATCGGATCGAGTGCATCGCCATTGCCGTTGAGCAGCATCCAGCTGACAAGCGCCCCGCCCCCCTGCTTGCCGAAGGCATCGAAGGCGAGATCGACCACATCGCGCGGAGAAGCCGCCCCCGCCCGTGTGGCGCGCACGGCATCGCCGATCGCGTCACACACAGTACCCGCCATGTGCTCCGCCAGCGCTTTTTGCAGGCCGGCAGCAGAGCCGAAATGGTGAAGCAGATTGGCATGGGTGCGGTTCACCCGCGCGGCCACGGCAGCAAGCGTCACCGCCTGTGGCCCCGCCTCCATCAGCAGATCGCGCGCCGCAGCAAGCGCCGCTGCGCGGCTCTCCTCAGGCGGCAAGCGTTTGCGATGTCTGTGCGGCATGCGCCCCCTCTCCAGCTGGATCGACGGGTATCGCCGCCAATCCAGCCAGTTAGAGGGCGGTACCGCGTCTAGCAAGCCTGCTTGCCGCCGTTGCCTCCATTCCGGATCAATGCCTTTGGGACGGCAAAGGATGGTCAGGCAGGCTTGCGATTGTCGTCCATCACAGGGGCAACCGCAGCGCCAAAGCCGGACGAATCATCCAGCACCAATGCATAGCGGCGCGCCAGAACCATCTGCCCGCCACGCCCCAGCGCATGGGTTGGCTGGACCTCGCCAGTAGACCGGAACCCCGCCTTGCGCAGCACCGCACCACTGGCGGGATTGTCGATGTAGTGGCCTGCCTGCAGCTGCTTGACGCCCAGCGAGCGGGCGATCTGCAGCACGCCGCGCAAGGCCTCGCTGGCGTAGCCCTTGCCGCGATGACCGCGCGCGATCCAGTAGCCGACCTCGGGCACGTCGGCACTGCAATCCATCCCGATCGCGCCGATGACCGGCGCACCATCGGGGCCAGGCAAGGTGATCACCAGCCGCAGGTCCAGCGGATCGCGCGGCGCATTGCAGAAGTCCTGCGCGTTTTCGGGATGATAGGGCCATGGGGCTTTCGCCAGCATGCGCACCACACCCGCATCATTGATGCCACGATAGATCTCGCGCCAGTCTTCGGGGAATGTCGGCCTGAGAAACAGGCGATCAGTACGCATGAACATTGCACTTCTCCTCCATGCCCCTGCCGCAGCTCCTACTTGCGGCGAGTGACGGTGATGTTGCGAAGGAGAATAAAAAAAGGAGACGGGTGGGCCCCATCTCCTTCGTCTGGCGGGATGTCTTTCGACGATCCCTGGGGTCACCCGGTGGATGACCCCTTTATCGGATCATCCGGTTATTCGGCTGCTTCCGCCATCGCGTCTACCGACACGTACTTGCGGCCCAGCTTGCCATCGTGGAACCGCACGCGGCCGGCTTCGAGCGCAAACAGCGTGTGGTCCTTGCCCATGCCGACATTGGAACCGGCATAGAACTTGGTCCCGCGCTGACGCACGATAATGTTGCCGCCGATCACTTCCTGACCGCCGAACTTCTTCACACCGAGGCGACGGCCTGCTGAATCGCGACCGTTACGTGACGAACCGCCAGCTTTCTTGTGTGCCATCTCGTCTTACTCCGTATCCATCAAACCGGCCGCAGCCGGGATTAATCCTTAGTCAGCCTTCTTGGCAGCGGGCTTCTTGGCCGCGGCCTTCTTGGCGGCAGGCTTCTTCGCAGCCGGCTTCTTGGCTGCAGCCTTCTTCGCCGCAGGCTTCTT
>JAUIJI010000059.1 GCA_030431435.1 Alphaproteobacteria bacterium | reverse complement strand
CCTGATCACCGCAATGATCGCCAGCTGGAAATGCGTCGGCCAGAACAGGCCGGTCATGCTGGTCTGGGCGGCGCTGATCGCGGTGCTGCTGTTCGCCGCCAGCGTGTCCGCCTTTCTCGGCTTGCTGCTGGTGCTGCCGCTGCTGGGACATGCCAGCTGGCACCTCTATCGCCGGGCGATCAGCTAACCCTCGCGCCGCGCATCCGGGCATCGCTCTAGGATTGCGCCGACATAGGACGGGGACTGCCGCGCCAGTTCGACCAGCCCGGTGTTGGACAAGGCAATGCGGCGCAAGACGGTTGCGGAACCCCCTTCAGGCCGGAATTCCAGCATCATCTCGAGATCGTTCGAGGGGAACCTCGTCAGGCGGCTGACGAGCTCCTGATTGCGTTCGTTCTGTGGTCCGGGAAGGAATATCCAGGCGGAATCTTGCACGAAAGGATCAAAGCCATAAGCCAGTTCACCGATCGCGATCCACGACCACGGCTCGCTTTTATCGACCAGCATGAAGGTCAGCTCTCCGAGAAAGCTCGGAGGGAACACGGCATTGGGAACAAACGGCGCTTTCGGCTTGTCTTCGAAATACTGCTCGACCTCCGGCGTTTCCAGAAGCTGCGCCGTTTCAAAACCGAAACGAGGCTCCTCGCCTCGCCTGAGCAGTGTGCTCAGCATGAAACCGCTCGGCTCATGCCTGTAGCGGTATGTTACCATCTGCCCATCAAACACGTTGTCGAAAAACTCGACATCAAGCTGCCATCCGCCGGACGTGTAAGTGGCACTGCAGGCGGTTTCCTCGATCATGCTCTGCGCAGACAAGGGACTGGCCGCGAGCGCCAGCACCATTCCGCAAACAGCAGCTGTCTTGCGGCGCATGGCGCTCCTCACGCTCACGTTCTCACCACTCGCACCCTCGCCTTCAGATCAGTCCGGCAGAAGGCGTGCAGGAAACATGTCTGTTCGCCCATGTCGAGTGCGGCGCGGGCGAATTCGTCGTCCTCCTTGCTGTGCAGATAGACATGCGTTTCCACCGGGTCCGCGCTGCCGGCCTGCCCGGTGCCGCCGCTGGCCCCGCCTTTGGAAAAGTGGATGTCCTGCACAATGTTGTAGGCGGCGAGGTCCTTCTTCGCGATTTTCGCATAGCGGCCAAGCTGGGTCATGAAGCAGAAGCCGATGCCTGCTGCCATGTAGCTCACCGCGTCAGGCGCGCGGCCCTCCTCATCGCACAGGTAATGGAAGATCGATCCGTGCGGATTGAACAGCTGCTGTTCGACCTGTTTCACACCGTCCTCGCGCAACGTGCAGATGCCGCGGATGTGGAGCACGCGGTCCTGTTCCTCAGCCAGTGACGAGCCTTGCGAGCTGGTCGCCTCCTCGGTCAGCGGGCTCATTCCGGCGCGGCGGATGATCTGCGTGGAGGTGGCGGGCTGCACGCCATCCAGCCCATCGCCCGGATCATCCGGCACGTCGCCGATCACCGGCTTCGCCTTGGCTGGCACCACGCGGCGACCGTGATGGGTGAGTGTAAACAGGCTCTCTTTCTCCCCCCGCATCAATCCGTTGAGCGGCGATGCTGCCACCGCGTCATAGACCAGCACGCGCAGCGCCTCGGCATCGGCGTCGCTGTCGATCCTTGCTTCGAGGTCGATATCGTTCGCTCCGCCTGTCATCGTGCCTTTGAGGGCAGAGCCTTTCATCGTGTAGAAATTGTCCTGCACCAGCGTGATGTCGCGGATGGTAATGCCGCGCTGCTGCGCCAGCGCCAGCAGCTCGGTCATATAGCTCGAGACCATGCCGGTGGTGAGGAAGCTGAGCGGGCACGGTGCCTCGTCATATCCATCGAGATAGGCGCCCTCGTCGGACACCAGCCGCCAGATCTGGTTGCTGTTCGAACTGGCGACCAGGCCTTCCTTCTGCATCACAGACAGCGAGCGGGCGGCGAAGCGCACCGTGGTGCCCTTGCGGTTCTGCGGCAGGGCGATCCGCCCCGTCCCATCCTCGACAGCAAAGAACGACGGGCGCGGATCCTTGCCGAGTATGTTGTCGTGTCCAGCCATCATTTATCCTTCTTCGGCAGCCTTGGTGACGGGGTGCCCAGCGCAAGGTCTGCATCGGAGAAAGTAATCGGCGTGCGGATGCCGGGGACGTGCGTCCCGTCGCGCCGCTCCATATCCAGCACCATGCCGCGAGACCGGACCTGCGGATCGGACAGCGCCTCTGCCACATCGTTAATCGGGCCTGCCGGGATGCCATGCTCCTCCAGCAGCAACAGCAGTTTGTCGCGCTCCCATTCGCGGGTCTTTGCCCCCACCGTTGCCGAGACGCGTTGCCTGTCCGCCACGCGCCCCTCATTGGTCGCCCAGCCCTCGTCAGCCCGGATTTCCAGTAGAGTGGCAAGCCGCGCGAACTGGCTGTCATTGCCCACCGCGATGATCAGCCATCCGTCGGCTGTCGGGAAAGCCTCGTAAGGCACGATATTGGGATGCGCATTGCCCATGCGGTGCGGCACCTTGCCGCCCACGAGATAGTTCATCGCCTGATTGCCCAGCGTGCCGACCATCACATCCATCAGCGCCATGTCGACATGCTGGCCGCGCCCGGTTCGCTCGCGCTGGTGGAGCGCCGCCTGCACGCCGATCACACCGTAAAGCCCGGTCATGATGTCGGCATAGGCCATGCCGATCTTGGTCGGCGGACCGTCCGCCTCGCCCGTCAGGTCCATGATCCCGCTCATGCCCTGAACGATGAAGTCATAGCCCGCGAATGGAGCATAGGGGCCGGTATGGCCAAAGCCTGTGATCGAACAATAGACAAGGCGCGGGTTGATCTTTGCGAGGCTCTCGTAATCGAGCCCAAACTTGGCGAGGCCGCCGGTCTTGAAATTCTCGATCACCACGTCCGCATCGCGGATCAGGTCCACCACCATGGCAAGGTCGTCGGGATCGCGGAAGTTCGCGAGCACGCTCGTCTTGCCGCGATTGGCCGCGTGGAAATAGGCAGCTTCCTTCGAGCCATCGGCATTGGTGACAAAGGGCGGGCCCCAGCGGCGCGTATCGTCGCCTTCGGGGCTTTCCACCTTGATGACCTCTGCCCCAAGGTCGGCGAAGATCTGGCCAGCCCAAGGGCCAGCCAGTATCCGCGCCAGTTCGACAACCTTGAGGCCTTTGAGGGGTGGTTCTTTCATTCCTGGTCCTGCTTCTTCTCCCATCGGGAGAAGGACATTTCTCACTCCGGAGCGATCTTGAACACCCGTTCGGCATTACCATGGCACAGGGCGTGCATTTCCGCTTCGGTGCATTCGAAGTTCTCGATGAAGTCCACCGCCGGTTTCATCGGCTGGTAGGGATAGTCGATGGCCCAGATCACGTTGTCGATGCCCATGCGGTCGATCGCATAGCGCAGCGCCAGCGGGTCTTCGACGCCGGAGGTGGTGAAGACGAAATTGTCGCGGAAATATTCTTCCATGCTGCGCTGCGTCTTTGGAGCACGGCCCACCTTCTGCGCACGGCTGTTCATGAAATTGATGCGCCAGATGAAGAAAGGCACCATCTCACCCATGTGGCCGACGCAAATCTTCAGATTGGGGAAATGGTCAAACACACCGCCTGCCATCATGCGGAGCATGTTGGTGCCCACTTCCACGCCGTAAGCCCACATGGCGCTGTCCATCGCATAGTCCATCAACGGGCCTTTAAGCGTATCTGACGGGCCCCGAGGGTGGATATAGATGGTCGCATCATGCGCTTCGGCGGCTTCGAAGATCGGCCAGAACTTGGGATCGTCGAAATATTCGCCATTGGTGTGGCCGTTGACCACGAGACCGTTCAATTTCAGGTCGGTCATCACGCGGTCGACTTCCTTGGCCGCACGCTTGGGGGAATGCGGGGCAAAGCTGGCGAGGCCGGCAAAACGCTTGGGATATTTGCGGCAGATTTCCGCCATCCTGTCATTCGACAGCGCGGCAAGCTCCGTCGCCGTATCGGCATCGAACATCTGCACACCGGGGGCCGTCAGCGTGAGCAGGTGCATGTCCACGCCATATTCGTCCATCTGCGGCAGGCGCTGGTTCTCGACGTCCTTCAGCCCTTCGAGGAAATTCATCTTGCCATAGCCGGAGGTGTCGTTGTCAGCATCGTAAATGCCGGCAACCAGCAGCTTGTCCGAGCTTTGCGAAGGGCCGCGCGCGACCTTGCGCAATTCCTCGGCGACTTCGGGGATCGACCAGGCTTCCTCGCAGGCGATCAAACGGCATTTGCTTCCCATACATCCCTCCTCTTTGTTCGGTTGCAAGGATGTTTGGGGGATCAGCGACGGTCGTGCAACAGTTGTCAGCGGCGACAAAGAGCAACGAGGCAAATTCCGCTATCGCTGCGAATGGCCGTAGCACGTATCCTTGTCATCGTCGCGCTGGGCAATCGAAAAGCAAGGGCCACGGGTTGGCTCATCGATGTCCTTCTGCGACTTGTCGCGATAGATGCTCTTTAGCTGCGCTTCCTGCTCGGTCACGAACCCGTAGATATTGCCGCCCTTCTCGTTCTTCAGGTTCCTGCAGTCTCGATAGCTATGGTAAAACGGGCTGTGATCCTTGACGAAGAATTTGGCCCCCGGCACGTCTCGGGGGTTCAATTTGTACGGCAGAATCGAATAACCAGGCCGCGCAGGCGGCGGATTGTCCTTGCAAGTGCAGGTGAGGCCGCGCTGCTTGCCGTTCATTTCCCATTCGGCCGCTGCAGCTGCGGTGCTAAACCGCTTCCACCCTTCGCCCACCATGTTACAGGTTCCCAGGTGGTATGTGCTTTCCGCCGGTGAGCCGTCGGGCTTCATGCGAACATAAAAGCTGTAAGGATCATTGGCCATAAGAACCTCCTTCAATAGCGTCACTGCCACTATGAAGGGGGATTGGTTGCTGTCTTTGTCCTGCCGCAATTTGCGCAGGTGGTTTCATTGCTTTCCAATTGTTACTGGCGATGACCGTCCGACCAGTGCAGCCGCGTGGCCGGTTCCCTGCCGCTCACCGGATTGGCGAAGTGGAACCCCATCGGTGCAATGCGAGGATAAGGCGCGAATGTCTCGCCGCGCAAGGGCGCATCAGGGCCAAATTCGGCGATCACTTCGTCTGACACGCCAAAGCGCGCGCTGCTTTCCGGGTCTGCAGCCATCCAGCCGGAAGCATTGTCTGCCAGCCAGACGTAGTCGAGGTCCATCCCGTGGATGCGCCAGATACCGTCTTCCTTGACCACCTGGTTCTCGTAAATCCCGCCGATCCATGAGGCACTGGCGGGATCGACACCCGAATTCATCTGCATCAGCCGCGTTCGGATGAAGGCCCGCGAGCCGTCATCGAGAACGGTCACAACGGGCTGGGTCTTCTGGTGGATCGCCTGGAACTCATCGCGCGGTCCGCCCTCGCCATAACGCTGGATCAGGCTGCCGAGCACGCGGTCCTGCCCGATGAAGGTACCGATGTAGGACAGCTCCTTCCACCCGTCCTGCGCGAAGACCGCAGCCGTATCGCGCCAGGCAAACTGGTCGATGTAATAGCCATAGGCGTTGGAGACATTCTCCGCCCCGTCGAAGGCTTCGGCCATGGCCAGAGCACCCGGCGTGATGCTCGCCTCCGCCCCTGCAACCACGGGCGGAGCGAAGATGCCGAGTTCGGAAATCGGCTGGGTGATGCTCGCTTGCGGAAAGGCCATTGCCCCGCGAGACAAGGCGCGGTCCGGCCCCGCTGCTTCTGGGTAATCCAGCAGCGGATCGATCGGGCTGGCCCAGCCATCTGCGTGGTTGGCGCGCATGAAGGGGATGCGCAGCAGGCTGGCGATGCGCCAGTTCCCGTCATCGCCGCGCATCAGCACGAAATGGTTGAGCGTGGCGGACCAGAAGCCTTCGCCGCCGTGCTGGCCGGTCATGCCGAGTTCGACTGCCGAGACGCTCGCCACCGTGCCATCGCGGCTGATGATCACCTTGGGCATCAGCTGCGGCCTGTCGTTCAATTCGCCGTAATCCAGCCCTTCCTCGCCAAAACGAGCGAGAAAACGGCGTATACCGTCCTGCCCTTCCCAGCTGCCCTGCCCCTGCACCACCACGCGGGCATCGCCGTAGAACAGGTCCACCACATCGTCATACATGCCGCGATCGAGGTAATAGCCGAAGGCGTTGGCGATGTTCTGCACGCGCCCGTGTTCAAGCAGCAGGCTCGCCTGCGCGTCGAGTTCTGGCCGCGACTTGCTGGAGGCGGCCTCTCGCTTCGGCAGGATAATCCCCGCCTCGTCCGGCGTGTAGTGATATGGCGCGCGCTCGAGTTCCGCCGCGTCGTGGCTCCAGCCGGTCGCATAGGGTCCGTCAAACTGGTGGTAATAACGCATATGGGCGATCTTCCAGTCGCCTCCGCGCAACTCATATCGGACGACCCATGTGCCACCCGCCCAGTCCGCGCTTTCGCCGGCCTTGGCGCTCAACACCAGCTCGTGCCAACGTCCGGTCGCGCCCTGCCCATCGTCATCGAGCGTGATGACAGGTGAAATCCACAGGTTGATGTTCAACCTGTCAGGATCGAGTCCCTCCTGATTGCCGAAGCCGAAGGAATGGACGAGGTCCGCCAGCACCTCGTCGCGCCCCTGGAACTCACCATGCTGGTATTCCACCACCACGTCTTCGGTCAGCAGCGCGGCCATGTCCTGCCACTGCCCGCGCAGGGCCAGGTGTCCCCAATGCGCCTGCAAATGCTTGATCTCGCGGATAGAGGTCAGGTCCTCCACCTGCGCGGGATAGGTGCCAAGGTCGCTCTGTGCCGACACGGCGACAGGAGCGAGCAACAGCGCCGACAGCGCAAGCAACAACCGGTGAATCAATCGCGTTCTCCAAGGGCCACGGCTTCCTCGTATACGCTGGTATCGATCAATGTCGCCAGCTGCTCGCGGCTGCGTGGCTCGCGCTCGTCGCGTTCGGCGAGCCATTGCTCCTGCACCACCAGCACATCGAGCAGGTCCTCCGGCACGGCGGCGAGCCAGTTGTGATGCTCCCAGCTTTCGATCACATCGTCGGCATCGAATTCACCTGACACGCGGACCAACTCCTGCGCCCGCGCAGGGTTCTCGCGAATTTCCTCGCTCGCATCGAGGATGGCGCGGATGAACTGCACGATTTTATTGCGCGTCACCGGATCAGCCAGTTTCTCCGCCGTGGTG
This sequence comes from Alphaproteobacteria bacterium, assembly GCA_030431435.1. GTDB lineage: Bacteria > Pseudomonadota > Alphaproteobacteria > Sphingomonadales > Sphingomonadaceae > Alteraurantiacibacter. The sequence goes on along the minus strand of JAUIJI010000059.1, from coordinate 12,102 downwards.
TTGAGGTTGAACAGCTCGCGGTAAACGCCCTCTCCGCTGAACTGGATGATGTCATCGCCCAGAACTTGCGCGGCGTTCTCGCTCTCCGGCTCCCAGATCACCACCGCATCGACTTCGCCATTGGCCAGCGCCTCTGTCATGCCGGACAAGGGCACGATCGGCACCGCCTCGATATCGTCATAGGACAGCCCCTCGCGCTCGAGCATCAGCTTGAAGAAATAGCCCGAGCTGGTTTGCGGGATGGTGGCAACGCGCTTGCCTTTCATATCCGCGATGGTCTCGATCCCGGCAGAGCGGCGGGCGACCACGCGGTAAAGCCCTTCGGTCACCGTCATCACGATGCGCAGGTTGGGATTTTCAACCGAATAGCGCAGCGCCTGGGTTTCGGCATTGGTCGCGACATCGGCCTCGCCCTCTTCGCCAAAGCCGGGAACGGGCGGTTCGCCAACCAGATTGGCAATGGAGCCCATGCGGACCGTCGCCTCACCCGGATAATAATGCTCTGCTGCCAGCAGAACCGGCGCGATCTCGAAGGTCTGCTTGTTGCCATAGACCGCGATTGGCCCCGGCGCTGGCAGCGGATCAGGCTCCGCAGCACAGGCAACGAGCGACACAGCGCCAACAAGCGCGACAAACAGCTTCTTCATGATCCCTCCCCGAATCCCTCGGTGCGCGAGCCTAGAGGCTGTGATCGTTATCGCAACGAACAATTCCTCCTGCTTGCCGCCTCGCCCTCACCGCCCTAGCGTGCGCGCCATGGCACGGCAGGTCACAGCGCAGGATGAGAGCTGGAGCTCTTCGGGGCTTGGCCAGCGCGAGGCGATCAGCGCCTGGCGCGAATGGGCCGCCAGCACCATCGCCCCCATCGAAGTGGAGGTGTTTGACGCGGACGCTTTTGCCGCGCGCTGGGTCAGCCACGGCATTGGCCAGTTGCGCCTGCTGCACATCCATGCGCCCGCCCAGCGGGTGACCCATGTTGGCATAGAAGGCACCGCGATGCGGGCAGCGCCGTCTATCCAGCTGGTCTATGCCCGCGTCGGCCATCTCAAGACGACCATGGCTGGCCGCACCTTCAATGTCGCGCCGGGGCAATTCGTGCTGCTCGACAACACGCGCTTCTACCAGATGGAAATGGCGACCCCGCATGAATGCATTGACCTGATGATGCCGCAAGGCTGGCTGGAGCGATATATGCCGGATCCTTCCGCGCTGCTCGGCCGTCCGATGTCTGCCAGCAACGGCTGGGGAGCGCCCTTGGGTGCCTTGCTGGAGACGATCCTTGATGGCGGGCTGGAGGATGCACCGCTGCCGCGCCCGCTGATTGCAGAACAGTTCGGCAGCCTCCTCGCGCTCGCCGCAGGGCTGGAGGACACTGGCGATGCGCCCAGCCAGCAAGGCCGCCATCGCGGGCAGCTGGCCGCACGCATCCTGCGCCGGATCGAAAGCGACTATGCCGATCCTGACCTGTCGCCTGAAGTGGTTGCGCGGCAGGTGGGCATTTCGAAACGCTATTTGCAGACGTTGCTGGCCGCGAGCGGCACCAGTTTCGTACAGGAACTCAACGCCACAAGGCTCGACCGGGCGAGCGAAATGCTGTCAGACCAGCGCGCAGGCGGCCTGTCGATCTCCGACATCGCCTTTCGCACCGGATTCCTCGATCCGGGCTACTTCACCCGCCTGTTCCGCAAACGCTTCGGCATCACCCCGCGAGAATGGCGCGCAGGCAACGCGCCGCAGAGTTGATCGCACTTAAACAAGACAAAATGCCATGCGCTTTTGTCCTATTGAAGATGCGCGAGAATCCTTCCGGACCCAAGCTTTGTTGCGGTAGTTAGTTCATCAAATGAAATATCCCTGAGCGCTTCGGGTCGTGAAGCGGAACAGGATAGGCTTGGAGAGGAGCCTGGGTGCGCTGTAACCGTCCGGCACGAGGCGGTGCAGCGTACCGAACCATCACCTGAAAGGCAGTGCCATGAGCGATACGCAAAAGGGTTTCCCCCTTCCCAGTTCGATAAAAGTGATCCCCGGTACGGAAGAGGCGCAGGCCGCCTATCCGTATTACACCCAGTTCGAGCCGGAGGATGACGAGAAGTTCTGGTTCTACAACTCAATGCACTTCCCCGAGCCGATGCATCATTTCGACATGATCACGGCGGAAGCGGCCTATGTCGCCATGGGTGCCATGAACACGCGGATGCATGTGTTGCCGACAGCCAAGGGCGTCGACCACCGGATCATCAACGGGCGTGTCTATATCGGCGGTGTCGTCGTCACCGATCCTGACGAGATTGCCGAGCGCACCGCGGAATTCCAGCAGCGCGCATTCTGGTATTACGAGCACTGGGATGATCTCTACGACCAGTGGAAGGACAAGATGAAAACGCTGATCGCGGACGCCCAGGCCCTGCCCAGCCCTTCGCTGCCCGATTACGAGCCGCTGGAAACCTTCAAGGAAGGTGACGCGGTTCCTGCCAGCCACGACCTGCTGAAAATCTACCAGCAGCAGGTCGAAGGTTACCACCGCATGTGGCACCACCACTTCGAGTTCCTGCTGCTCGGATATGGCGCCTACATGACGTTCTTCGATTTCTGCAAGAACGCCTTCCCGGAGATTTCCGACCAGGCAATCAGCCGCATGGTGGCCGGCATGGAAGCCGAGATTTTCCGTCCTGACGAAGAGGTAAAGCGCCTCGCCCGGCGCGCGGTGGAACTGGGGCTGGACCACCACTTCACCGATGACATGAACATCGACGATGTGCTGGCCGAACTCGACGCTGTCGGCAATTCGGGCAAGGAATGGCTGGGCGAGCTCGAGACCAGCCGCAACCCCTGGTTCAACGTCTCTTCCGGCGATGGATTCTACCACTATCACCGCAGCTGGAACGACGACCTGTCGCTGCCCTTCGCCGCGCTTCCCGGCTATATCGAGAAGATCAAGGCGGGCGAGAATGTCGAGCGACCCACCGAACAGCTGATCGCCGAACGCGAGGCTCTGGTGGCCGATTATCGCGAGCTGCTCGATACCGAGGAGGACAAGGCCACTTACGACCAGCTGATTACCCTCGCGCACCGCGTGTTCCCCTATGTCGAGGGGCACAAGTTCTATTGCGAGCACTGGTACACCAACCTGTTCTTCAACAAGATCCGCGAATTCGGCCGCCTGCTGGTGGCGCACGGTTTCTTCGGCCCGGACGGCGTGGAGGAAGACGTGTTCCACTTGACGCAATACGAGCTGGAAAGCGCGATCGTGGACCTGATGCTGGCATGGGGCGTGGGCACCAAACCGCGCGGTGTGAAACACTGGCCCGCCCTCGTCGCCGAGCGTAAGGCCGCGATTGCCGAATGGGACAAGCACCCCACCCCGCCCGCACTCGGCAATGTGCCTGATGCGATCGACGACCCGGCGATCAACATGCTGTGGGGGATCACCCGCGAAAACCTCGATAGCTGGCTGGATGACGGGGCTGAGAACGAGAAGGAACTGAAGGGCTTTGCCGCCTGTTCCGGCGTGGTTGAAGGCACGGCGCGCGTGGTCAGATCCGTCAGCGAGATCGGCCGCATCCAGCAGGGCGATATCCTGGTCTGCCAGGTCACCAATCCAACATGGTCGCCCATCTTCCAGAAGATCGGCGCTGCCGTTTCCGACATTGGCGGTTCGATGAGCCACATGGCCATTGTTGCCCGCGAATACGGCTTGCCCGCCGTGGTCGGCACCGGCAAGGCCACCACCCGCATCAAGGACGGCCAGCGCATCCGCGTGGATGGCGGCAAGGGCACGGTAACGATCCTCGACGATGAACCCGTGCTGGAGGATGCGTGATGTTTGACGCCACACAAAATCCTCCCCCATCGGGGGAGGGGGACCATCCGCAGGATGGTGGAGGGGCACGCTTGGCAGTCCTTCACCTCGGCTGGTGCCCCTCCACCACGCTTCGCGTGGTCCCCCTCCCCGTGCCGGGGAGGATTTGATGACCAGCGCAGTCGCATGGTTCGCCGATGTCGGCATCAAGGATCGCCCCACCGTGGGCGGCAAGGGTGGTTCGCTGGGCGAGCTGACCCAGGCGGGCATCACCGTGCCTCCGGGCTTCGTGGTCACGGTTTCGGCGTTCGAGACCTTCCTCGAAGCACTCGAAGCGCGCAAGCCGATCCGGCCGCTTGTCGAAGCGCTCGATCCGCAGGATCACGGCGCGGCAACGAAGCTTTCCGAGCAATTGCGCGCCCGCGTGATGGAAGAGAAGATGCCAGCCGAAGTCGAGCAGTCGATCATGGCCGCCATGCGCGAGCTGTGCCCCAATGGTGAGCCTGTCGCGGTGCGCTCCTCCGCCACCACGGAGGATGCCGACGATGCCAGCTTTGCCGGCCTGCAAGACACCTTCCTCTGGGTGCTGACACCCGAAGACATGGCGCACCGCGTGCGCGAATGCTGGGGCAGCCTCTATTCGGTCGAAAGCATGACCTACCGCCGCAAGCAGGGGTTCCCCGAAGACCAGGTTGCGATGGCCGTGGTGGTGCAGCAGATGGTCGACGCGCGCTGTGCAGGCGTGATGTTCACCCGCTCGCCACTGACAGGAGACAAGTCCGTGATCGCCATCGAAGGGGCATGGGGCCTCGGCAGTGCAGTGGTCTCGGGCGAAGTTACGCCTGACAAATGGGTGCTGGGCAAGATCACTGGCGAAATTTCGCAGCGCGATATCAGCGACAAGCACGCTCGCCAGGTCCCCGCAGATGGCGGCGGCATCACGGAGGTGGAGAACGACGCCGAGATGCGCTCGGCCCCCTGCCTGACGGACGAGCAGCTCGAAGGGCTGCGCCAGGTCGGCCGGAAGATCGAGAAGCATTACGGCAAGCCGCAGGACATCGAATGGGCATTGGACAAGGAGGGCAATATCCTGCTGCTCCAGTCCCGCCCCGAAACCGTGTGGGCAACCAAGGATGCCGAGGCGAAGCCCGTGACCAAGCCGGTCGATAACCCCATGGCGCATGTGATGAACATTTTCGGAGGCAGGAAGTGAGCCGATTGACCGGCAGGGACATTGCCGAGATTGCCAAGCTGCTCGACGAGAGCCAGTTCACCTCGCTCAACCTGCAGATGGGTGAATTCAAGCTGCGTATCCGCCGCGATGGTGGTGGCGGTGGACGCTATTATGATGGCGGCGGCGATGATGATGCTGGTGATCGAGTTCCCGCGAAGGCGGGAACCTCTGTCGAGTCCGAGCCAGATCCCCGCCTACGCGGGGATTCACAAAGTGCCCCACCCGCAGCGGCAGGCGCTGGCGAGCAGGACGTGGTCGCGCCCTTGCTCGGCAATTTCTACGCCGCGCCGCGCCCGGGCGAAGACCCCTTCGTGGCCGTTGGCGATACCGTCACGGCCGACACAACCATCGGCATCATCGAGGTGATGAAGCTGATGAACCCGATCCGCGCAGGCGTTGCCGGAACGGTGACCGCGATCCTCGCTGAAAACGGCAAGACCGTTGAAGAAGGCCAGGCTCTCATCCGTGTGAAGGTGAGCTGATGGCCAAGATCGATATCGTCGAAACCAGTCTGCGCGATGGCAACCAGTGCCTGTGGGGCGCGCTGGGTGTTAACACCGCCAAGACGCTGACCATCGCCCCTGCGATGGAGCGCGCGGGCTATCGCGCCATCGATTTCACCACCTCCACCCACATGGGCGTGGCCGTGCGCTACAAGCAGGAAGACCCGTGGGAACGCATCCGCGGCATGGCGGAAATTTGCAAGAACACCCCGCTGCAGTTCCTGTCCACCGGCTTCCGCTTCATCGCGTGGGAAACCGCGACGCCCGAATTCATGGAGCTGGCCTTCCGCACGCTGGCCACCAACGGCATCCGCCGCTTTGCGCTGGCCGATCCGATGAACGATGCCAAGGCCAACACCGAAGTCGCCAAGCTTGTGAAGCGCAATGGCGGAGACCAAGTGGTGGGCGCGCTCGTCTATTCGATCAGCCCGATCCATGACGATGCGCATTATGCCGAGGCTGCCCGCACCATGGCGGCCAGCCCCGATATCGATGCGCTTTACATCAAGGACCCGGGCGGACTGCTCACTCCCAAGCGCGCGCAGACGCTGATTCCCGCGATCCTTGCCGAGATTGGCGACAAGCCGCTGGAACTGCACAACCACTGCACCATCGGCCAGGCAGAGCCTGCCTGCCTTGAAGCCGCCGATCTTGGCATCGCCGCCGTGCAATGCGCCAGCGGCGGCGCGGCAGACGGCACAAGCAACCCGCCAATCATGCGCATGATCGCCAATTTGCGGGCGCAGGGCCACACCGTCGACATCGACGATGAGGCAGCGCAGGAAGTCGCCGATTTCTGGACTGCCATGGCCGAGGCCGAAGACCTACCCACCGGTAGCCCGATGGCTTTCGATGCCGCATACTACCAGCATAACCTTCCCGGCGGCATGGTGGGCACCATGCGCCGCCATTTGAAGGACCAGGGCGTGCCCGAACTGGAAGACGCGGTGATCGAAGAGATGGGCCGCGTCCGGCAGGAGCTTGGCTGGCCCATCGTGATGACGCCGTTCGCGCAGATGCTGCAGACGCAGGCGATGATGAACGTGACGAACGAGGCCAATGGCAAGGAGCGCTGGTCGATAATCCCGGACGAGATCATCCGCTTCGCCATCGGCAAGTTCGGCCGTCCCAATGCGCCGGTGGATGAAAACGTGATGGACCGCATCATGGCCAATCCGCGCACGAAGGAGCTGGAAGCCGAAACCGGCATGGCTGACCTCAAGACGCTGCGTAAGAAGATCGGCGAAAACCTGTCTGACGAGGAATTCCTCCTGCGCGCCACAATGCCGGCAGACCTCGTCAACGCGATGCAGGATGCCGGCCCTGCCCCGCGCGAATATGATCCCGATACCGTGGCGGTGATGAACCTGCTGCGCGAAGTCCTCTCCCGCCGCGATGTCGACAGCTTCGGGCTGGAGAAGGAAGATTTCAAACTGGAGGTATCGGCCTGAGGCCCCTTTCCTCGTCATTGCGAGGAGTGAAACGACGGAAGCGAAGCTGCCGTAGGCAACCAATCCAGAGCGGTTGCGCGCGACGCCCTGGATTGCCCTTCGACTGACTGCTTGCAGCAGTCGCTCAGGACAGGCCAAGTCGCCTGCGGCTCCTCGCAATGACGAATGGAAAGAGAATGACGCTCACACGCAAGCCGAAAGGCTTCATGTTCGACCTCGACGGGACACTGATCCTCTCCAACCGCAAGCTGGGCAGTTACGACGCGATCCCCGGCGCGGCAGAGGCACTAGGCGAGCTGGACCGGCTCGGCATCCCATGGCTCGCGCTGACCAACGGCAGCGCCTATGCGAGCCGCGTACAAGGACCGCGTCTGCGCGATGCGGGCGTGCCGGTGCCGGACGCAAAGCTGTTCACGCCCAACTCCGTAGCAGCGAAGGTGATTGCGGATCGCAGCTATTCCAACGTCCTCGTCCTCGGCCTTGAAAGCGTGGCAGAGGCGCTCACCGAAATGGGCGTGTCCTGCTCGATGCTCGGTGATGATGACGCGAAGCACGCCGATGCTGTCTATGTCGCGTGGCACCCCGATTGCGTGATGGACCACATCCATCTGGGCTGTGAGCGTGTGATGGATGGCGCAGCCTTTCTCTCCGCCTCGGACGTGCCCTTCTTCGCCACCAAGGAAGGGCGCAGTTTCGGCTATAGCTGCGCGATCAACGGCGCGATCAGCCGCGTAACGGGTGTGGAGCCCGAACCCACCGGCAAGCCCTCCACCCACGCGATGAACGTGATTGCCGAGACGCTGAGCATCGCCAAGGAAGACGTGGGCGTCGTCGGCGATGACGCCACGGCGGAAATGGAAATGGCGGTGGCCAATGGCGCAATCGGCATCGCCGTCACCTCAGGTTCCACCAGCGCCGAGGAATGGGCTGCCCAGCCGCCTGCCAAGACACCCAACGTGGTGATCGCCAATATCGGCGAACTGGTGGAGGTGTGCGGTTTGGGTTAGGCCATTTGGCATGACCCTCGGCTTCTCCGTCAACGATCTGCTACCCCGCGCTCGCGGCGGCGGGGCGCTGAAGATCGGGCTGGCCAAGCTGGAGGAGCACGAATGGCTCCAGCCGGATCCTGATCTCGATGCGCGTCATGATGCCTTCGCTGCCCATCCCGAAGCGATACAGCTCACAGGAGAGGCCGATGCACCGGGCCGCGAACTCGCCGCAATGCTGGGTGTTGAAGGCCGCCTGCCCGAAGCGGCGCAATCCGCATGGGAGGACATGTGCCTGCTCACCCGCCGCCCGGACGAGGATATCTACCGCCTGATCGGCGCGGCAGTTGCCTTCCCCACAGACTGGCACCCGGCGGACAAGATGGGCCTGCCGATGACCGCGCTCCATGCCCCCATCGACGGCTATGAGGAGCAGCTTTCTGCCCCCGTTGACCGCTTCATGGCGAAGCTCAAACCCGGGGCGATTTATGGCCGCTGCAACTGGTTCATCGCGCCCACCGGCAACCCACGCTGGATCGCCGATGCACCGCCCGAGCAGGCATTCGCCCATGTCACGCCCGAGAATGCAGGCGAAACCCTGTTCGTCCGCTCCGAACGCCAGACCCTGCGCCGCTTGCCGCAAACGGGCGCGATCCTGTTCACCATCGGGATTTACGTCTCGCCCTTGAAAGACCTGACCTCGGATAACCTCGCCAAAATCGCAGGCGCGGTCTCGGAAATCGGCAGTGGCGAAGGCGACCGGCGCGGATCGCCACATTATGCGCAAAGCTTGCAGGCCTTTGCGGCCCAGCGGTGAGCCGCTAGACAGCAAACAAACATCCTGAGGGAAGAGGACGCAAGCATGACCCAGCAAAAGCTCGAAACGCTCACCATCCATGGCGGGCAGGAACCCGATCCCACCACCAATGCGCGGATCACGCCGATCTACCAGACGGCGAGCTACGTCTTCAACGATGCCGAACATGCCGCGAACCTCTTCGCGCTGAAGGAATTCGGCAACATCTACAGCCGCATCATGAACCCCACGGTGGATGCGCTGGAGAAGAAGATCACCGCGCTCGAAGGCGGCGTGGGCGCGCTGGGCGTGGCATCGGGCCATGCCGCGCAGCTGATCACCTTCCACACGCTGATGGAGCCGGGCTGCAATATCGTGGCCGCGAAGAAGCTCTATGGCGGATCGTTGAACCAGCTGGGCGAAGCCTTCCGCAAATTTGCCTGGGATGTGAAGTTCGTCGATGCGGACGATCCCGCCAATGTCGCCGCCGCCTGCGATGACAAGACCCGCGCTGTGTTTATCGAAAGCCTCGCCAATCCCGGCGGCGTGGTGCAGGACATCGCCGCCATCGCAAAGGTGGCCCATGATGCGGGCGTGCCGCTGGTGGTGGACAACACCATGGCCAGCCCCGCCCTGTGCCGCCCGATCGAGCATGGCGCGGATATCGTGCTGCATTCGACCACCAAGTTCCTCAATGGCCACGGCAATTCCATCGGCGGGCTGATCGTCGATAGCGGCAAGTTTGACTGGCGCGCGCAAGGGGACAAGTTCCCCAGCCTCACCCAGCCCAATGGCTCCTATCACGGTGCGGTGCTGGTCGATGCGCTGGAGCCGGTTGGCCCCATCGCCTTCATCATCGGTTGCCGCGTGCTGGGCCTGCGTGATCTTGGCCCGGCGATGGCGCCGCAGAACGCCTTCTACACGCTCACCGGAATGGAAACACTGGCGCTGCGGATGGAGCGGCATTGCGAGAACGCGCAAAAGCTCGCCGAATGGCTCAAGGCCCATCCCAAAGTGGAGTGGGTGTCCTATGCGGGACTGCCAGACGATCCCTACAACGCACTGTGCCAGACATATCTCGGCGGCAAGGGCGGCGCGGTCTTCACCTTCGGCGTGAAAGGCGGATATGAGGCTGGCGTGAAGCTTGTATCCCGCGTCAAACTGTTCAGCCACCTCGCTAATATCGGTGACACCCGCAGCCTGATCATCCACCCGGCCAGCACCACCCACAGCCAGCTTGGCGAAGCGGAACTGGTGGCAGCAGGTGCAGGTCCTGACGTGGTGCGCGTATCCGTCGGCATCGAGCATATCGATGATATCATCGCTGACATGGAACAGGCGCTGGCGGGGATTTGATGCACTCGCCCACATGCAGTTATCTGTTCCGGCCAACAATGGCCATTGGCGCGCTGCTATTGATTGGCACCTTGCAGTCACCCGCTATGGCATGTCCGCGTGCTCCAAGTGACGCAGATTGGCAAAGATTCGATGCAAGGATGAGTCAGCTAAACTCAGCCGAAGGACAAATCGCGTTCGGCACTACCGAGACAGTTAACCATCCCGATTATTACGACGAAGAAGTAATTCGGATCAACGCCACGATCACCAGCAATGAAGGCAAAGCCATTGAAGTGCACCTGATCAATCCGGGCGTGTTTGTCGTAACTTGCGGGGTAGGAGCAACCGATCCAAAAGATGGCGATGTTGGCATATTCTTCATCGCTGACGATGGCGAGGTCGTGCACTACCAGCCTGAGCGCACCAACCGCTCGCTGCTGCAGCACCCGTTCCAGCCAATCGTCTTGGAGCCTGAAAGACTGGGAGCGTCATGATCTTCGACTACTACGCCTATATCGATTGCTTCCTCACCGGTGACGACGAGGCGCTGGTCGAGCGGTTCTTTGCCGAGGATTGCGAGATGCATTCCGGCTCCGGCGTCAGGCGCGGGAAGGACGGGATGCTGGAATTCTTGCGCTGGGCGCACGACGGCGTGCGCGAGTGCCCGCGTATCCAGAGCTTCGTACAGACCGAGGATCAGGTCTTCGCCGATATCGACATGGATTTCCACGCGACCGAGCATCGACCGAACTTTCCATTCGGCGAGATGCATCCCGGAGACACCATAACGGTTAAGTTTCTTGCGCGGTATGACCTGAATGGTGAAGGCAAGATCACCCTACTGGTCACATCGGCATGGCCGCCCGAACAGGGGGTAACGAAATTGCCGCCGCTGGGCGGGCACCCCAGCCAGCTGGCCGCCTATCGCGCCTATGCCTCTGCCTTCTCCAACGGCGATGCGGAACGCTACACGCGTTTCTACACTGAGGACGTGGTGCTCGACCTCTCCAGCCTGCCGCCCATCGAGACGGCAAAGGGTATCGCCGCTTTTTACGATGTCATGTTCCGGTCCGTGCGCGAGACGCTGACGATCCATGCCATCGACGCCACTGACGAGCGGATCGAGGTCGACTGCACCAGCACCTTCACCGCTATCGAGGATGCGCCCGATTTCGTGGTCGGCGCGCTGGCAAAGGGCGACAGCGTCGATGTGCCCATCCTTGCCAGCTACACATTGCGCGACGGATATATCTGCAAGATCCACACGCGGCGCGGCGGGGATCCTGTGTTCACCCGCGCTGGCTGAGCAGTTCCTCGGCCCGCGCCAAGTCTGCAGGTTCGTCAATATCGAGCAGCATCGAAGGATCGGCATCGACACGGCGGACACCCGGATCATTAGACAGCAATGAGCCTGCCCCGGTATCGCCTGTCAGGGCGGCAGCATGCGGCAGCAGCCTCGGCCCGATCAGCGCGGGCACCCCTGCATTTCCGCCCCGCCAGCCGGTAGCAGTGCTCTTCCCGCCATCGAGCAGTTGCGAGAGATGCAGCGGCTCGACCAGCGGCATGTCCGCCAGCAGGACAAGCAAGGGCCTGCCTTGGGTTAGCGCGCGCGCTGCGGCTGCAGCGATTGACGTACCCAGCCCATCTGCCGCCTTGGGATTGGTGAGCTTGGGCCAGCTGCTCTCGCTGGCGAAGGCAGGCACCTCGTCGCCCACCACGATCACGCCAGTTTGCAGGCCAGCGCTCTCGACAGCATCAAGCACCCACTGCCCGACACGCTTGCCAGCGAGCATCGCATCGAGCTTGCCACCACCGAAGCGGCGCGCACTGCCCGCCGCCAGAACCGCCACCAGCGGAGAGCCATCAGGCGGAACGCAGCAACTCATCGCGGCGTCCGGGCGTGAGGGTGGATTGCTTCATATTCGCCCACAACCGAAGCGAGGATGGAAAGCGCCAGCGCCACGGGCTCGCGGCTGTGCTGCACAACGCCGATGG
>JAUIJI010000058.1 GCA_030431435.1 Alphaproteobacteria bacterium | reverse complement strand
CGGGCTTGGGCAAGCGCGCAAAGCTGGAGAATTCGTCCACCATCTTGCGCAGGTCGCCCACCTGCCGGATGATCGTGCCCGTCAGTTCGTCGAACAGCTCGACGTCCTTTTCGATCTGCTTGGAATAGCGGCGCTTCAGGCGCTCGGTTGCCAGCTGGATCGGCGTGAGCGGGTTCTTGATCTCGTGCGCGATACGGCGCGCCACATCGGACCATGCAGCCTGCCGCTGATCGAGCAGCTGGCGAGTGATGTCCTCGAAGGTGATCACCTTGCCATCGGTGGCGGGAGAGACTTTGACCGCCAGTGTCAGCAGTTCGCCATCCTTGCTGTATTGCACCAACCCGCTGCTCGCCTCGTTCTGCACAAGCGCGGCGAATTCGGGAGAGATATCGTCCAGCTTGAGGCCGACGGTGCTGGGGCCTGGCTTTTCCAGCAGCAATTGCTGCGCGGAATTGTTCATCAGCAGGACCTGCCCTTCGGCATCGACCGAGATGATCCCGGCCGTGATCGACTGCAGCACTGCCTCGATAAAGGCGCGGCGCTCGCCCAGCTGGCGGTTGGCGCCGATCAGCGCGTCTGTCTGTGTCTCGATCTGAGCGGACATGCGGTTGAAGGCACGGTTGAGCAGGCCGATTTCGTCATTTCCGGTTCGCCCGGCCACGCGCATGGCATAGTTGCCCGCACCGATTTCCCCCGCAGCGTTCACCAGATCAGCCAGCGGTTTGACTTGCCGGTCCGCAAACCGAAGCGCTGCCCATACGGCCAGCCCCACAAGCGCTAGCGAGACACCGAACAGCATCAGGTTGAACTGCAACTGGAGCACACGGGCCCGCTCGGTGAGCGCCTCATAGGAACTGACCACGCTTTGCGCGCGCTGCCACTGGACAAGAGCCTCTTCGTCGGAATCCCGATTGATATAAAGCAGCAGGCGGTTGGTGGCATCGAGGGTTATGAGCGCCTGTGTCGTCTCTGCGCTTGCGGAAACAACTACACCTTCGCTGTCACCAAGCTGGGGAAGCATTTCCCGGACCACGTCTTCATCCCAACTGTCCTCGTCCGGATCAACGATAGCAATTGTTCGCAGTTCACCGTCTGATCCCTGTGTGAGGATTGCGCTGCCGCTTAGTCCGCGGTTGAGGGCTTGAAGACCATATTGCGCCTGAAATTCCTCGCTGGTGATTGGCATGGTTTCGAGGAAATATCGCACGTCAATGGCCATGGCGACGGCTTCATCACCGACAGACCTTTGGTTCTCGTCATAATATCCGCGTGCCAGTTCGTTGGCGTTTTCCAGTATCCCGCGTTGCTGGTCCGAGAACCAGAATTCGACGCCTGACTGGAACAAGATCGACGCAAATACGGCGACAAACAGCGTCGGAATTGCCGCAATCAGCGAGAAGAAGAACACAAGGTTCACGTGCAGGCGGGCGGTGGTGCTGCCCGCGCGCCGGATCGCGATGCGCCTGCCCCACAGGACGATCAGCCCGAGTGCCGGTATCAAGGTCCCCACCAGCATCGCGGCGGCTTGCGCGGATGGGACGATTTCCCCGGAGTCGGTCATCCTCGACAAGGCAAGGTAAGACGCAAACAGCATGATCGCCAAAGCGACCAGGCAAGCCGCTTCGAGCCACATGAACAGGTTGATCCGGCGTGCAGTCAGCTGTGCCTGACGCCACCACCGCGGCAGCTTGCGCGGTGTGCGGTCCGTTGCGGTTGGGGAGTCGTCCAAGGCCACGTTGCAAGCTTACAACTGCCCTGTTGCCGATTTGCAAGTGTTTTATGGACTTACTCGCGTAGGTCAGCCGTCCGAAAACTGCTCTGGATCGATATCGAGGTCGCCCAGTCGCTTGCGCAGAGTATTGCGGTTGATGCCCAGCACTTGCGCCGCGCGCAGCTGGTTGCCCCCTGTCTGGCGCAAGGCATGTTCGAACAACGGCTTTTCGAAAACCGCCAGTGCTCCGTGATAGAGATGGCCGGACGGAAATTCGGTGTCGCCAAGCCATTGTGCAATCGCCGCTTCGATATTTCCGTCTGTCGGCAGGCTGCTTTCCATAGCTGTACTGTCGAGCAGGCTTTCCACCACCCCACGGTCGATCTCTTCTTCGCGCGCCAGCAATGCAGCGCGGAACATGAAGTTGCGCAATTCGCGCACGTTGCCGCGCCATGGCTGGCGGGAAAGCAGTTCGGCTGCGTCTTTCGATAGCCGGCGCGTTGGCAGCCCTTCTTTCGACGCGAGACGCAGGAAGTGCCGTGCCAGCGGCTCGATATCGTCCGACCGATCGCGCAAGGGAGGCAGCTGGATCGGCACGACGTTGAGGCGGTAGTAGAGGTCCTCGCGAAAGCCCCCGGCAGCGATCAGGGGTTCGAGATCGCGGTTCGTTGCTGCAATGATGCGCACATCGACAGCGATTTCCTGATCCCCGCCCACGCGGCGGATGCGGCCGGACTGCAAGGCGCGCAACAGGCGTGTCTGTGCCTCAGGCGGCATGTCACCGATCTCGTCAAGGAACAGCGTGCCGCCGTTGGCCTGCTCGAACTTGCCGATATTGCGGCTCGTCGCACCGGTGAAGGCGCCCTTTTCATGGCCGAACAGCTCGCTTTCAATGAGTTCGCGCGGGATGGCGGCTGTGTTCACCGCCACGAAAGGCCCGGTACGCCGTGAACCGAGTTCGTGAATGGCCTCTGCCACCAGCTCCTTGCCCGTCCCGCTTTCGCCGAGCACCAGCACTGAAAGATCATTCCGCAGCACGCGGGTGATCATGCGGTAAACTTCCTGCATGGGCTGGCTGCGACCGATCAGCGGCATGCCATCACCGGCATCGGCTTCCTCACCGGCCCCGTCCCGGCGTGAATCCGCTGCCTGGATCGCCGCCTTCACCAATTCGTCGAGATCGAAGGGTTTGGGAAAATACTCGAACGCCCCGGTGTCGCTGGCGCGCACGGCAGTATCGAGCGTGTTCTGCGCCGACAGGATGATGATCGGCATGTCCGGGTAGGACTTGCTGACTTCCCCAAGCGTCTCGATCCCGTCGCCATCCAGCAGGATGACATCAGTGAGCATCACGTCATACTCGTTGTTGGCAAGCAACCTGTCGCGCTCGGCAATCTTGTCACACCGGTCGACTGCGAATGCCTCGTCCTCCAGCGCAGCCGTCATCACCAGTGCGATGGAGGTGTCGTCCTCAACGATCAGCGCGCGTCTTGCCATGCCCGGCTTCCCCCTGTTTCCCTATTTCTTCGCCATTGGCAGGTGGATGCGGAAATGCGTCCAGCCATTGGCGTCATCACGTTCGTGACTGATGCGCCCATCCATGTCGCGCACCAGCTTCTGCACCAGAGCCAGCCCCAGCCCCTGCCCGCTCGGCTTGCTTGATACGAAGGGCTCGAAGATGTGGTCGGCATAGTCCGGATCGATGCCAGGGCCATTGTCGCTCACCTGTATTTCGATCGGCAGCTTCACCGGCCTGCCGAGGCGGATCACATTCATCACGAGACCGCTGACGAAACGCGTCTGGATCATCACTTCAGGCTGCTGACGACCCGCGCATGCATCGCGGGCGTTGGAAATGAGATTGATCAGCACCTGCACCAGCGCACCTTCATTGGCGAGCACATCTGGCAGCGACGGATCGAATTCCTCGCGTACATGAAAGGGATGGTCGCTGGCCGCTTTGACGGTGTGCAATGCGCGGTGGATCGCCGCGTGCAGGTTAAGCGGCACGACCGGCTCGGCCTTCTCCCGGCCGAGGCGCTGCATTCGATCAATGAGAGAGGCAATCCGGTCCACCTCGTCCGCAATCAAGGTGGTAAGATGACGATCCTTTTCGTCGACTTTTCTGGCAACGAGCTGCGCCGCCCCGCGAATAGCTGCGAGGGGGTTCTTGATTTCATGTGCCAGCACTGCAGGCCCACGAAGGTTCGCCCGGCGTTCCTCATCGCCGAAACGCTCTCCCTGTCCGGCATCAGACAGGGTCACCACGCGCCACCCGGGATGAGTCTGTAGCGGGGAGATGGTGAGGTTCACGACCACTGTCTTCTCGTTGGACTTGAGCGGCAAGCCTCGTGCGATCAGCTGCTCTTCTGTCAGCCTCATGCGCTCGGCGATATGGGGTTCGCCGAAGTCGAGCACTTCGGTCATGTCCTTGCCCACGGTACGCCTGGCACTGCGTCCAAGCAGGCTTTCCGCTGCGGGGTTGAGGGAATGAACCTTCAGATCCGGAGATACGACCAGCATGGCGAAGGTCAGGCCGGCGATCTGTTCCGCTGAGCCAGGTGCGCCTGCGTCCAACTTGGTCACGCAGCCTTGCGCCTGACGAATGGTTCGTAAAACCGCTCCATCTCTTCAAGTACGATCCTGGGATCGTTTATGAAGTTCACCTTGTTGCGGAAATCGGCAGAGCCGTGCAGGCCCTTGGTATACCAACCCAAGTGCTTGCGCGCGATCTTCGTGCCCACATCTTCTCCGTAATGTTCGAGCATTTCGCGGTAATGCTCAACAAGCGTCTGATACTGCTCGGAAAAGCTTGGGCTTTCCAGCATTTCGCCGGTCTTCCACCAATGCATCACCTGCCCAAGAAGCCACGGCTTGCCATAGGCACCGCGGCCGATCATCAGGCCATCGGCACCAGACTGTTCCAGCGCCTTTGCCGCATCGTGGATCGAGCAGATATCACCATTCACGATTACCGGGATCGAAACCGCTTCCTTCACCTTGCGGATGAAGGCCCAATCGGCATTGCCCTTGTACATCTGGTTGCGGGTGCGGCCGTGGACTGTGATCATCTTGACGCCCAGATCCTCTGCGATCCTGGCCAGTTCGGGTGCATTGAGGCTGGCATGGTCCCAGCCCATGCGCATCTTCACCGTCACCGGGACATCAACGGCATTCACTGTCGCTTCCATCAGCTTCACAGCCAGAGGCACTTCGCGCATCAGCGCAGAGCCTGCATACTGCCCCACCACCTTGCGCACAGGGCAGCCGAAATTGATGTCGATAACCGCTGCGCCATTGCCTTCCTGCAGTTTGGCAGCTTCAGCCATCGAATCCGGATCACAGCCGACAAGCTGCATGGACACGGGGTTCTCGATTGGTGCCCATTCGGCTTTCTGCACGGACTGGCGCGTTTCGCGGATGGCCGCTTCGCTCGCGATCATTTCGGTGACATTGAGGCCTGAGCCATAGCGGCGGACCAGCGCGCGGAAAGGCTTGTCTGTCACACCGGTCATGGGCGCGAGCACGACCGGGCAATCGATCCGCACGGGACCAATATCGATTGGTGTCACGGCCGGAGGGGTTGGAACGGGGGTTCTCATCAAGTGTGCCTAAATATTGGGCAGCGCATAGTGGATTGCGAGGGTCGCCGCAAGCCGCTAGCGCGCAGAACCTATGTCGCAGGAAACGCCTGACAGGCCGGTAAAGCTGGCAGCAGTCATCGTCGCAGCCGGAAAGGGGCTGCGCGCCGGGCAGCCGCTCCCCAAACAATTCGCACCGTGGCGCGGCTCTACCGTGCTGCGACATGCCGTGGAAAACATGCAGGCGGGCGGCGTAGAGCTTACCTGCGTCGTCATTCCCGAAAACAGCGAAGAAGCGGTCCTGCAATTGCTGGACGGGCTGGAATCCTGCTTGCTGGTAACAGGCAGCGATACGCGGCAAGCCTCTGTGTTCAACGGGTTGGAAGTGCTGACAGCTTTCGCCCCTGAGATCGTGCTGATCCATGATGCTGCGCGTCCCGATTGCCCTCCTGAAGTGATCGGGAGGCTGGTTGCGGCTTGCGGTGAGCAAACTGGCGCAATTCCCGTCCTCCCTGTGGTCGATTCCATGGTGGTTGCTACTGATGGCCTGATGGCTGACAAGGCCGACCGCGAAAGCTTGCGCCGCGTCCAGACGCCGCAGGCCTTTCGCTTCGCTGACATTCTTGCCGCCCACCAGCACTGGGACGGACCAAAGAACGCCGGTGACGATGCCCAGGTTGCGCAAGCAAGCGGCATGGAGGTCACCCTCGTCGATGGGGATGAAAGGCTGCAGAAGCTGACATTCGCAGGAGATTTCGTGCAAACCCGTTGCATGATCCGAACCGGAACCGGATATGACGTTCATCGCCTCGCTGCCGGAGAGGAGCTGTGGCTGTGCGGAATCAAGATCGATCATGACAAGGGATTAGCCGGCCACAGCGATGCCGACGTCGCGCTTCATGCCGTGGTAGATGCCGTCCTTGGCGCATGCGGAGAAGGCGATATCGGCCAGCATTTCCCGCCCAGTGACCCGCAATGGCGCGGCGCCCCGTCCTCGCGTTTTGTCGAACACGCTGTTCTTCTCGCCCGGGCAAAAGGATTTGCCGTCGGCAACGTCGATCTTGCGATCATCTGCGAGGCCCCGAAGATCGGCCCGCACCGGGAAGCCATGCGCGCCAAACTGGCCCAGTTGCTCGGCGTTCAGCCAGAGTGTGTCAACGTGAAGGCAACGACAACCGAGCGGCTTGGCTTTACCGGCCGTGGAGAAGGCATCGCCGCGCAGGCAGTGGCCACACTCCATTCCAATTGAAGGACATTACCATGGCAAGAAAAGTGCTTTCATCTGCCTTGTTGGCAGCGGCAATCTTCTCTTCTCCCTCGGCTGCGCAAACCGTGCCTGACATGACAGAAGAGGAGGTAGACGCCTTCGTCCGGGTCGCGCTTCCCGGTGCCTTGCTGAGCATGCAGGAAAAATGCCGGAACGAGCTGCCCGAAGATGCTTACATCTATGCCAGCGGTGACGAGGTTCACGCGCGCTTCCTCGCCGCAGCGGATGATGCCTGGCCAACCGCTGTAGGCATGATCGCGCGAGCGGCCTCGCGTGACAATCCCGCCATGGGCGAAGTCATGGCAGGCATGCCGGCCGAAGTGCTTCAACCGTTTGTGGAAGAGATGATCGCCGGCATGGTGACGAACCAGGTCGAAGCCAAGCATTGCGACAGGATCAACCAGGGGCTTGAACTGCTCGACCCGCTTCCGCCGGAGAATCTCGCCGCGCTGATCGGGATGGCCTATGCGCTCTCACAAGAAGGCAAAGAGCAGGAACAACCCACCGTCCAGGCGGTTGGTTCCCCGTAATGGTAGAAGCAATGGAAAGCATGCTCCCCCCGGAAGTGATCGCCCTCGCCCGTCGTGTCGTGGAAGAGAATGCCGCGGCAGGCCGCCGGATAGCACTTGCCGAAAGCTGCACCGGAGGGCTGGTAGCGAGCGCCCTTACGGAAATTCCCGGCAGTTCGGCAGTACTGGACAGGTCCTATGTCACCTATTCAAACCGCGCCAAGATGGACTGCCTCGGCGTCTCCGATGACATCATTGATGCATTCGGCGCGGTTTCGGTCGCCTGCGTCTATGCCATGGCGCAAGGTGCCATGGAGCGCAGCGATGCCGACGTAACCGTTGCCATCAGCGGTGTAGCAGGGCCCGATGGTGGTAGCGAAGACAAGCCGGTTGGCACCGTAGTGTTCGCTCGGCTGATCAAGGGAGAAGAGTCCCCCGAAGCGGAAAACCGCCTGTTCGAGGAAGAAACCCGCGCCGGTGTGCGGCTTCAGGCGACGCTTTGCGCGCTGGAACTGCTGTTACCGTAGAGTTCCTCGGCACGCGCTTCGAATGCGGCCACCATCTTGCGGAAAGCGCGGTCGATGTACTGGCCAGCCAGAGCCTCGAACATCATGTTCTTGAAGGTGAAATCGACGCTGAAGAACAGCTCGCACCCACCATCGTCAGTGGGCTTGAATGTCCAGAGATTGTCGAGATCGCGCAGCGGCCCGTCGATGTAGTGAACGCGCACGGAGTTGGGTGCGTCGAGCTCGACATGGCTGGTGAACTTCTCGCGGATCGCCTTGAAACCCACAAGCATGTCCGCCTCAAGCCCTTTGTCGGTCTTGTCGCGCACGCGCGTGGCGACAACCCAAGGCAGGAACTCGGGGTAATTGCCGACATCGGCAACAAGCTCGAACATCTGCTCTGCCGAATAGGGGAGCTGGCGGGTTTCGCGAATGGCGGGCATCAGCTGGTCTTCTGTCGCTCTGCCTGTTTGCGCAGCTTTTCTTCCCTCGCTGCCTTCATCTGGGCGAAATCATCGCCAGCGTGATAGCTGGAACGCGTAAGCGGCGTTGAAGCGACCTGCAGGAAGCCCTTGGCCCGCGCCACCGCGCCATAGGCGTTGAACACCTGCGGCGTTACGAAATCGACCACCTCGGCGTGCTTCGGCGTGGGCTGGAGATACTGGCCCATGGTGATGAAATCGACATCGGCGCTGCGCATGTCATCCATCACCTGATGCACTTCCAGACGCTCCTCGCCCAGCCCCAGCATGATGCCGGACTTGGTGAAGATCAGCGGATCGTGGCTCTTCACTTCCTCGAGCAGGCGCAGCGAAGCGTAATAACGCGCACCCGGACGGATCGTGGGATAGAGGCGCGGCACGGTTTCGAGGTTGTGGTTGTACACATCGGGACCAGCCTCACAGATCATTTCCACCGCCTCGCGCATCTTGCCGCGGAAGTCAGGCGTCAGGATCTCGATCGTGGTATCCGGGGTTTCGCGCCGCAGCGCCTTGATCACCTTGACGAACTGCCCTGCCCCGCCATCGGGGAGGTCGTCACGGTCAACGCTGGTGATGACGATATGCTCCAGCCCCATCTGCGCAGCGGCAGCAGCCGTATTTTCCGGCTCCAGCGGATCGACAATACGCGGCATGCCGGTCTTCACATTGCAGAAGGCGCACGCTCGCGTGCAGACATCGCCGAGGATCATGACCGTGGCGTGCTTCTTGGTCCAACATTCCCCGATGTTGGGGCAGGCCGCTTCCTCGCAAACGGTGTTGAGCTTGAGGTCGCGCATCAGCTTGCGCGTTTCGTGATAGCCCTTGCTGACGGGAGCCTTCACCCGGATCCAGTCCGGCTTGCGCTTGCGCGGAGCGTTGGAGAGGTCGTTCATAGGAGGCCCACTTAGTGGCGCGGCTTGCCACTGGCAATGGCGCAGGGCAAATGCATGGTCATGAACAACGATTCTCCTGTCATGTCCGACCTGATCGAAGGCTACCGCCGTTTCCGCGAGCACGGATGGGCGCCAGAACGCGAGCGCTGGTCCACCCTCAAGGAAGGCCAGCAGCCGCGGGTGATGGTAATCGCCTGTTCCGACAGCCGCGTTGACCCGTCGCAAATCTTCGACGTCAATCCGGGCGAGATTTTCGTGGTCCGCAACGTGGCCGCGCTGGTTCCGCCGTTTGAAACTAGCCCGGGCTTGCACGGTGTTTCTGCCGCGCTGGAATTCGCTGTCCAGTTCCTCAAGGTCGAGGAAGTTCTGGTGATGGGCCACGGCATGTGCGGCGGTTGCCAGGCAGCGCTCACCAGGAGCCTGCATGGCAACGATCCGGGACAAGGCGGCTTTGTGGCAGACTGGATTTCCCTGCTCGACGAAGCTCGGGACAACGTTGCACGAGAACTGGGCACCGAGGGCCGCACGGCAGAGCGGGCAATGGAACTGGCAGGAGTGAAAGTGAGCCTGGCAAACCTGCGCACCTTTCCATGCGTGCAGACCAAGGAAGGCCGCGGCCAGCTGAAACTTCGCGGTGCCTATTTCGCAATTTCCGATGGCATCCTCTACCTTCTCGACGAGGAGACGGGAGAGTTTTCCGCTGCCTGAGTTCTTGCGCATGACGCAAGCACTGGCCATGTAGCGAGCCATGCCAGAAGCCGAACTCAAGAATATCGCCCTGCTGATCGACGCAGATAACGCCAGCCCCGCCGGGATCGACCCGGTGCTGACCGTGCTTGCCGAACTGGGGCAAGTGAACATCCGCCGCGCCTATGGCAACTGGGCCAAGCCTGCCCTGTCCAACTGGAACAAGATCACTCACCGCTTCGGCTTGCAGCCGATGCAGCAGTTTGACCTGACCAAGGGCAAGAACGCTACCGACATGGCGATGACGATCGACGCAATCGACCTGCTCTATGATGGCAAGGTCGATGGTTTCGGCATCATGAGCAGCGACAGCGATTTCACCCCGCTCGTCACGCGCCTGAGGCAGGACGGCCTGATCGTCTACGGCTTCGGGATGGACAAGGCGCCTGAGGCATTCAAGACAGCTTGTACCCGCTTCATCGACGTGCAGCGCCTGATCAAGACGACCCAGTCCGACGACAGCCGCTCCAATGGCAGCGATAACGAGAGCTCGATCGACAAGGATCTGATCGAACTGCTCGGCGGTGCATGGAAAGCCTCGAGCCGCGATGACGAGGGTTTTGCCCGGCTGCACGAAGTCGGCCAGATCGCCGGCAACCGCTCCAGCTTCGACGTGCGCAACTACGGCTTCAAACGCTTGTCAGACCTGATGCGGGCCGCAAGCGACCACTTCCTGATGGAACGCCGCGACGACAAGCAGCTTTACGTCAAGCGGCTGCGCTGACCAGCGTCATACTCCGCACTGAGCCGTGCCCGTGCCGGTGTAGATCACCCGGTCATATTCGTCGCGAAGGCTGATGGTGCCTTCATATTCCATCACTTCCTCGCCCGACTGGATGCCGTCGCCTGCGATCTGCAAGCGCAGCGAATAAGCGCGGCCATTGTATAGCGAGCGGGTGCCATAAGGCAGTTCGCGCGCGCCGGGATCAGCTGCGAAGCGCACGATCTCGCCATCGATCTTCATGAAAGCATCGGCCTGCCTTGCAATTACCCGCGCACCAAGACTCGTGCCGGGAGCATAGGCGCAGCTGGCGCCATAGATGTCGTGACGCTCGATATCGGGATAGAGGATCGTCTCCGGCACGACCTCGGTGATGCCGGGCTCGACGGAGTTTGCCTGTTCCACCAGCGCCACTGCCTGACGGTCGCGCT
Organism: Alphaproteobacteria bacterium; assembly: GCA_030431435.1. Lineage (GTDB taxonomy): Bacteria > Pseudomonadota > Alphaproteobacteria > Sphingomonadales > Sphingomonadaceae > Alteraurantiacibacter. Next base: position 8,812 of record JAUIJI010000058.1, on the reverse strand, counting down.
GCGCCTGTTCTTCCGGCGTAAGGTTCTCGCCGCAGGCACAACAGGCCAGTGCCAGCATACACACCGCAAACCGCATCAATGCCTCCCAAACAGCTTTTCTACATCGTCCATGGACAGCTTCACCCAGGTCGGGCGACCATGATTGCATTGCCCTGAACGCGGTGTGGCTTCCATTTCCCTGAGCAGCGCATTCATTTCCGCTACGTTGAGCGTGCGCCCTGCCCTGACTGACCCGTGGCAGGCCATGGTGGCGAGCACATGTTCGATCTTCTCGCCTAGCAGCAGGCTGTCTCCATGCTTTGCCAGATCGTCTGCCAGATCCTGCAAGAGCGATTGCGGATCAGCGCGCTTGAGCGAGCCCGGCAGCGCGCGCACCAGCATGGCGTTGGGGCCGAACCGTTCGATCACAAGGCCAAGCCCGGCGAAGCGCTCGATCTGGTCTTCCAGCCTGTCACAATCCGCCTCGTCCATCTCAACCACGTCCGGCATCAGCAGCGCCTGACTGGCGGCAACCTTGTCTCCCGCCCCTGCTGCACGCAATCTTTCGAGCACAATGCGCTCATGCGCGGCATGCTGGTCCACGATCACAAGGCCGTCTGCAGCTTCGGCCACGATATAGGTGCTGGCGACCTGTCCCCGCGCGATGCCCAGAGGATATTCTGAGGCTTCGGCAGCAATTTCCTCTGCTTTCTCCGCCCTTCCCTGCGGCAGCGCCATGACCTCACTTTCCGCGCCACGCCACTCGCTGGATGGTGATGCAACACGGGTTTGTGGGGAAGACCAGTCACGCCCTTCGAAAATCGATCGCAGGGCCGGCGCAGGTTCGCTGGGCTCGACCTGCCAGCGCCCCATAGCGGAGGCATCGGGAGCCTGCGCGCTGCGCCTGTCGCCGGTTGAAAGTGCCTGACGGAGCCCTGACACGATAAACCCGCGCACGCCTGAGGAATCGCGAAAGCGCACCTCTGTCTTGGCCGGATGGACATTCACGTCGACATCCCCCGGCGGCAATTCGAGGAACAGTGCCAGCACCGCATGACGATCGCGCGCCAGCATATCGGCATAGGCGCCGCGAACTGCGCCTGTCAGCAGGCGATCCTTCACCGGACGACCGTTAACGAACAGATACTGGTGATCGGCCACACCGCGATTGTAGGTCGGCAGGCCGGCAACACCCGTCAGGCGCATCTCACCGCGATCAATATCCAGCTCAACCCCATTATCCGCCAGTTCACGCGCGACGATCTGAGCCACGCGATCGGCCACCTCCTGCCCCCGCTGCAGTTGCAGGATGCGCCTGTCGCCATGAATGAAGGTGAAGCCGATATCGGGCCGCGCCATGGCTAGGCGGCGCACGACATCGAGGCATGCGGCATATTCGCTGCGGGCCGTGCGCAGGAACTTGCGCCGCGCAGGGATCTTGCCGAACAGGTTCTCCATCCGCACGCGCGTTCCCGGTGGCAAGGCAGCAGGGCCTTCCTCGATAACCGCGCCATGATCGACAACCCGACGCCAGCCCTCTTCTGCTTCGCGAGGGCGGCTTTCGAGCGACAGGCGCGCCACGCTGGCAATGCTGGGCAAGGCTTCTCCACGGAAGCCCAATGTTGCAACTTGTTCGATCGCTTCATCCGGGAGCTTGGAGGTTGCATGGCGCTCCAGCGCGAGTTCCATCTCTTCCGGCGTCATCCCGCAACCATCGTCAGTCACTTCGATCCGCGACAAGCCGCCATCAATAATGGAAACGGCGATTTGCCGCGCTCCCGCATCGATTGAATTCTCGACGAGTTCCTTCAGCGCAGAGGCCGGACGCTCCACCACTTCTCCCGCAGCAATGCGGTTGATCAGCGTTTCTGGCAGGCGGCGAATTTGCGGCATTTGTGAAGGGTAACGACGAAGCATTCGAATTTCGAGGCAAACGGTGCAAAAAACCGGCGATAATCCGCACAATTTTTTGGCCTTTCCCGGTGCATCGCGCTAAACAGCGCCACTCTCAGCACAAACCGCTGCGCCCGGCAGGACAATGCCCGCCTCAAAGCGCGGTACAATACGGAAATATCAATGGGTTCCTTCTTTTCGAAAATGTTCAAGTTCGGTTCGCAAAACATGGCCATCGACCTGGGTACGGCCAACACACTCGTCTATGTCCAGGATCGCGGTATCGTGCTGAACGAGCCCTCCGTGGTCGCGATCGAAACCATCAACGGCATCAAGCGCGTCAAGGCCGTGGGCGAAGACGCCAAGATGATGATGGGCAAGACCCCGGACAATATCGAGGCGATCCGCCCGCTGCGCGACGGCGTGATTGCCGATCTCGACGTGGCCGAGGAAATGATCAAGGAATTCATCCGCAAGGTGCATGGCAAGCGTACGCTGCTGCGCTATCCCGAGATCACCATCTGTGTGCCTTCTGGCGCGACATCGGTGGAAAAGCGCGCAATCCGGGATGCGGCCAGCAATGCGGGCGCTTCGGAAGTTTACCTGATCCTTGAGCCCATGGCTGCTGCCATCGGCGCCGACATGCCCGTGACCGAGCCGGTAGGCTCGATGGTCGTCGATATCGGCGGCGGCACCACCGAGGTCGCTGTCCTTTCGCTGCGCGGCCTCGCCTACACCACCTCCGTCCGTACTGGTGGCGACAAGATGGACGAAGCCATCGTCTCCTATGTACGACGGCACCATAACCTGCTGATCGGCGATTCCACTGCCGAACGTATCAAGCAGGATTATGGCACGGCTGTCGTCCCGGAAGACGGTATCGGTGAGCAGATCACCATCAAGGGTCGTGACCTGGTGAACGGCGTTCCCAAGGAAATCACCATCAACCAGGCGCATATTGCCGAAGCCCTTTCCGAACCGATCGGCGCAATCGTGGAAGGCGTGCGCATCGCGCTGGAAAACACCGCGCCGGAACTGGCTGCGGATATTGTCGACCAAGGCATTGTGCTGACTGGCGGTGGCGCCCTGATCAGCGGGCTTGATGAACACCTGAAAGAAGAGACCGGCCTTCCTGTCAGCGTGGCGGAAGACCCGCTCACCTGCGTTGCCATGGGCACCGGCCGGGCCATGGAAGATCCCATCTATCGCGGCGTCCTGATGACGGCGTGATGAAACTGGAGTTTTAGCAAAGGGGGTAAGGCGGTTATGGCGCCGCCGACTGCAAGACGATCCGGATCCAACAAACGGGCGCAGCTTGGTCTGTTCGCCGGCTATGTTGTCGCGGGCACCGGTGCGCTTATCGGCGCGGTCCTGCTGATCATTTCCTTCGTCAGTCCCCAGACATTCCAGGGCTTGCGCTCAATGGCTACTGACCTTGCAGCCCCTGCCGGGCAGGCGGGCGCGGTTGGTCGCACCCAGGGGCGCGGATTCTTCGAAGCGATCGCGGGATATTATGACGCTGGCAGCAAGAATGCCGAACTGGAGCGCGAGATCGAGATTGCCCGTGTTCGCCTGGTCGAAGCTGAGGCCTTGCGACAGGAGAACGAGCGGCTGAAGGGCGTGCTCAACCTCACTTCCGGGGCCACCGAGCCTGTCGCCGTAGCGCGCTTGATCGGGTCAACTTCATCAAGCACGCGCCGCATCGCCTATCTTTCGGCAGGAAGCGACGACGGTGTCACCAACGGCATGCCGGTGACCTCTCCGATGGGGCTGGTTGGCCGGGTGCTGGAAGCCGGGTCAAACAGTTCGCGCGTGTTGTTGTTGACAGACAGCGAGAGCATGGTGCCGGTCAGGCGCGCGACGGACGATGTTGTCGCCTTCGCAGAAGGTCGTGCCGACGGCTCTTTGCGTATTCGCCTGATCAACCTTGGCATCAATCCGCTGGAGGAAGGCGATATTTTTGTGACATCGGGTGCGGGAGGCATGTTCCGGCCCGGTGTGGCCGTGGCCATGATTACCGAGATTACGCCGGACGGGGGGATCGCGCAGCTACTCAGCAATCCGGCAGCGACAGATGTGGTGATCGTCGAGCCGGTTTGGCAGGGCGAAACGTTGGAAAGCGTTGCCCAGACAGAAGCTGGTGAAGTGGCGGATTGATGGAACAGCTCAATCCACGCGCCAGGAGTGACCGATACGGCAAGAAGATCAACCGCGACCATTCCCCGGTTCTTGTTCACGGCATCCCCTGGGCGACGATCATGATTGGTTCGCTCACGCCGATGCTGCCGATTATAGCTGCTGCACCCGTCTTACCGCCTCTCGGGCTAATGGCGATGGTGGCGTGGAGACTGCTGCGCCCCGGCCTCTTGCCGTTATGGGCAGGCTTTCCGCTTGGCCTGTTTGACGATCTGTTTTCCGGCCAACCCCTTGGAAGCGGCATCCTGCTGTTTTCGACAACACTGATCGTGCTCGACCTGCTGGAAATCCGCTTTCCGTGGCGCAATTTCTGGCAGAACTGGCTTACCGCATCGCTGGTCTTTACCGTTTATCTCGGCATTGCCGCACTGGTTTCCGGTGCCTCGCTTACCATGCTGCAAGTTGCAGTTATCGTGCCGCAACTCTTGCTCTCGATCCTGCTGTTTCCCATAATTGTGAGTATGGCAGCATTGCTGGATCGCATTCGCCTCCTGCGCGTCAGGCGCCTTGGGTGAGTCATGGCCAAGCCGGTTTCAAGCAACAATCTGAAACACACGTTCGAGAGACGCACCTTCGTGGTTGGCGCTGTCCAGGGCGGTATTGGCCTGCTGCTGGCCGCCCGCATGGGCTACATTGCAGTGGCCGAAAACGAAAAGTACCTCATGGAAGCGGAGAGCAATCGGGTAAACCTCACCCTGATCCCTCCACGCCGTGGCTGGATCCTGGACCGCAACGGCTCCCCCCTCGCCTCCAACCGCGCAGACTTTCGGGTCGATATCATTCCCGAGAGGGTCGATGACGTAGAGGCCACTGTCGAAATGCTGGGCGACCTCCTGGATTTCGAACCGGCGCAAAAGCAGGACCTGGCCGATAATCTGCAAAATGCCGCGGGTTTCAGCGCAGTTCCTGTTGCCAGCGGCTTGCGATACGAGAAGTTCGCCGCCGTCAGCGTTCGCTTGCCCGAGTTGCCGGGTGTGGTGCCCCAACGTGGCTATTCCCGCTATTATCCCACCGGCCCGTCAGTAGGGCACCTGCTGGGCTATGTGGGTGCTGCGAGCCGCGAAGAATACGACGAAGAGCCCATTCCCCTCCTCGTGACCCCCGGTTTCAAGCTGGGAAAGGACGGGCTTGAACAGCAATTCGAACAGCAACTGCGCGGCGAAGCCGGTGCCCGCCGGGTGGAGGTGACTGCATCAGGCAAGATCGTGCGTGATCTGGAAACCCGCGAAGACATCCAGGGGGATGCGGTACGTCTGACGATCGACGGTCCGTTACAGGATTATGCTGCGCGCCGGCTTGGACTTGAATCCGGATCGGTCGTGGTGATGGATTGCCTGACCGGGGACCTTCTGTGCATGGCCTCGATGCCCAGTTTCGATCCCAATAGCTTTTCGGACGGCATCGGTCGCATCGAATACCAGATGCTGAGCGAGAACGACCGCGTTCCCTTGCGCAACAAGGTCCTGAAAGGCCTCTACCCTCCCGGATCTACCATCAAGCCGATGCATTGCATGGAGTTCCTGCAGGAAGGGATCGATCCAGAAGAGACCATCATCTGCGCTGGCGGTCGGCGGGTCGGAAACCGCTTCTTCCGCTGTCATAGCAATCATGGATCGGTGAACATGGCGAAAGCCATCTATTCGAGCTGTGACAGTTACTTCTATGATTTCGCCCGAAGGGTGGGTTTTGACAAGGTTGCCGCCTTCGCCGAGCGCATGGGCCTGGGCCAGCAATACCCTCTCCCCGTCACCAGCCAGTTCTATGGTACCGTGCCCAATCCTGCCTGGAAGAAAGAAAAGTTCGGGCGGGAATGGCAGGATTTCGACACGGTCAATGCCAGCATCGGTCAGGGCTACTATCTCACCAACCCGTTGCAGCTGGCAGTGATGTCCGCTCGCCTTGCAACCGGCAAGAACCTGCTGCCCCGCCTTATACTGGACGATTCCACGCCGGTCGTAGATGACTTGGGATTCGCGCCGGAACACATCGAATATGTGCGCCGGGCGATGAATGACGTCGTCAACGGCCCCGGCACTGCGCGACGAGCTAGATTGCCCATTGATGGGGTCCAGATGGCCGGGAAGACCGGCACCGCACAGGTTGTCAGCCTCAGCGTATCCGATGGGCGCAGCGGCCCCTGGAAATATCGCGATCACGGCTTGTTCGTGTTCTTCGCGCCATTCGATAACCCGCGCTATGCCGGGGCTGTGGTTATCGAGCACGGCGGGGGTTCGGGTTCGGCCTATCCAGTCGCTCGCGATGTGATGACCTTCCTGTTCGATCCGCAGAAGGGGCTGGAGGCACTTCACGCATTGGAAAAGCAATGGGGTGGCACAGCGCAAGAAAGGCTGGATGCAGACTACATGCGCTTCGCCGAAGCTGCCGGGGTCGATATACCGGCACCGCCAGACCCGATCACCCTCGCACGACAGGTAGAAGCAGAAGCGCGGGCTGAAGCAGACGCCTATCAGGATGCCGTGCGGGACAACCGGATCGGAAACGCACAAACCGGAGGAGAGCCGACTTGAAGCGCGCGGTAACCCTCCCTGCCCCACTCGCGGAAATCCCGTGGGGCATGCTGGTCCCGCTCTGCGCGCTGGTGGCATTTGGCGCCGCAGTGCTCCATTCCGCTGCCGGGGGATCGATGTCGCCCTATGCCGGGTCCCACCTGCTGCGCTTTGCGATTTTCGCTCTGATGGCGCTGGTAATGTGGCGGATCCCGAGGGACTGGACATTCCTGATGGCCTATCCGGGATATGTCGTAGTCCTGCTCTTGCTGCTTGGCGTGGAAATACTTGGGCAAGTCGGGGGTGGCAGCCAGCGTTGGCTGGAGGCAGGTCCTATCCGCATCCAGCCATCCGAATTGATGAAGCCGACCATCGTGCTGGTTCTCGCAAGCTATTTCCATACATTGCCGGTCGGGCTCATCAACACATGGCGCGCGATCGTTCCGCCTGCCGCGCTCATGGTGATGCCGATGGGGCTGGTGCTGATGCAGCCTGATCTGGGCACCACGCTTGCCATTGCGTTTGGCGGGGCGATCGTGATCTTCCTGGCCGGATTGCCGATGCGCTGGTTTGTCGGCGCGGGTCTGGCTGGCGTGATCATTGCTCCGCTCGCCTATTTCTTCGGATTGCAGGATTACCAGCGCAGGCGGGTGGATACCTTCCTCGATCCCGAAAGCGATCCGCAAGGCGCAGGCTACCACATTATCCAGTCCAAGATCGCCATCGGGTCAGGCGGAATTCCCGGAAAGGGATTCGGCGAAGGATCGCAGAGCCATCTTGATTACCTGCCCGAACCGCATACCGATTTCGTTTTCGCCACCATGGCAGAGGAATGGGGCCTGCTTGGCGGTATTTTCGTGCTGCTGGTTTTTGGCATCATCCTGCGCTGGGGCCTCAACGTCGCTCGCGCTGCCCCTGATCGCTTCAGCCGCTTGCTGGCTGGTGGATTGACCGCGACCATCTTCTTCTATGTCGCGATCAACCTGATGATGGTGATGGGTCTTGCGCCGGTAGTGGGCATCCCCCTCCCCTTCATGAGCCATGGCGGTTCCTCGATGATGACCAACATGATCTGCATTGGCGGACTGATGATGGTCGACCGCTGGAACCGGCAGTCCTCGCCGCTTTCGAACTGATTTCCAAACACCCCCTTTTCACCGCGAAATCTTCCGCTATATGAGCGCCTCCCGTTGATTCGCAGCGCGCCTCGCGGGACTTTCGGAATGACCGGAATGGACGCATAGCTCAGTTGGTAGAGCAGCTGACTCTTAATCAGCGGGTCCTAGGTTCGAGCCCTAGTGCGTCCACCATTCCCCTCCCCTTCACATTCGAAATCGCTTCTTTCGCTCCTCGCCATGCGCGGCTAATGCCGTGGGCCTGAGAGAGACGAAGGGGAGATTTACGTGAGCAATCTGGAAGGCCGTGTTGCCGTTGTTACCGGTGCCAGTTCGGGCATCGGCGAAGCGTGCGCCATCGGATTTGTCGAAAAGGGCGCGAAAGTGGTGCTTGCGGCCCGTCGCGCTGAACGCCTTAGCGCGCTGGTCGAAAAGATCGAAGGCATGGGCGGCGAAGCTCTGGCTGTGGCAACCGATGTGACGGATGAAGACGCTGTGGCTAATCTGTTCGCCAAGGCCGTGGAGCGTTTCGGAACGGTCGATGTGCTGATCAACAACGCCGGTATTGCCGAGAACACACCGGTGCACGAGACTTCGCTCGAGCACTGGAACAAGGTGATCACCACCAACCTGACCAGCGCGTTCCTGTGTTCCAAGCACGCATGGCCGATCTTCCTGAAAGGCGGACATGGTCGCATCATCAATGTCGGTTCGATCTCGGCGAAGGTGCCGCGCAATGAATGCCCTTCCTACACCGCCAGCAAGTTCGGCCTGCAGGGGCTGACCCACGCCATGGCGCTGGACGGCCGCGACAACCAGATCGCAGTGTCGATCTTCCACCCTGGGATCGTCGCGACGGAAATCATGCCAGGATCTGTGAAACTGCCGGAGAACTTTGCGGCGACGCCAGAAGAGGCAGCGGGCATCATCATCCATATGTGCGACATGCCCGACCATCTCAATTTCTACGAAGCGTTGATGGTGCAGAACAAGCTTCCCTTCCTCGGCCGCGGCTAAAACGGGACATGGCAGATACACTGAACTGCTGGAACATCGAGGACCTGCGCTGCAAGGCCCGCAGGCGCCTGCCCTTGGGCGTTTGGGAATACCTTGAGCGCGGGG
>JAUIJI010000057.1 GCA_030431435.1 Alphaproteobacteria bacterium | reverse complement strand
GCTCACCATGGATGCCGTGCAGGCCGCCAATATCGGCCATCCCGGTATGCCGATGGGCATGGCCGATGTCGCCACGGTGCTCTATTCCGATTACCTGAAGTTCGATCCGGCAGACCCGCACTGGCCCGACCGCGACCGCTTCGTGCTGTCCGCCGGCCATGGTTCGATGCTGATCTACGCGCTGCTCCACCTTACCGGTTACGAGCAGCCGACGATGGACGACATCCGCAATTTCCGCCAGCTCGGCAGCCCCTGTGCCGGCCACCCTGAGAACTTCCTGATCGATGGCGTGGAATGCACCACCGGTCCGCTGGGTCAGGGCTTGGCGATGGGCGTGGGCATGGCGATTGCCGAGAGGCACCTCAACGCCAAGTTCGGCGATGATGTGATCGACCACAAGACATGGGTGCTGGCTGGCGACGGCTGTCTGATGGAAGGTCTCAACCACGAGGCCATCGGCCTTGCCGGGCACCTCAAGCTGGGCAACATGATCGTGCTGTGGGACGACAACAACGTCACCATCGATGGCAGTGTGGACCTTTCTTCCAGCGAGGACGTGCTGGCCCGCTATCGCGCCACCAACTGGCACACCGTCAGCTGCGATGGCCATGACCATGCGTCGATCCGCGCCGCTATTGACGAGGCGCTGGCTGATCCGCGCCCCTCGATCATTGCCTGCAAGACGATAATCGGCAAGGGATCGCCCAACAAGCAGGGCACTTCCGGCGTCCATGGTGCTCCGCTGGGTGAGGATGAAGTGGCTGCTGCCCGCGTCGAACTGGGCTGGGAGCATGCGCCCTTCGTGGTTCCGGACGACATCATGGCGGACTGGCGCTCGCTGGGTGCAAAGGGCGGCGAAACGCACCGCGCATGGCAGGACCGTGTCGCAAATGGGGGCAAGAAGGATGCTCTCGAAGCGCAGCTTTCCAGTATTGCTGATGCCGCCGCGCCCGCACTCGAAGATTATATCCGGGGTCTCGCTGCAGATCCGCCCAAGGTTGCGAGCCGCAAGGCCTCCGAAATGGCGCTTACCCCGCTGACCGAGAAGCTGCCGCAGCTGATCGGCGGCTCGGCTGACCTCACCGGTTCGAACAACACCAAAACCAAGTCCACCGATCCGCTGACCTCGGACAATTACGGTGGCCGTTATCTCTATTACGGCATCCGTGAGTTCGGCATGGCATCTGCCATGAACGGCATGATGCTGCATGGCGGCGTGGTGCCCTATGGCGGCACCTTCCTGATTTTCAGCGATTATGCGCGCAACGCCATCCGCCTGTCGGCCTTGCAGAAGGCCGGCGTGGTCTATGTGATGACGCATGACAGCATCGGTCTTGGCGAAGACGGCCCGACCCACCAGCCAGTGGAGCAGGTGATGTCCTTGCGCCTGATCCCCAATCTCAACGTCTACCGTCCCGCCGATGCCATCGAGACGGCGGAATGCTGGGCACTGGCGCTGCAGACGCCGGAAACCCCTTCGATCATCGCCCTGTCGCGCCAGAACCTGCCGCCGGTGCGCGGCGAAGGTGATGCGGACTGGACTGCGTCGTCCAACCGCTGCGCCAAGGGCGCATACCGCCTGAAGGCTGCGTCTGCGGCTCGCAAGGTCGTGCTGCTGGCAACAGGTTCGGAAGTGGCCGTAGCCCTCGATACTGCCGCTGCGCTGGAAGCCCAGGGTATCGGCGCGGATGTCGTGTCCATGCCGTGTCAGGAACTCTTCAACGCGCAGGATGCGGCTTACAAGGCTGACATCATTCCGGCAGATGCGCTCGTCGTTTCGATCGAAGCGGGCGTGACGCAGGGCTGGGAGCGCTATACCGGGACGAACGGCCTCAATATCGGGCTTGATCGTTTCGGGGCATCCGCACCGGCAGCGCAACTTTTTGAGCATTTTGGTTTCAGTGCGGACAAGATCGTCCCGCAAATTATTGAAAAACTGGGCAAGTAATCAGGAGACAGGTCCATGACGACGAAGGTATCGATCAACGGTTTCGGGCGTATTGGCCGTCTTGTGGCGCGCGCCATCCTCGAGCGCGATGATCATGACCTTGAACTGGTAGCGATCAACGATCTGGCTGACACCAATGCCAACGCGCTCCTTTTCGGTTTCGACAGTACCCACGGCCGCTTCCCCGGCACTGTGGAAGTGGATGGCAGCAACCTGATCGTCAACGGCAAGACCATCGCCGTCACCAGTGAGCGCAATCCGGGTGACCTGCCGCACGCTGCAATGGGTGTGGACATCGTGCTCGAATGCACCGGCTTCTTCCAGAGCCACGACGCGGCCAAGCCGCACCTCGACGCTGGCGCCAAGCGCGTGTTGATCTCGGCACCGGCAGGCGGCGTTTCGGCTACCGTCGTTTATGGTGTGAACCACGATATCCTGACCGCTGACGATATCATCGTTTCCAACGCCAGCTGCACCACCAACTGCCTGTCTCCGGTGGCCAAGGTGCTCAACGACCTGGTCGGGATCGAGCGCGGCTTCATGACCACGATCCACTCCTACACCAACGACCAGCGTATGCTGGACCAGATGCACAGCGACATGCGCCGTGCGCGCGGCGGTGCGCAGAACATGATCCCGACGACAACGGGCGCTGCCCGCGCTGTGGGGCTCGTGCTGCCGGAACTCGCTGGCAAGCTTGACGGTTCGTCTGTCCGTGTGCCGACGCCCAACGTGTCGCTCGTCGATCTGGTGTTCCAGCCCGGCCGCGATACCTCTGCAGAAGAACTCAACGCTGCGCTGAAGGCTGCTGCGGAAGGGCCGATGAAGGGCGTGTTGGATTACACCGACAAGCCGCTCGTCAGCTCGGACTTCAACCACCACCCGGCCAGCTCGACGATCGACAGCCTCGAAACCTCGGTCATGGAAGGCAAGCTAGCCCGCGTGGTCAGCTGGTATGACAACGAATGGGGCTTCTCCAACCGCATGATCGACACCGCCGGCGTAATGGCGGGGCTGCTTTAAAGGGTCATTTGCCTTCCCATTGACGGGGGAAGGATAGCGCAGCTTGCTCCGGCAGGAGCTAGCGAAGCTTGGATGGGGGTGCTTGCACCGCAGACACCCCCTCCCAACTCCGGCTAGGCGGACAAGCCGCCAAGCCTACGTATCCCTCCCCATCCAAGGGGGAGGAGGGGAAGAACGAGATGCCGAATTTCAAGACCCTTGATGACCTTGGCGATGTGACCGGCAAGGTCGCGCTTGTTCGCGTGGACCTGAACTTGCCGATGGCAGATGGCCGCGCGACGGACCTCACGCGCGCGCTGGCGGTCAAGCCGACCATCCTCGAACTGTCTGAAAAGGGCGCGAAGGTCGTCCTGCTGGCCCATTTCGGTCGACCTAAGGGTGAGCGCCATTCGACCTTGTCCCTGAGCCTGATCCAGGGCGAGATCGAACGGGTGATCGGCAAGGAAGTGATGTTCATTCCCGAAGTGCAGGGGCCTGTGGCCCAGCAGGCCATCGGTATCCTGCGCCCCGGCGATGTCGGCATGCTGGAAAACACCCGCTTCTGGCCGGGCGAAGAGGCCAATGATCCCGAGTTTGCGAAGGGCATCGCTGCCATCGGCGATTTCTACGTCAATGATGCCTTCTCCGCTGCGCACCGCGCTCATGCGACCACTGAAGGTCTGGCGCGCCTGCTGCCCGCCTATGCTGGCCGGTCGATGGAAAAGGAACTGACCACGCTTGATGCTGCTCTTGGCAATCCGCAGCCTCCCGTTGCAGCGGTGGTTGGCGGCGCAAAGGTTTCCACCAAGCTCGCAGTCCTCGAAAACCTTGTCACCAAGGTGCAGCACCTCATCATCGGCGGCGGGATGGCAAATACCTTCCTCGCCGCGTGCGGGGTGAATGTCGGCAAGTCGCTGTGTGAGCATGACCTGACGGGCACCGCTGAAGAGATCATGGACGCTGCCGATGCTGCCGGTTGCACGGTCCATCTTCCCTATGACGTGGTTGTCGCCAAGGAGTTCGCTGCCAATCCGCCGAGCTTGCGCACCTGCAACGTGCATGAAGTCGCCGAGGACGAGATGATCCTCGATGTCGGCCCGCAGGCAGTCGAGGCGCTGGGCGATGTGCTCAAGACCTGCCGTACGCTGGTGTGGAACGGGCCGATGGGTGCTTTCGAAACGCCGCCCTTTGATGCCGCGACGGTGGCTCTGGCCCGGACTGCTGCGGCTTTGACGGTGGAAGGTTCGCTCGTCTCCGTTGCAGGCGGAGGTGACACGGTGGCGGCGCTCGCCCACGCCGGTGTCACCGATGATGTGACCTATATCTCCACCGCGGGGGGCGCTTTCCTCGAGTGGATGGAGGGCAAGGAGCTGCCGGGCGTGGCAGCCCTTTGCGCCTGATCCCATGGCGAATTGTCAGCTCTACCTGATCTCGCCGCTCGAAGTGGGTGGCGATTTTCCGCAAAGGCTTGCGCGTGCGCTGGATGCCGGGCCGGTGGCGGCTTTCCAGTTTCGCGTGAAGGGCCTTGACCAGCACGAGGCGGCCCGCCTCGCGGAACCCTTGCAGGCGATCTGCCGGGAACGCGAGGTGGCCTTCATCGTCAACGATGACGTGGCGCTGGCAAAGAGACTGCAGGCCGATGGCGTGCACCTGGGCCAGGGCGACGGCGATCCCCGCGAGGCGCGCGAGGAACTGGGTCGCGAGGCGCAGATCGGCGTGACCTGCCATGCAAGCCGCCATCTTGCGATGGAAGCGGGCGAGGCAGGGGCAGATTATGTCGCGTTTGGTGCGTTCTTTCCGTCCGCGACCAAGGACAGCGGTCACCGGGCCGAGCCAGAATTGCTCGAATTCTGGCAGGGGCTGTTCGAAATTCCCTGTGTCGCGATCGGCGGCATAACGCCGGAAAACTGCGCCCCCCTGATCGAGGCGGGCGCGGATTTTCTCGCCGTATCAGGTGCTGTGTGGAACGGGGATGAAGTCGCTGCCGTGAAGGCCTTTGGCGAAAAGCTCGCCCAGTGAAGGTCCGGGCAAGGCAGGTCGGTAAATGGCTCGGCCTCGCCCTGTTGCTCTGGCTCATTGCGGTCTTCGCGTGGATCTGGGCCGGGGCGGAGGAAGCGCCTGACGCTCAAGCCGAATATGCGATCGTCCTTGGTGCAGCGGTTGATGGCGATGTTCCATCACCCGTATTCGCCGCGCGCATTGATCACGCGGTAGACCTCTGGCGACAGGAGCGCGTGGCGCACATCATCTTTACCGGTGGTCTGGCCGACGGCGATACTGTCTCGGAAGCCGCTGCGGCCCAGTCCTATGCACTGACCAAAGGCGTGCGCCAGGATGCGATCATCCTCGAAGACCAGTCACGCACAACGATGGAGAACCTTGTCTTCGCGCAGCCGGGAATGCTGGGTATCGCCGACGGATCGGTGCTGGTCGTGTCCGATCCGCTGCACCTGCGCCGCGCAATGCAGATGGCCGATGCCCTCGGATATGACGCGCGGCCTAGTGCCACGCCATCAACGCAATACCGCAGCCTTTCCACGAAGCTGCCTTTTGCGCTTCGTGAACTCTATTTCATCCATCACTTCTGGTTGTTCGGGGAATAGGCCCCCACTAGTTTAGCGCTCTCGCCTCAGGCAGCGCAGGCGCCCGGGCTCGCCATTTTCGATCTTGCGCAGGAAGCCGCTGGAAATCACTGCGTACTGGGTGCCGTTGCGCGGGCCGCTCGTCATGGTCACCACATCGCCGCGCCGCAGGTAGGTTCCGCTACCTTCGTCTGCGATATAGCGCGATGCGCTGGCGATCCGGAAATTCTCGTGCGGCTGTTCAATCCCCACATCACCGCCGGCATCGCCCGGCAATTCGCAGATATACTGTCCGCGCTCGATCGTGCCGATCTGTCCCTGTGCGAGGGCAGGTGCGGCAAGTGCGGTCGCGGCAGGCAGCAAGATGAGTGCAATCCGGTTCATGGCCGTCCTCATAGCAGCGCCTGATTGCATGGCCATGAACAATTGTCAGGTGATTGCGTCCTTGCCCAAAGCCGTGCAGCGGTCTAGGGCGCGCATCTTCACAATTCCGATCATTTCGAACAAGGCGGGAAGCCCCATGAAGATCAGCGGCGTGGACATCCGTCCCGGCAATATCATCGAGTATGAAGGCGGCATCTGGAAAGTTGCCAAGATCCAGCACACCCAGCCCGGCAAGGGCGGTGCCTATATGCAGGTCGAAATGAAGAACCTGCAGGATGGCCGCAAGACCAACGTCCGCTTCCGCAGCGCCGACACGGTGGAAAAGGTGCGCCTCGATACGAAGGATTACCAGTTCCTCTACGAGGATGGCGACATGCTGGTGTTCATGGACACCGACACCTACGAACAGATCAACCTGCCAAGCGACCTGCTGGGCGATGCACGCCCGTTCCTGCAGGATGGCATGCAGGTAATGCTGGAATTGTGGGAGGAGAAGCCCATCTCCGTCGAACTGCCCGCACAAATCGAAGCAACGATTGTCGAGGCAGATGCCGTGGTGAAGGGGCAGACCGCCTCTTCGAGCTACAAGCCCGCGGTGCTGGACAATGGTGTCCGCATCATGGTGCCGCCGCATATCGAAAGCGGAACGCGCATCGTGGTCGATGTTTACGAGCAAAGTTACGTAGGGAAGGCAGGTTAATATGAAGAAGCTGGCAATTGCTACCGCCGCACTGGCGCTGGCCGCAATTCCGGCCCATGCGCAGGATGAAGGAGGACTTTCTCCCGAAGACCAGCAGCGCGTCATTCGTGACCTCAATGTCCTGATCGGTGGTCTCCATTCGGAGAACGTAGAGCCGGAAGCAAAGTCCGTGCTGGTCAGCTGCATTTACGACAATTCGCTCAAGGCGATTTCTGACCAGATGGCCACGGTGATGGCCGAGAACACACAGATCGATCAGACTGACATGTCGCAAGTTCTTGCCGTGATGGTGAGCATTTGCGGTTACCAACCCCAGCAAGCGCCAGCTGCGGCTGCCTCTGACACCCAGCCTTCCGGCAGCGATATCGAAAGAAACTGACCGACCATGGCTGCAATTTCCGGTCTTATCCGCGTGATGGAAAAGGCTGCCCGCAAGGCGGGTGGCCGCCTGCGGCGTGACTTTGGCGAAGTCGAGCACCTGCAGGTGAGCCGCAAGGGGCCTTCAGACTTCGTCTCCAAGGCAGACGAAGCGGCAGAACGAGTCTTGTGGGACGAGTTGCGCGCGGCAAGACCGGACTGGGGGTTCCTGCTGGAAGAGGGCGGCGAAATCGAGGGTGACCCCGACAAGCCGCGCTTCATTATCGATCCACTCGATGGCACCAGCAATTTCCTTCACGGGATCCCGCATTTCGCGATCTCCATCGCGGTGCAGGAGCCGAAGCTGGGCGGCGGAGGCTGGGGCGATGTCGTTGCCGGCATGGTCTACCAGCCCATCACCGATGAGACTTTCTGGGCAGAGAAATCGCGCGGGGCCTGGCTCCACGATGGCCGCCTGCGTGTTTCGGGCCGTCGCAAGCTCGATGATGCGTTGATCTCAACCGGCATGCCTTATCAGGGGCACGGCAATTTCGACGAATGGCTGAAGATCTATGGCAAGCTTGGCCCGCAGATCGCCGGCGTGCGCCGGTTCGGTTCTGCTGCACTCGACCTCGCCTGGGTTGCCGCGGGCCGTTATGACGGTTTCTGGGAAAGCGATCTGTCGCCCTGGGACACCGCAGCCGGATGTCTGCTCGTTCGCGAAGCCGGTGGATTTGTTACCGATTATCGCGGGCGCTCGCAGGCAATCTGTGCAGAGCAGGTGATCGCGGGCAATGACCCGCTGCATTCCCGCTTGCACAAGATCATCGCTGAAGCTTTGAAATAGGATATTGTTTGCGCTCGGGGAGGGCGCATTTTCTTGAACCTGTGCCGATGCACCGCTAATCGCATTGGCATGACGCAGGCCTCCGTGGCGGAATTGGTAGACGCGCTCGACTCAAAATCGAGTTTCTTCGGAAGTGCCGGTTCGAGTCCGGCCGGAGGTACCATCCTGTTTGTCCTCATGATGGGTGTTGCAGGATGATCGAAGTTCCATCCTATCACGCGATTGCAGCCATGGTGCTGACCGTGATGGTGTTCGTGGCCTTTGCGCGCGGTCGCCTTTCGACCGAAATCGTTTCCCTGCTGACCATCGCCATCATCGCGGTTGGCCTCTATTTCTATCCGCTCCCGCATACCACGCGAACAGACGGGCTGGCGCTGGCATTCGGCGGGTTCGGCCATTATGCACTGATCACGATCTGCGCCCTGATGATCATGGGGCGAGGGCTTGTTGTAACAGGCGCCCTGGAACCTGCGGCAAGGCTGCTTGGAAAGGTCTATCGCTTCAATCTGCAAGTCGGCCTGCTGGTTTCGCTGGTACTGGCGATGTTCCTGTCGATGATCGTGAACGATACGCCGGTGCTGGTGTTGTTGCTGCCGATCTTCGTTGCGTTGGCACAGCGCGGCGCCATGCCTGCATCAAAGACGCTTATACCGCTCAACGCAGCGGTCCTCATCGGTGGCATGGCCACCACCATCGGCACATCGACGAACCTTCTGGTGGTGTCGATCGCAAGCGACCTCGGCATGCCGCAGATGTCGGTGTTCCACTATACGCCGCTGGTCCTGATGGCTGCACTGGTGGCGCTGCCTTACCTCTGGCTGGTCATGCCGCGCTTGCTGCCAGACAACAGTTCGGAAGAAATCATGGCGGTTCGGCGCTTTTACACGCGCATGCGCGTGCCGCCTGACAGCGATCTTGTGGGCAAGCATTTCGATGAGGTGATGGAGAACCTCCCCAACGATTTCCGTTTCGAGGAACGGCCGGATGGCCCGTTCGAAGCCGGGCAGCGTCTGCTGATTTCGGGAACGCATGATGCGCTGGAAGATGCGAACCGCATCCTCAAGGGGCAGGTTGCTCCTGGTTGGGTGATGGACCGGATCCGGCGCCGTTCTGCCGATTTCCGCGAGGATATCCAGGTCGTCGAGATGGTGGTCACCGCAGATTCGCGCATCCTGGGGCGGACGCTGGCAACTTCGGGTATCGCCGATAACTATGGCGTTGCGGTGCTGGGCATACACCGTCCTGCACGCCTCATCAGCAACAAGCCGATCAACCATCGTGACGAGATTCGCCTGGCGGAAGGCGATGTGTTGCTGGTGATGGGTTTGCCAGACGGCATCCAGGATTTCGCTTCGGGCGACAGCCTCCTGCAACTCGAAGGCGCAAAGGACATGCCGCGGCGATCAAAGGCCCTGCTGGCCGCTGCGATCATGTTCGGATCGGTGTTTACAGCGTCGATCGGGCTATTCCCGATCGCCATCGCTGCGCTGGGCGGTGCGATCCTGATGTTTCTTACCGGTTGCGTCAAATTCGACAGGGTGGGCAGGGCGCTGTCAGCGAAGGTCATCGTGCTCGTGGCGGCCAGTATCGCCATCGGACGCGTCATCCTCGATAGCGGAGCCGCAGAATGGCTCGGCCAACTGATGTCGCTTGGCCTGCAATACCTTCCAGCTGCGGGCGTGCTCGCCGCAATCATGTTGTTCGTGACCTTGCTGACCAACTTTGCGTCGAATGCGACGGCCGCAACCGTGGGCACGCCCATCGCTTTCAACATCGCGTCCACGCTGGGCTTGCCCGAAGAACCGCTGATCCTGGCGGTGCTGTTCGGTTGCAACCTGTGTTACGCAACGCCCATCGCCTACCAGACAAACATGTTGATCATGGCCGAGGGCAACTACCGGTTTGCCGATTACCTGCGTACCGGGGTCCCGCTGGTCTTGATAATGGTGACGACACTCAGTTTCTTGCTGGTTGTTTCCTACGGGATGTAGTCCCGCAACCAGAAGGCTGGCATCAGCCTTGGGATATGCGATGTCCGCTGCGGCGCCGTGAAGCGGCTTCCATCACGGCAATGGCGCGGCGGCGCTCCTGTTCGGAGGTAATGCCATCTTCGCGGATGGCATCGAGCAACCGCTGCAATTCCTCTTCACTCAGCTTGTCCAGTCGGGAAGCAGTGAACTGCGCGTTCTCGGAGTCTTTCGCCGGAACGATCTGCGAACTGTAACGCCCCGATTGCGGCCCGCTGCCTCGACCATAGGACCGGTCGAATTCCGGACCATCACTGAAGCCACCGCTTGCAGCGCCATCGCGCCGCACGAGCTTGGCTTCACCATAGGCAGGCGTGTCGGATTTCTCCTGCGCGCCCTCGTCGCTTGGCGAGAGCTGATCGGCCGCTATCTCCTCGTAACCATCTGTTTTTGAGAGATACTCCTTGTTTTCTTCCTGCGCGAACAAGGCGAGCATGGCGGTAAGCGATACCGTCACCACCGCGAAATGGCGGTACATTTTTGCCGGTACAGGAGGTTTCCGGATACATGCCATGACATCGCCAATAATGGCTAGGGCTGAATATTGGTCCTGTGAACATGGTTAATACGGCGTTTCCAGGGCTTCTTTCCGGAAAGCTAACCGTGAACCGGAACCTGTGTAAAGTTTACCGACATTTCACCTCTCGACGATAGTAGCGGATCGACTGCCGAAGATGGTGGTGGAAACCGGTTGAAGAGATGATCCGTTTGTTCAAACATTATGTGCCGCATGCGGTGCTGCTGCTGGGCGTGATCGACCTTGCCTTGTTGTTGCTGGCCAACAATACGGCATGGCTGCTTCGCGCTTCGCAGATCGGTATGGACGCGGGGCATTTCCTCGAACGCTTGCCCAGTATCGGCATGATTTCGGTGACCACTCTGGTCGCCATGATCGCTGTCGGCGTGTATGGCGCGGAGGCGCTGCGGTCGATGCGTTTTGCCGGTGCGCGGCTTCTCGTCGCGGTCAGCCTTGCAATCCTCGGGCTGGCGTTCCTCGACTTTGTCATGCCCGGCCAGACCTACTGGCGTTCGATCCTGCTCTACGCGATGGCCTTGTCGATCACCTTCCTGATGGTGAACCGCCTCGTTGTTGGTGGCTTGCTTGGCGCTTCGGCCTTTCGCCGCCGGGTGCTGGTGCTGGGGGCTGGCAATCGGGCAAAACGACTGAGAAAGCTCGGCGAGCGCCCGGAAAGCGGCTTTGCAGTGGTCGGTTTTGTAGCGATGGGAGCGAGCGAACCGGTTATCGAGGATGCGATCCAGCGATCCGCAATCGAGGACCTTTCGCGCCATGTTGCCAATCTCGGTGCCAGCGAAGTGGTGCTCGCGCTGGAAGAGCGCCGCAACGCACTGCCTTTGAAGGATCTGCTGCGGATCAAGACGCTGGGCGTGCATGTGAACGATTTCTCCAGCTTCATGGAGCGTGAAACCGGGCGCGTCGATCTCGATACTCTCAATCCGAGTTGGCTGATCTTCTCGGACGGCTTTTCCTCCGCTCGCGCCTTGTCGAGCGCGGTCAAGCGGGTCTTTGATATTGTGGCGAGCCTGCTGCTGCTGATTGTCAGCCTGCCGGTCATCCTGCTGTTCGCTGGACTGGTGAAGCTGGACAGCAAAGGACCCGCCTTTTTCCGCCAGAAGCGCGTTGGCCTCTACGGCCAGACATTCACCATGGTGAAGCTGCGTTCGATGCGTACAGATGCCGAGAAGGACGGGGCCAAGTGGGCGCAGAAGGAAGACCCGCGCATCACCCGAGTCGGCGGGATCATCCGCAAGCTGCGCATCGACGAACTTCCGCAGGTATGGACGGTGCTCAAGGGCGAGATGAGCTTTGTGGGTCCGCGCCCTGAAGTGCCGCAGTTCGTGGACGACCTGGAAGAGAAGCTGCCCTATTTTGCCGAACGTCACATGGTGAAGCCGGGCATCACGGGCTGGGCGCAGATCAACTATCCCTATGGTGCTTCGATCGAGGATGCGCGCCACAAGCTGGAGTATGATCTCTATTATGCCAAGAACTACACGCCTTTCCTCGATCTGCTGATTCTGTTGCAAACCCTGCGCGTGATCCTCTGGCCGGAGGGTGCGCGATGATCGAAGATATGTGGCTCCTGATCTCCAATGGCCTGCACTTCGTCGCAGCGCTGGGGGCGATCCTGCTGGTCGTCTGGCATTCGGCGCAGCGGCGCAAGTTCGGCCAGATTTCCACCAAGGCAAATATCGCGCTGGTGACCGCCGCCGTGTGGGCGTTGGCGATGATCGGTGTTGGCCCGCAGAGCCTGTTCCTCCAGTTCACCGTCAGCGGCATGTATCTCGCCTGGCTGTGGCTGCTGTTCCACCTGTTTGCTTATGACGAGCGCGACAAGAGCGTTGCGCCGGTCCGTCCGGTGGTGGTTGTGCTGGCGCTGGTGGAGGCGATACAGATCGGCCTTGCTGTCGTGCGCATGCGCTATGCCGCTGATATCGGAGTGCAGGACCTTGTCCTCACTTTCACAGTCATGCTGCGCCTGCTCTTCTGTATCGGCGCGCTGGTTCTGGTGCATAACCTCTATGCTGGCGCCTCCCAGCAAGCGCGCGAAATGCTGCGCTGGCCAGCGGCTGCCATGGCCGCGCTGTGGCTCTATGACCTCAATCTCTACACCATCACATACCTCTCCGGACAAATTCCCGAAGCGCTGGCTCATGCCCGAGTTGCTGCGGCGATGGCGGCGATCATCCTGCTGGGGTTCGGCCTGCTGAAAGGGCGCACCCAGCTGCGGTTCCAGCCTTCGCGCAGCTTTGCCTTCCGATCCTTCTCGCTGGCAATCATCGGGGCATACCTGCTGGTGATGGTCACCATTGCGCAGACCATTTCCTATGTCGGAAGCGATTATGGCCGCTTGCTGCAGTTCGGCTTTGTGTTGCTGGCGAGCGTGCTGGCACTGGCCATGCTGCCTTCGCAACGCGTGCGTGGCTGGCTGCGTGTCACCTTGTCCAAGCACCTGTTCCAGCATCGTTATGATTATCGCGCGGAATGGCTGCGCTTCACGGACACCATTGGCCGCGCAGGGCCGCAGGCTGCGCCGCTGCATGAGCGTGCGGTGCAGGCGGTGGCCGACATCACGGACAGCCCGCGTGGACTGCTGCTGACGCCGCGTGAGGAAGGCGGGCTTATGCTCGACGCGCGCTGGAATTGGCGTCACATCGAGGTTCCGGCCGAGGCTCTCAACGCGACGGGCGCGAAGTTCTTCGAGGAAAGCCAGTTCATCCTCGACATAGATGACCTGCGCAAGGGACGGACGGAAGGTATCCCTGAATCCGCCTGTCCGCAGTGGCTGCTACAGGATGACGATGCCTGGGCCATCGTCCCGCTGATCCATTATGAGCGCATGCTCGGCGTGGTAATCCTGTCACGCCCGCCAGTTGGCCGCATGCTCGACTGGGAGGATTTTGACCTGCTTCGGGTGATCGGGCGCCAGCTGGCAAGTTACCTTGCTGAACAGACCAGCCAGGATGCGCTGGGTGAAGCGCAGCGGTTTGACGAGTTCAATCGCCGCATGGCCTTCGTGATGCACGACATCAAGAACCTCGCGAGCCAGCTTTCACTGCTCGCACGCAACGCGGAAAAGCACGCAGAGAAGCCGGAATTCCGGGCCGATATGATCCTCACCCTGCGCAATTCGACGGACAAGCTGCAGGCGCTGCTCGACAGGCTTGGACGATATGGCTCGCAAGGGCAGGGTGCCGCAGTCCCGGTTGAGCTTTCCCGGATAATCGACCGCGTGGCCGCGCAATATGCTGACAAATACGACGTCGTTACGCTGGAGCGCGAAGAGTGCACGGCCATGGCTGATGCTGACGCATTGGAGCAGGCGCTCGTCCATCTGGTGCAGAACGGCATTGACGCCAGCAAAAACGAGACGCCGGTCTTCCTCGACATGCGCAGCGATGGCGCGAACGCGATCATCGAGGTTGTCGATTCCGGCTCAGGCATGAGTCCCGAATTTGTTCGCAACCGTTTGTTCAAGCCGTTCCATTCCTCGAAAGACGGCGGCTTCGGTATCGGCGCGTTCGAAGCGCGCGAAATGATCCGCGCGATGGGAGGCAGGCTGGACGTGGAATCACGCGAAGGCATCGGTACGCGATTCATCATCCATCTTCCTCTCGCTGAAGCCGCCAAGCTGATGGACACACTCATGGATTATTCGAACACCAACCCGGAGGCCGCAAATGGCTGACAGCAAACCGAAACTTCTTGTTGTCGAGGATGACGAGGGCCTGCAGGCCCAGTTGAAATGGGCATATGACGATTTCGACGTGGTGATCGCGGGAGACCGCGAGACTGCGATTGCCGCATTGCGTTCTGAAGAGCCGAGCGTTGTCACGCTTGATCTTGGCCTGCCGCCGGATCCCGATGGCACGAGCGAAGGCTTCAAGGTGCTCGACGAGATCATGGCGCTGAAGCCGGACACCAAGGTTATTGTGGCATCGGGGCACGGCGCGCGCGAGAGCGCGCTACAGGCGATCGACCGCGGAGCTTACGATTTCTACCAGAAGCCGGTCGATATCGAGCAGCTGGGTCTGATCGTTCGCCGGGCTTTCAACCTCCATGCCATCGAGCAGGAGAACCGCAAGCTGGCTGCCCGCGCGGGAGAGGGCAACACGGTGCTCGGCCGCATGATCACCGGCGCGCCCGAGATGGTAAAGGTGGCGCGGACGATCGAGCGGGTTGCCAACACCAACGTGTCGGTCATGCTGCTGGGCGCCAGTGGTACCGGCAAGGAACTGCTCGCTCGCGGGCTTCACGAAGCAAGCGACCGTCGCGATGGATCGTTCATCGCCATAAACTGCGCGGCAATCCCGGAAAATCTCCTTGAGAGCGAGCTCTTCGGTCACGAGAAGGGCGCATTTACGGGCGCTGTGAAAACCACCGAAGGCAAGATCGAGCAGGCCGACGGCGGCACACTCTTCCTCGATGAAGTGGGTGACATCCCCTTGCCGCTGCAGGTCAAGCTGTTGCGCTTCATTCAGGAACGCACGATCGAGCGCATCGGTGGTCGCAAGCAGATTGCCGTCGATACGCGCATCGTTTGCGCTACGCACCAGGACCTGGAAAAGATGATCGCCGAAAACGCTTTCCGCGAAGACCTGTTCTATCGTCTGGCTGAAGTGGTGGTGAAGGTGCCGGCCCTCGCTGAACGACCCGGCGATGCGGTGCTGCTCGCCAAGTCTTTTCTCAAGCGATTTGCGGAGGAGATGAACCCCGGCGTCAACGGTTTTGCGCCGGATGCATTGGCCGCAATCGACAGTTGGCCATGGCCGGGCAATGTCCGTGAACTTGAGAACCGCGTGAAGCGGGCGGTTATCATGGCCGATGGCAAGCTCGTCGCAGCTGATGACCTCGACCTTGATGACAATGAGGAAGACGACGGTGCGCAGGCCCTGAACCTGAAAAGTGCGCGAGAGCTTTCTGATCGCAAGATGATCCGCCATGCGCTTGCTCGCAGTGAAGGGAACATCTCCAGCACAGCGAAGTTGCTCGGGATCAGCCGGCCAACATTGTATGACCTTCTCAAGCAGTATGACCTGCAAACCTGACAAGAAGCTCCTGGCAGGCTTGGCGGCAATGCTCGCAATTTGCGGGCCGTTGGCGGCTGCTCCGGGTGATGATGCCATTGCCGAGGCCACCGCTGCTCTGGCGCGAGGGGACGGGATCGCGGCAGAGATCGCCGGGAAACGGGCACTGCAGGAAGGCGCTAATCGAAGCCAGGTCGCAGCCCTGATTGGTGAAGGTGAGCTGCTGCAAGGCGATCTGGGCGATGCCCGCGAATGGCTGGAAGGAAGCGATTTCGATAGCGCCACAGAGGGCGCTGGGCTTCTCGCACTGGCGCGTCTTCATGTGGCCGAGGGCAATTTTGACGGTGCATTCTTGGCATTCGACAACTTGCTCTCGCGCGGGCACGAAACGGGTGAGGTTTGGGTCGATATTGGTCGTTTGCGCTATCTGATCGGTGAACATCACCTCGCGCTGGAGGCGGCATACCGGGCGGTGGAAGTCGATCCGGAAGAACCGCGTGCGCTGGAATTTCTCGCGCAGCTTGTGCGCGATGCGCAAGGGGTAAGGGCATCGCTCCCGATCTTTCGGCAGGCAATCGATCTTGCGCCCGATGATGCCGGGCTGCTGGCCCAATATGCAGCAACGCTGGGTGATGCCGGGGAACATGCGCAAAGCCTGCGTGTGGCGAGGGAAGTGCTGGAAATAGATGGCGATGCGGCCGTTGGCTTCTACCTGCAGGCAGTGCTGGCAGCGCGAGCGAACGAGGACGATCTAGCCCGCAGCCTGTTTTGGCGCACCGATGGCGTGTTTGACGACACCGCGGCAGGCCTGACGATCAACGGAGTGCTCGAATTTCGCGCGGGCAACTATGCCATGGCAGTGGAGCATTTCGACGACTTGCGCCGCCTGCAACCATTCAACCCGACTGCTGCCTTGCTGCTCGCACGTGCGCTGGTTGCGAATGGTGAGGCAAATGTCGCCCTGGACTATCTGAACCCGCTGGCACAGCGGAGCGATGCCTCGAACTATGCGCTGATCCTGGCTGCAAGGGCGCATGAGCAGTTGGGCGAACGGGACATCGCCGGAAGATACCTCGATCGAGCGGCACTTGTCTCCCGGATCAGGATGGATCCTGTACCGGCGGTCCTGCTTCGCAACGCTTATGGCAATCCTTTCGATCCGGAACACCCCGCGGTTCGATTGCGTACCATGCTTTCAGAAGGACGGGTCGCGGAAGCGCGGGCGCTCAAGGGTGAATTGCTGGATCAGTTTCCAGGTTCGGTTGATTTTCTCATGCTTGCGGGAGATGTCGAACTCTATGCTGAATCTTATCAGGCTGCCCTGTCGCATTATCGCGCGGCGGCAGAAGTGCGCAGCAACTGGCCACTGGTCCGCCGGATGGTCCTCGCCACACAGGAGCTTGGCGATCAAGCAGGCGCGCGCAGGCTGGTGGCAGATCATCTCGCGGACAATCCGCAGCGGGCTTCTGCAGCGGCACTTCTCGGCCGCATGCAGCGCGACGCCGGAAATCCGGCACGGGCGGCAGTGTTGATGCGACATGCGGCACAGGTTAGCGGCCCGGGCGATACCGATCCGCTCCTTCTTGCCGAGCTTGCCGAACTCGAGGCCTTGATCGGGCGTGAAGACAGGGCATTACTGGACGCGCGGCAAGCACACGATCTGCAGCGCGGCAATCATCGCGTCGCATTGGTGCTGGCTCGCACGATCGAGATGGGGGGCGGTGATCCCGACAGGACGAGTGTGTTGCTGGCCAAGGCAGCTGGAAGAGGCCTGAGCCGGGCAGCACCGCGCTGATCGCTCCGGGACTGGACAGCGCAAGGCGCAAGGGGCAGGGGCAAGGCATGGCCGTTTCCCGCATCATGCTTGCTTTCGACCCATTGGTGCGACTTCTCCTGATTGCTATTCTGCTGGCATCCTTCCTGCCGGTAACGGGCGAGGGGCGCGTGATTGCGCGCAGTGTCTCCGATGCGGGCATCTTCCTGTTGTTCCTGCTCAACGGCCTGCGCCTGCCGCGTGCTGATGTGTTTGCCGGGATGCGCAACTGGCGCTTCCTCCTGCCGCTTTCGCTGTGGTGTTTCCTCGGCATGGGCGCTGCGGGATGGCTCTTGTGGCGCGCTGGCGGTTCGCTGCTTCCGGAGCACATTGCGCTGGGGCTGTTGTTCCTCGGTATCCTGCCGTCGACCGTGCAGTCAGCGACGGCCTATTCCTCGCTTGCAGGAGGCAATGTGGCGGCATCGGTGGTCGCTGCTGCGGTGATCAACGTTACCGGCGTCTTCGTCACCGCGCCGCTGCTCGCGCTGCTGGCCGGAACTGCTGCGGTTGATCTTGACCTTGATGGCTTGCAGCGTATCGCCACGATCCTGCTGTTGCCGTTCTTTCTCGGGCAAGTTCTGCAGACATGGCTGGGAGACTGGGTGCGCGAGAGGCGCAGCCTGATTGGCTGGGCAGACAAGCTGTGCATTGCAACTGCAGTCTATGTCGCTTTTTCGGGCGCTGTTGAGCAAGGCCTGTGGAGCCTTGTCGGTCCGCAATTATGGGTGGTGTTGCTTGGCCTCGTCGCCATCTTTCTGGCTTTCGGATTTGGCGGCAGCTGGCTGCTTGGAGGAGCGCTCGGCATTGGCAGGCAGGAGCGGATATCCTTCCTGTTTGCAGGCGCGCAGAAGAGTATCGCGATTGGCGCTCCTCTCGCGGCGGTGCTGTTTCCCCCCGCCACGGCCGGTCTGCTATTATTGCCAGTGCTGGTCTATCACCTGCTGCAGCTGGTGCTGTCCGCCCCTATTGCCCGCAAGCTCAATCCGCTGCCGGCGTAGTTTCCTCCCCATCGCCGAATTTGCGCTTGTGGCGGATGGACCACCACAGCGAAATGCCGATCAGCACCGCGCCGATCAGGCCGGTGATGGTCTCGGGGATATGGAACCTGGCTGAAGCCAGCATGATCCCGCCCAGCACGATAATCGCCCAGAAAGCACCATGCTCAAGATAGCGATATTGCGCCAGCGTGCCTTGCCGCACGAGGTGGATCGTCATCGAACGCACAAACATGGCACCGATCGAAAGACCCAGTGCGATCACGATCATGTTGTTCGACAAGGCAAAGGCGCCGATCACACCGTCGAAACTGAAGCTGGCATCAAGCACTTCGAGGTAGAGGAAACCGCCAAGGCCGCTGCGCACCACTGCGCCAGATGCGCGGGCAGCCTCCTCCTTCATCTCGAGGATGGTGCTGATCCCCTGAACACCGATGTAAGTGACGAGGCCGAGCAGGCCCGCGGTCAGGAAAGTCAGTGCATCGTCTGGCGTGAGCATGCTCGAGATGCCCCACAGGATGAGCAGCAGGATTGCGATCTCGGCGGCAGGCAAGGCCGAGAAACGCGACAGCTGGCGCTCAACAACCTGGATCCAGTGAATGTCCTTTTCGCCATCAAAGAAGAAGTTGAGGCCGACCATGAACAGGAAGGCACCACCAAATCCGGCAATGCCGATATGCGCACCAGAGACGATCGCCTCATATTCCTGCGGCCGGTTGAGGGACAGTTCCACCGCCTCGATCGGCCCGATACCCGCAGCGATCGCAACAATGGCCAGCGGGAAGACGATGCGCGTTCCGAAAACGGCAATGGCGATACCCCAGACGAGGAAGCGTTGCTGCCATACCTCGTCCATGTTGCGCAGAACGGTGGCATTGACCACGGCGTTGTCGAAGCTGAGCGATACCTCGAGGATCGACAGGACGACGATGATCCACAGGATCGATGCCATCCCCGCCAGCGTTCCGGTGCTGGTATAGGCATACCATGCCCCCAGCGCGATACAGGTGGCTGTGAAGAAGAGCGAAAACTTGTAGAAGCGCAGCAGCGTCTGCATGCCGGTGGTTCGTCCTGTAGGAGGGATGTTCGCAGGAGGTGCGCTATGTCAGCGCATATCCGGGTGCAAGGTTCCCTATTTGGGTTGGTAAAGCTGATCTTCGCCCGGAAAAGTCCGAGCGCGTACCTCGCTGGCGTAGGTTTCGGCGGCCTTTGCAACATTCTCGGCGAGGTTGTCATAGCGTTTCACGAAGCGGGGAACGCGTTCGAACATGCCCAGCATGTCGTCTGTCACCAGTACCTGGCCATCGCAGCGCGCAGAAGCACCGATCCCGATGGTCGGGCAATCGACCGCTTCGGTAACTGCGATGGCGATGGGTTCCACCACGCCTTCCACGACGATGGCGAATGCCCCCGCTGCACACAGCGCCTTGGCATCGCCGACGATCTTTTCCGCTTCGGCATCGCTGCGCCCGCGCGCCTTGTAGCCGCCGAGCACGTTCACGGCCTGCGGGGTCAGGCCAACATGGCCGACCACGGGGATGCCGCGTTGGACGAGGAATTCCACCGTCTCTGCCATGGCCTCGCCGCCTTCGAGCTTTACCGCAGCGGCATTGCTTTGCTTCAGCAGGAAGCTGGCGCTGTCGAAGGCGTCTTGCGGCGATGTCTCGTAAGAGCCGAAGGGCATGTCGACCACCACGACCGAATGATAGGACCCGCGCACCACGGCAGCGGCATGGTTGGCCATCATTTCCATGGTGACCGGAATCGTGGAAGGCAGGCCATAGATTACCTGCCCCAGTGAATCGCCCACCAGCAACA
>JAUIJI010000056.1 GCA_030431435.1 Alphaproteobacteria bacterium | reverse complement strand
TACCGGCAGCCGCATGGACGAAGTGATCTTCGAAGAGTTCAAGGGCACCGGCAACAGCGAAATCGTGCTTGATCGCAAGGTTGCCGACAAGCGTATCTTCCCGGCGCTGGATGTCGGCAAGTCCGGTACCCGTAAGGAAGAGCTGCTGGTGGACAAGGAACAGCTTTCCAAGATGTGGGTGCTGCGCCGTATCCTGATGCAGATGGGCACGGTGGATTCGATGGAATTCCTGCTCGACAAGATGAAGGATTCCAAGACCAACGAAGACTTCTTCGCGACGATGAATCAGTAAATTTCTGACTCGGTTCATCTGATTCAGGATTCCGCTCATCGCACGAGTCTTTCGTTTCGTCGCAACTAGACTCATGATGGATAAGTAGGGAGTCCGTCATGAATCATGATCGCAAGTCAGAAATTGATCGCAACTACGACTTCTTTCAAAGGAGTTTGAGTGATCTTGTGTCTGATTATGAGGGCATGTTTGCGCTCATTCGACATAAAGAGTTCGTAGATTTCTTTGAGACACCCGGTGAGGCTTATCGCTCAGCTTTAGCGAAGTATCCTGATGAGTTGTTTTCGATTCAATTGGTGACTCGGGATCCAGTTGAGTTGGGGCACATGTCGGTTGCCTTGTCTTAAGGGAAAGCACAACGGACGGCGCATTGATCTTGATGTGGCAGTCCTTGGTTCAGCGAATCCAACTGACCTGACAAATGTCCGTGCTCGCGCGCTTCTTGATACCGGTGCAACCACGAGTGCAATTACTCGTAGAATCGTCACTGACCTTGGTTTGAAGACTATGGGTAAGAGGCCGGTGATGGTTGCTACGGAACAGCGGCTCGTTGATTATTACCTATTTCGGCTAGCGGTTGAATCTGAAGATGGGCAATCATCTTTGCCATATGTTTTTGCCGAAACTGTGGGATTCCAGATCAATCAAAGTCTTGATTTTGAAGTGATACTAGGCATGGACGTGCTGAGCCAATGCGACTTGACAGTGGTGCGTGATGGGACTTGGTCGCTTACGTACGGAACTTGATTCCGTCTGCCACTGGAAATCCCCACCGTCTTGCTCATATATGACACTGGGATGCGCGCGATGTCGTGAAGGCGGCTCGCGAGCGCAAGTGAAAGGCAAGGCCGATGAAAGTGAATATCGAGATCGAATGTTCGCCCGAGGAGGCGCGCCGGTTCATGGGGTTGCCTGATGTCGAGAAGGCCAACAGCGTCTATGTCGATGCCATCGCCAATGCGATGAAGGGTGTTCAGAGCACCGACCAGCTGCAGGAATATGCCCAGCAGCTCGCCCCGATGGGTCAGATGGGACTGAAGATGTTCCAGTCCTTCATGGAGAATGCGGCAGGCGGCAGTTCTTCGAGCTCTTCCTCCCCTTCCTCGCCATCAAGTCGTGGACGCAAGAAAGACGATTGATATCATCGCCTGATGGACACGATTTTCGCGCTATCCAGTGGTGCGCCGCCGGCTGGCATTGCTGTCATCCGTGTAACCGGGCCACGTGCCGGCTCGGCACTTGAAAGGCTTGCTGGGAAGATTCCGCCCCCGCGCAGGGCCACGCGCGCATGGTTGAAGGATGGGGCAGGCAACCTGCTGGATGATGGACTGGTGCTGTGGTTTCCCGCGCCCGGTTCGGTAACAGGCGAGGATCTGGCCGAGTTCCATCTCCACGGTGGCCGTGCGGTGATTGCGGCGGTCGAATCTGCACTTGGTGATTTGCCTGGTCTTTGCAAGGCACAGGCTGGCGAGTTCACCCGCAGGGCTTTTGCCAATGGCCGGATTGACCTGGCCGAAGCCGAGGGCCTTGCTGACCTTTTATCTGCTGAGACTGAAATTCAGCGCCGTGCAGCTGTTGCCAATGCGGCAGGTGCACTGTCCCGCAAGGTGGAACAGTGGCGCGAACGGCTGTTGCGGCTTTCTGCGCAGGTGGAGGCCGTGCTCGACTTTGATGACGAGGATGACGTTTCCGCCTTGCCCGAGGTGTTCCACGTGGAACTGGGCCAGCTGGCCGATGATCTCGGTTCAACACTGGCTGCGCCTTCTGCCGAACCCCTGCGCGAGGGGTTTCGTGTGGCGCTGGCCGGCCCACCCAATGCCGGAAAATCCACCCTTTTCAACGCGTTGTTGGAGAGTGAAGCGGCGATAACCGCGGAGATTGCCGGTACGACGCGTGATGTGCTTGTTCGCCCTATAGCGATGGGCGGCGTGCCGTTCTCGCTGGTTGATATGGCGGGCCTGCGCGAACAGGGCGGTGATGCGATCGAAAGCGTCGGCATAGATCGCGCCCGGTCAGAGATCGAACGCGCAGACCTTGTCTTGTGGCTGGGTCCAGAGGGGGAGGGGCCGGAAGGCGCGTGGGAGATCGATGCGCAATGCGACCGCGCAGATCATGTCGCCAAGGCCAGGCCGGTCCATGCCATCTCTGCAGTAACCGGTGAGGGGATGGATGCTCTCAAACGGGCCCTGGTTGCCCATGCGTCCTCAAACATGCCCGGGCCTGGTGACCTCGCCTTGAACCAGCGGCAGCGGACACTTTTGGCTGACGCGCATAACGCGTTGGGCACCACTGCTTCGATCGTGATGTCCGATCCGTTGATCGTTGCCGAGCACTTGCGTCAGGCACGTCTGGCCTTTGATGCCTTGACCGGAAGGGCCTCCACCGAAGACGTGCTCGACGCCTTGTTCGGACGATTCTGCATCGGCAAATAGCCATTGTTCCACGTGGAACATTGCCATCGAAAATCGGGGCTATGATCTGCGTGCGCAAGGTTTATATCGGCCCCTCGCATGAGTGATTTCGACATCATCGTTATCGGCGGTGGACACGCCGGCTGTGAGGCTGCTGCTGTTGCGGCGCGCATGGGTGCACGCACGGCGCTGGTGACCTTCGATGCGCGCGCAATCGGCGCAATGAGCTGCAACCCCGCGATTGGCGGATTGGGGAAGGGTCATCTCGTGCGCGAGGTGCATGCTTTTGACGGGCTGATCGGGCGTGCTGCGGATGCGGCGGCGATCCATTACCGCATGCTCAACCGCTCGAAGGGCAGCGCGGTGCAAGGTCCGCGGGTGCAGGCGGATCGCAAGCTTTTCCGTGCCGCCGTGCAGCGCATGATTGCGGCCCAGGACAATCTCAGTGTTGTCGAGGGGGAGGCTGCCCGACTGCTGTTCAAGGGTGATACTGTGACGGGTATTGCCCTGGCTGATGGGGAAGAGCTTTCTGCTCGTGCGGTGATCCTGTGCACTGGCACCTTCCTAGGAGGAACGCTTTTCCGCGGCGAAGAGCGCATGACAGGCGGCCGGATAGATGAATCCTCCGCGCAAGTGCTCGCTGCGCAGATGCGTGAGGCAAAACTTCCCATGGCCCGGCTCAAGACCGGCACTCCGCCGCGCCTTGATGGCAGGACGATTGATTGGGCCCGGCTTCAGGAACAACCGTCCGATGCTGACATGTGGACCATGTCTCCCCTTTCGCGCGGCCGGGTCAATCCGCAGGTTTTCTGCGCGATCACACGAACGAATGAGCGCAGTCACGAGATCATCGCCGACAACCTTCACCGCTCGCCTTTGTTCACCGGAGCCATTGACGCGGCTGGGCCTCGTTATTGCCCATCCATCGAAGACAAGATCCATCGCTTTGCTGACAGGGATGGTCACCAGGTTTTCCTCGAGCCTGAAGGGCTCGATACGCACCTGGTCTATCCCAACGGCATAAGCACTTCGCTGCCAACGGATGTGCAGCATGCCATGCTGCGCGCGATGGAGGGGCTCGAACAGGTAGAGATGGAAGTGCCGGGCTATGCCGTCGAGTACGACCATATCGATCCGCGCGGATTGGGCAGGGACCTCCAGCTCAAGGCGATGCCAGGGCTGTATTGTGCAGGCCAGATCAACGGCACGACCGGCTATGAGGAAGCGGCTGCGCAGGGGCTGGTGGCCGGGATGCAGGCTGCCGCAGCGATTCTTGGTCGTGAGCCTGCGAAGCTTGATCGCGCGAACAGCTATTTGGCTGTGATGGTCGATGATTTGACCCTGCATGGCGTAAGTGAGCCGTACCGGATGCTCACAGCGCGCGCCGAATATCGCCTGCGCTTGCGTGCCAACAATGCCTCCACCAGGCTTACCCCACTTGCCGCACAAGCAGGGTGCATCGGGGAAGAGCGGCTTGCCTGGCTCACGGACCGCTCGAAAGAACGTTCCACGTGGAACAGGGCCCTCGAAAAGTCGGTGAGCGCGGGAGAAATGATAGCCGTTGGCGTAAAGGCCAAGAGTGACGCGGGGCGCATGTCGCTGCGCGATTGGCTGCGCTTCCCCGATATCACGCTTGCTGACATCGCCGCCTTCCTTCCCGACGAATGCGATATTTCCTCGCCGCTAGCCGAAGAACTGGCGGAAGATGCCGCTTATGCGCCATACCTCCAGCGGCAAGACGCAGAGCTGCGGGATTTGCGGGCCAGCGAGAATGTCAAACTGGGTTCGGGTTTTCCCTATGCGGAGGTTCCCGGCCTTTCGAACGAGATGGTTGAACGATTGAGCCAGGTAGAACCCGATACGCTGTCTGCAGCAGGGCGTGTGCGCGGCATTACGCCAGCGGCCCTTGCTGCAGTATTGGTCCATGCGAGACGCAGGAACGCAGCTGGGGAGGCCGCATGACCGACAGCGAAACAGAGGCCCGCGCATACAGCGCCACGCTGTGCGATGCGGATGCACAAGCGCGACTGGCCGAGTTTATTGAGCTTCTTGCTGCCGAGAACGCCCAGCAGAACCTCATCTCCAGCAAGAGCCTCGAATCGGTTTGGCAGCGCCATATTGCGGACAGCCTGCAGCTGTTGACCCATGTTCCACGTGAAACATCGCCTTGGATGGACCTCGGTAGCGGGGCGGGGATGCCGGGGTTGGTCCTCGCGATTGCACGCCCTGATCTCGAGATGCACCTCGTCGAATCGCGCAAGAAGCGCGTGCAGTGGCTGGAGGGCGTGGCGAAGCATTTTGGCCTCGCCAATTGCCATGTTCATGGCTCGCGACTTGAAAACGTGGAAAGCGCACCAATGGCGGTCATTTGTGCACGGGCCTTCGCTCCGCTGGGAAAACTCCTCAGCTTATCCGCCCGTTTTTCCACACGGGAGACCGTTTGGTTGTTGCCCAAGGGGCGCTCGGCAGGTCAAGAACTGTTGGAACAGCCCGAATCGGTGCGATCGATGTTCCACGTGGAACAATCCGCCACAGACCCGCAGGCTGGAATCATGATCGGACACGGGAGGCCACCAATCCAATGATCTGCATTGCCATAGCCAATCAGAAGGGTGGGGTGGGCAAGACGACCACTGCCATCAATATCGCAACGGCCATGGCTGCAACAGGATGGAAGACCTTGCTTGTCGATCTTGATCCGCAGGGAAACGCCTCGACAGGCATTGGTGTAGACGCCGCTCACCGCGATATGTCGAGTTATGACGTGCTGGTCGACCAGGCGCCGCTTGAAGATTGTACCGTTTCAACCAATATTCCCGGCCTCGATATCGTTCCTGCCACGGTTGATCTGAGCGGTGCAGAAGTGGAGCTGGTCGGCGTTGAGGACCGCAGCCATCGCTTGCGCGATGCGCTGGCCCGTGATCGCGAACACGACATCTGCTTTATCGACTGTCCGCCTTCGCTTGGGCTCCTCACGCTGAATGCACTTTGCGCCGCTGATACATTGCTGGTGCCCTTGCAGTGCGAGTTTTTCGCTCTCGAGGGCCTCAGCCAGTTGCTGCAGACCGTCGAGCAGGTTCAGCAGCGTTTCAACCCGGATCTGGGCATTGTCGGCATCGCGCTCACCATGTTTGACAGGCGTAACCGCCTGACAGACCAGGTCTCGGACGATGTGCGCGAATGCCTCGGCGATCTCGTCTTTGATTCGGTGATCCCACGCAATGTCCGCTTGTCCGAAGCGCCAAGTCATGGCCTGCCGGCGCTGGTTTATGACCATGCATGTCCCGGCAGCCGCGCCTATATGGCGCTCGCGCGTGAACTGATTGGTCGCTTGCCGCAAGAGAGGGTTGCCGCATGAGCGCGCAAGACAACGAAACCACGTCGAACCGGCCCGCGCAACGTCGCAAGCTTGGCAAGGGGCTGGGCGCTTTGCTGGGCGAAAGCCGGCGCGAGGAGCCGCTGGCCAATCCCTCGGGCAGCAATGCCGGTGGTGACTCCGTGTCTGTATCTGCCGCAGAGGGACTCGCAGCGCTCTCGATCGCTGCAATCGAGCCGCATCCTGACCAGCCGCGCCGTTATTTTGACGAAGATGCGCTGGAGGAACTCGCCGCATCGATCGCTGCGCGCGGGGTGATCCAGCCGGTGATTGTCCGTCCGCTTGGCTCCGGCAAGTACCAGCTCGTCGCCGGTGAGCGTCGCTGGCGCGCTGCGCAGAAGGCGCAACTGCATGAAATTCCTGCGCTAATTCGCGATTTGAGCGAGCGCGACGTGATGGCGCTGGCGCTGATCGAGAATATCCAGCGAGAAGATCTCAACCCGGTTGAGGAAGCGCGGGCTTACCAGCGCCTGTCCGAGCTGGAGGACATGACGCAGGCCGAAATCGCCCGCCTCGTAGAGAAATCGCGCAGCCACGTGGCCAATTTGCAGCGCCTGCTTGCACTGCCGGAGGAGGTGCTTGGCCATCTCGAGGCGGGCAGGCTCGATATGGGGCATGCGCGTGCGCTGATCGGGCGCGACAATGCGGCGGAACTGGCGAACCAGGCGATCGCGAAGAAGCTGTCTGTTCGCGAAGTCGAGAAGCTTGCCCGTGCAAGCGAAGGCGGCTCCCGTCGCCGTACAGCGCGGGAACCGCGTGATCCGGCGCAGGATGCGGATATCACCGCGGTGCAGAACCACCTTGAGGAATTCCTCGGCCTGCCGGTGAAGATCAGCGCCGATGCTGATCCTCGCTCGGGTGCAGTGACGATCAAATATCGCACGCTTGACCAGCTGGACCTGATCTGTTCACGCCTAACGGGTGGCGGAATCTAGGCCCAATCGCCACAATTCAACAGGAAAATGCCCCCGGTCAAAGTTGCGCGGCGCAACTTTGCCAGAGGCCTTTTTCGCTGAATTTCAGCGCCTTACTTGATCGGCTGGAGCTTGCCCTGCGGTGCGGGTGCAGCACGGCGGATATGGCGACGCGGCGTGGGTGCACGACGTTCAACTTCGACTTCTTCCTCGATCACGCGGGTGATCATGCGGCGCTGAGGGTGATGCATCATCGGCTGCTGTGCAACCGGCACCATGGCCACCGGAGCATAGGTCATTTGCGGTTGGACGCCGTACCCGCGCTCATAATTGAGCAGATAGGCCTCGCAATAATCAAAGCCGTATTCTTCCTCGGCATAGTAGCGCTCGTCATCATCATCGCCATCGAGGGCCGAACCGATGACTGCGCCAGCCAGACCGCCAAGGCCCGCACCGATCAGCGTTCCGGCAAGCCGCTCGCCATCAGCCACGCGGTTGCCGATCACGCCGCCAGCAACTGCGCCGAGAAGGCCGCCGAGAAGTCCGCCGTCATTGTCGTCATCTTCCTCGTAATAACGCAGGTCGTCCTGGCGATGTAGTGCGCGGCACTGCGAGAGCCATTCGGCGCGCTGCTCTGCGGTGTAAGCATAACGCGGCGCTGCAGCCTGCGAGCGATGATCATACTGATAATCGTACTCGTAATCGTAATCGCCGTCGGACTCATATTCGTATTCATAATCAGGTGCATAGCCAGAGGTGTCAGCTAT
Organism: Alphaproteobacteria bacterium; assembly: GCA_030431435.1. GTDB lineage: Bacteria > Pseudomonadota > Alphaproteobacteria > Sphingomonadales > Sphingomonadaceae > Alteraurantiacibacter. Next base: position 12,537 of record JAUIJI010000056.1, on the reverse strand, counting down.
GACCGGTTCCGAGTAATACTCGGTAACGACCGCACTTCCGGCATCGGTATATGTTGCACCGGCTGCTGCCTCACCCGCCCAGCCGGTGTCCACGCTCTGTGCTGCGCGGGTGACATCGACATAGCGATCGTCCACCTGCGCCATGGCAGGCGCGGCCAGCAGGCCCATCGCAGAAGTGGCGGCGAGAAGTGCGAAATGCTTCGACATGGATTTATGCCCCTTACCAATGCCCGGATTCGCGCAAGTGACTCGCACAATCCGGCCGATTTACCCGTCCTTTACTATGACAAGCCGCGCGATTCCCAAGGGCGGCGCGAGCGATGTCCCGAAACGGGGCGATAGGCGGGTGTAGGGAATGCTCAGATGCGATCAGCGAGGAGGGCCGCGAGAGCTTCAATCCCGGCAGCATCCTCAGCATCGAAACGCGCCTTCACCGGGCTGTCGCAATCGATCACCGCGATCACCTTGCCATCGCGCAATACCGGCACGACGATTTCGGACTCGGTGGCGCCGTCGCAAGCGATGTGGCCGGGAAAGGCCTGAACATCGGGCACCAGCTGCGTTTCACCCTGCAGCGCCGCCGCGCCGCATACGCCCTTGCCCATGGCGATGCGGATGCAGGCAGGGCGACCGGCGAAGGGGCCAAGCACCAGCTCATCGCCCACCACTCGATAGAAGCCTGTCCAGTTCACATCAGGCAGGAATTCCCAAAGCAATGCTGCGACATTGGCCATGTTTGCAACCGCATCGCTCTCGCCAGCGGTCAGCGCATCGGCCGCGGCGAGCAATTCGCGGTAGAGTTCCGGTTTGGAAAGTCCGGCGGTGGCGGTGAAATCGAACATGGCGAAACCTTATGCGCAAGGCGGCAACTGCGCAAAGCAATTGCCGCAAGGCCCGCCAGCGCCTATCTGCTGCACCATGCGCATTCTCAAGAAGATCCTGATCGCCCTCCTGATCCTTGCAGTTATTGCCGGGATTGCCCTGTGGTTCCTCACGCGTCCGCAGGAGGCGCAATATACGCTGGACGAGACATCCGGCACTGATCCGGTGCTGGCAGAGCCTGACGAGCAGATGATTCCCACGGTCGGCATTGCCGAGCCGGTGGGCTGGGCAGAAGGGCAGTTGCCGGTCGCGGCCGAGGGGCTGGAGGTCAACGCCTTTGCCACCGATCTCGATCATCCCCGCGTGATCTACACCATGCCCAATGGCGATGTGCTGGTCACGCTGACCAATGCGCCGGATCGCCCCGTCGCTGGCGGCTGGCTGACCAACCTTGTTGCAGGATGGCTGTTCAGTTCGGCAGGTGCCGGTATGGAATCGCCCAACCAGCTGGTGCTGCTGCGCGATGGTGATGGCGATGGCGTAGCGGAAGAGCGGCACACGCTGCTCGATACGCTCGATTCCCCATCGGGCATCGCCTGGCAGGACGGCAATCTCTACATCGCCAATCATGACGAGGTGCTGCGCTTCGATTACGAGCAAGGCGCCACCAGCATTGCGGGCGAGGGCGAAAAGCTGATGGACCTGCCGCCCGCAGGCAATCACTGGATGCGCAACATCTCGCTCAGCCCAGATGGCGAGGAGCTCTATATCGCGGTGGGCTCGGCCTCTAACATCGGCGAGAGCGGGATGGAGATCGAGGCAGGCCGCGCGGCCATCCACGAACTCAATCTGAATAGCGGCGTGTCGCGCATCTGGGGCGCGGGCCTGCGCAATCCCAACGGCCTTGCGTGGAACCCGTGGAGCGGCGAGCTTTGGACCACGGTGAACGAGCGCGACATGCTCGGCAGTGACCTTGTGCCGGACTATTTCACCAATGTCCCGCTGGGCGTGCATTACGGCTGGCCCTGGGTCTATTACAAGGACGTGTTCGACGAGCGGGTCGAGCACCCGATGGAGCAATTCCTCACCGAATATACCCGCATGCCCGAATATGCCCTCGGCGCGCATGCCGCGGCGCTGGGCGTGGTGTTCTCTCAGGAAGGCAGCCGCATGGGCGATGGCTTTGCGCAAGGCGCCTTCATTGCCCGCCATGGCTCGTGGAACCGCTATCCGGCGGCAGGCTATGACGTGGTCTATGTCGCATTTGACGAACGCGGCAATCCGATGGGCAAGCCGGTGACGGTGCTGGAGAGCTTCCTCGACGGCGAAGGCGGCACCTATGGCCGCCCGACCTGGGTGGCCTGGGACAAGACCGGCGCACTGCTGGTGAGCGATGACACCGGCAACCGCATCTGGCGCGTGGTCAATCCTTCTGCGGAACCGATTGGAGCGCCCGAACGCAACACGGGCGAGCGCTTGCCGCCGCGCCGCGAACTGATTGGCGATCCGGCCCGCGCCTTCGAGGAGCCGCCGGAAGACCTGATGATGCCGGGCAGTTTCTAGAGCGTTTTTCCAGCCCGACCGGCGAGTTCTGTGATGAAATGCCACGCCGTGCGCCCTGACCGCGCGCCGCGCCGCTTGGACCATTCGAGCGCCTCGTGCTCATCGAGCTCAAGTCCGTATTCCCCGGCATAGCCACGCAGGATATCGAGATACTCGTCCTGCGTGCAGACGTGGAAGCCCAATGACAGGCCGAACCGGTCTGCCAGCGCGAGGTTGTCATCCACCGCGTCGCGCGGGTTGATCGGATCGTCCTGTTCAGCCCCGTGGCGGGCAATGATCGCGCGGCGGTTGCTGGTGACAGCGAGGCGCACATTGGCTGGCCGCGCTTCCACTCCGCCATCGAGCCAGCTGCGCAAATGGCGCGGGCCGACGCTGTCGCCGTCAGCAAAGCCGAGGTCGTCGATGAAGACGCAGAAATTGCGCTCTGCCTGCCCCAGAAGGCCGAACAGGCGGGAAAGGCCGGGCAAGGCATCGGTCGCCACCTGCACCAGCGCGATACTGCCGCCATTGGCCTGCGCATCCATCACTGCAGAACGCAACAGGGCAGACTTGCCCATGCCGCGCGCTCCCCACAACAGCATGTCATGTGCAGGAAGGCCTGCCGCCAGCCGCCCGATATTGGTGGTGACGGCAGCCTTCTGCTTGTCGATCCCGCGCAGTAGCGCAAGCGCGGGCGCCTCAATGGCGGAAACGGGGCGGGGTGCACCATCCCAGACATAGGCGGGAGCGGTCAGCCAATCCGTCGTGACGTCATCACGCGCAGCTTGTGTGGCTTCAAGCGCCTCGGCGATCCGGCGCAGCAGGTCTTCGGTCGTGGACATGCGCCATGCCTTGCGCGGCAGTGCGCCCGCGTCAAGCCGAATGGAGAAAGCTTGGCAATGTGCCGGTCCGGCTCTAGCTGGACGCAATGAGCACCACGCCCCCCCAACTCCTGCCAGGCAACAAGGGCGGCATCGCCCAGGCTGCAGAGCTGCTGCGTGCGCGCCAGCTCGTCGCCCTGCCGACGGAGACGGTCTATGGCCTGGCCGCGCGCGCGGATAGCGAGGCGGCGGTGGCGCAGATCTATCGCGCCAAGGGTCGGCCCAGCTTCAATCCGCTGATCGTCCATGTGTCCGGCATCGCGATGGCCGAGCGGATTGCCGAGGTGGACGAGCGGGCGCACAAGCTGATGGAGCAATTCTGGCCAGGTCCGCTCACGCTGGTCCTGCCGTTGAAGCCCGAAGCCGCAATAGCACCTGCCGTTTCCGCAGGACTGTCCACGATTGCCTTGCGCATGCCCGCCCACCCGCTGGCGCGCGCGGTGCTCTCGCAGCTGGACATGCCGCTGGCCGCGCCTTCGGCCAACCGCAGCATGGAAGTGAGCCCGACAACGCCGGATCATGTCGCATCCTCGCTAACCGATGCCGTGGCGGCGATCCTCGATGGCGGCGCCTGCGAGCGCGGGCTGGAATCAACGATCATTGCCTTGCGGGAAAATGACAGTTGGAGCCTGCTGCGCGAAGGGCCGGTGACGCGCGAGGCGCTTACGGAAGCAATTGGCAGCGCGCCCGTGAATGCGGAGAAGGGGATCGAAGCGCCGGGCCAGATGGTGCGGCACTATTCACCCGGAAAGCCCGTGCGGCTGGATGCAGAAGAGGCGCGCGAAGGCGAATTCCTGATCGGCTTTGGCGACGTGGCCGGCGATTGCAGCCTGTCCGAAAGCGGTGACATGGCGCAGGCGGCAGCGCGGCTTTACGCATGCCTGCATGACGCCGCAGCATCCGGCAAGCCGCGCATCGCCATCGCCCCGATCCCGAGGCACGGCATCGGCGCGGCGATCAACGACAGGCTGAGGCGGGCCGCCGCCTGACTAGTTCCCGCCGCTTTCGCAGTTTACGCTGGCAAGGCCGCTCTGGGTGATCGAGCAGGTGGCATCGCCGAAGATGTCGACCTCGCCTGCGCCCGTCACCGCAACGTCCGCCTCTTCCTCCACGGTGAGGTCCACCTCGCCAAGGCCGCTGATCGCGACCCGCGCATCCGTGCTGCGCAGCCCCTCGCCGTGCACTTCGCCTGCGCCGCTTATGATGATGGACGTATTGTTGGCTGATCCCGCCATTTCGACTTCGCCTGCGCCGGTGATCCGGAACTCGAGATCTTCGACCTCGATATCGTCGATTTGGATTTCAGATGCCCCGCCGATGATGCCGACGAAGCTCTCGCCCGCGATGCGATCCACTTCAACCTCGCCAGAGCCCTCGGTCGAAAGCCATTCCAGCGCGGGCATGGTGATATAGAATGTGCTTGTGCCAAGGTCGCCCAAACTGCCGTCAAGATCGCCATCTTTGGGCCGAATGAGCAGGCGATCATGGGAGACGACCGCTTCAAGCTGGCTTAGCGCGCCCATGGGTCCTTCGGCGCGCACCGAGAATTCCTCGCCATAGGTAATGACGATATCTTGCGGGCCGACGGTGGAGACCTGGTCAAAATCGCGCACATCGTAAGTGACCTCGGTGTCTTCGCTGTCGACGATATCGAGCTGGACATCCCAGTTGCGATCGTCCTCGTCGTCATCCAGCCAAAGCGCGGCGCCGCCGGCCCCCAGCACCCCTGCGCAAAGCGCGAGAAGTACTTCGCGTTTGCGGAGTCTCGGTTTCTCGCCAGCCAATTTAACGTCCCCCTGTCTTCTCAATCATCGCTCTACCGGAACTGTCGGCAAGAGCGCGTCAATCTCCCGGCGCACGATCACCGCCTCGCGGCAGGCATCATCGTCGCCATCCTCGCAATCCTCGGCGAGGTCTTCATATTCCCGGCTCAACCGGCCAAGCTGTTCCTCGCGGCGGCGGATTTCACGACCGCGTGCCTCGTCCGCTTCGGACTGGCTGGTGGTGGCAAGGTCCACTGCCTTGCCAGCCACGCGAACCGGAGCGGTTGCCACATCCACGGCCGTGCGGGCGATGCAGCCGCCGAGCAGCAAGGGCAGGGCGGCCAGGGCCATGAATGTCGGTGCGCGCATTGCTGGTCCTCTCTCGATCCCGGGTGAGAGTGAACATGCCTCGCGCGCACTGATCGCGCAACGCACCAGCGCGGCCCGACCTAGTCGTCGCGCGGCACGACGCGGACCCAGCCCGAACCCATCGAGCGGACATGGCACCGCGCGCTGCCGCGAATCTTCACCCGGCCCGTGCCGAAAATCCGCGCATCAACCTCGCCATCGCATGCGAAAGTTGCCTTGCCTGCGCCCGCGATATGAACATCGGCCTCCTCGGCCAGAAGGCCCTTCATCTTGGCCTTGCCAGCGCCAGCGATCTTGAGGCCAAGTTCGCGCACCTTGCCCCCGGCGGTGAAGCGGCCTGCCCCGGCGATGGTGACGTTGAGCGCTTCGATATCGATATCGAGCACCGAAATCTGCCCGGCTCCGGCGATGACGACCTCGGCCTCGTCAGCCAGTTCGGCCACCGCGATCTGTCCAGATCCGGCAATCGTGACCTTTTCGGGCGCAGGCATGGCGATGGTGACGGTGGCGATGCCTTCTCCGCCATGGCTGGAATTGCGGCTGGCGACATGCAGCGCGCCCTTGTCCAGCCGGAACCGCAAGCTCTCCTTGGCGTCGTCATCGCCTTGTACGGTGATCGAGAAATCATCACTGGTGGTGATCACGAGGTTGTCAGCGCCAGCGAGCACGATCTCGGTCGGCGTGTCGCCGCTCATGTCCAGCTCGTCGAGCGGGACGCCGCCGCCGAAACCGCCGGCAAAGGCCTCGCCGCAATCCCATTCCCTGTCATCCCAGCGGAACTTGAAATCGCCCTTGTTGCGCGATGCGGCCACCATGCCGCCAACGGCTGCGGCAGCCATCGGGCCGAATGTGCGCAGCATCTTCTCGAAATCCATTCCGCCATGTGAGCGAGTCATGATCGTGTTCCTGTATCTGTGTGTTAGAACAATAATACAGGAGGCCGGTCCATTTTTCAAATACGCTCGTCGATGGCGCTGGCCGCTTCGCCGAGCCGGATCGCAGATGCAAAAAGGGCCGCCCCGGTGTGCGGAGCGGCCCCTTGTGGCCCTTCTGGGTACCGTTAGGTGCCCGTCAGGCGTCTTCGGTATTCTCGTAATACTGCGGAGCATGCTCCTTCAGCACGTCAAGGATCTTGGTCAGCGCGGTCGGCTCGTCCGTCTTTTCCATGGCCGCCAGTTCGCGAGCGAGGCGGCTGGAGGCAGCCTCGAAAATCTGGCGTTCGGAATAGGACTGCTCGGGCTGGTCTTCAGGGCGGAACAGGTCGCGCGTCACTTCGGCGATCGACACCAGGTCACCCGAATTGATCTTCGCTTCATATTCCTGCGCGCGGCGGCTCCACATGGTGCGCTTCACCTTCGGCTTGCCCTTCAGCGTTTCCATGGCTTCCTTCAGCGTTTTGTCGCTGGAAAGCTTGCGCATGCCGATGGATTCGACCTTGTTCACGGGAACGCGCAGCGTCATCCGCTCCTTTTCGAAACGCAGCACGTAAAGTTCCAGCTGCATTCCGGCAATTTCTTCATTCTGGAGTTCCATCACACGACCGACGCCGTGCTTGGGGTAAACAACGTAATCGCCAACTTCGAAGGCGGGGGCATTGGCTGCCATGTATTGTCCTTTCCTTGTCGGTCAGGCTTCCCGGATTCAGCGACAGGAATTTCTCGGACTGCACGACCCATCGGCAGCCGGAATTCCAATTTCACGTCGTTGAGGGGGAGACCTGCCTTCCTGTCTGCTCATTCCACGATTGTGAAACGAGAGGTTGGACAGAAGTATAACAGATTCGTAACAAAATTACCAGACCTGCCCAATTGCGCGGCAGTGCCAGCACAACAGGCAGGTCTGGTGAACAAGGTGGGCGGCAATACAACCGCTATTTCAAATAGTTAGTCGCCTTCGCCGGGCTCGGGCGAGAAGAACTTGTCGAACTTGCCTTCCTGGCCCTTGTATTCGTCCGCATCTGCGGGCGGATCCTTGGCTTCGGTGATGTTCGGCCATTCTGCAGAATATTTGGTGTTCAGTTCCAGCCACTTTTCCGTGCCGCTTTCGGTGTCGGGCAGGATGGCTTCGGCCGGGCATTCCGGCTCGCAAACGCCGCAATCGATGCATTCGCTGGGGTTGATGACGAGCATGTTCTCGCCTTCATAGAAGCAGTCTACCGGGCACACTTCCACACAGTCGGTGTACTTGCACTTGATGCAGGCATCGGTGACGACATAGGTCATTGGCGGTTTGTTCCTTCAGATCCTTGCCGCGTCTTCGCGGTTGTTTGCCCCTGCTATGGCGATTGATGCGCCAGCGTCAAGCACGCGGTAGCAGGCCTGCGCTTCCGCTGGCGGACCGCGCCGCTCGGGTAAAGCAAGGATTTCTATCACCCGCACAGCCCGGCCCATCGGCAAGGTCAGCACATCGCCTTCATTCACGGCGCAATTCGGGCGGGTAATGCGGGTGCCATTGCAGCGGATATGGCCGGGGGCGACCTGTGCCTGCGCGATCGAGCGGCTCCTGGCGAAGCGAAGGCGGGTCAGCAGCAGGTCTATCCGCATAAATCTCCTGAGAGCTTACCGCAGCAGATCCGCCAGCCCCGCAAAGGCGGCGTTGCTGGTGGCGGGCTGGTGTTCGGGCTTGCGTTTGCCTTGCGAGGGTGAGCCATTGCCGCGGCCCTTGGGGCCACGTCCCTTTTGCCCGCGGTTATCCTGACCCCGATTGGCCTGACGCGGACCCTGATCCTTGCGGGGAGGGCGCCAGCTCCACGGGCGCGGCGGCGGCGGGCCGAATACGCCTTCTGCCAGCTGCACTTCCTCGTGCGGGCGGAAACCGGCATCGCGCATCAGCTTCTGGAAATTCTCCGGCTCCAGCCCCATCGATGTGGCGAGCGCAGTGTCGACCGGGAAATTGCGGGCATTGGTGCGCGCACGCCGTTCATGCGCGGCGCGGAACAGCTTTTCCGCCATGTCGATGCGCACGGCCTGATTTCCTGCCCGGCGGTATCCGGCGGGAAGGTGCTTGCTGCCCTCGATCACCGCTTCCATCTTTTCGTTCACATCGCGGCGATCCACGCCAAGCTCGCGCAAGAGCATGCGCGGCGCGGGCTTGAGCAGCGCCGGCACAAAGACATCGAGCGAGCCGATCGCCACCCCCAGCTTGCGCATGAAGGGGCGCTTTTCCTTCGGCACATTGGCAAGGCCGGCAGATTCGCGCTGCACGGTGCCGTTGCGGTCCACCAGTGTCAGCAGCAGCGCGCGCACCTCGCTCCCGGCCTCAGGGTCCTGTGCGGCCTCTTCCAGCTTGCGCAACACGTCGAGCGGGGCGAGCTGGCCTTCGAGCCAGTGCTCAAGCGCCTCGACCAGCCTGTCCCGATTGGCGGGATCGAGCGCGCCCAGCTCCTTCTCCAGCACGATGCGGAATCGCGTCGGCGATTTTGTCGAGCGTTCCAGGCTCGCCACCGGCTTGTCGCCATTGACGATCCTGCCGCCGGCAATGCGCAATTCGCCCAGTTCCTTCTCGACCAAAGAGGTGGCTTTCTGCGCCAGCAATTGCGGCATGTGCTTTTCGGCCGCGGCGAGCAGCATCTTGCGCTCCTCGCTATCGGCCTTCTCGTCTACCACGAAGCGGAATCCCTCAAGGTGGCCGATCGCATGGTCCTCGACCATGACCTTGCCATCCTCAGCCAGCGTTACTCGCAACAATGAAGCGTCTTTTCCCATGTTTTTCATCAATACAGCAGTGCGCCGGTTTACAAAACGTTCTGTCAGCCGCTGGTGCAGGGCGTCGGAGAGTTTGGCTTCCACACCCCTCGCGCGCGCTGCCATTTCTTCGCGCGCCAGCACCCAGTCGGGCCGCTGGCAGATATAGGCCCAGCTGCGGATCGCGGCGAGGCGACCTTGCAGCGTGTCGATATCACCGCGCACTTCGCCCAGTTCGGAGATTCGCGCCGCGACAAAGTCGGCACCAATGTGCCCGCCCTTGAGGTCCTGCCACAGGCGCCGCACGAAGCGGGCGTGCATGTCCGGGCCTTGCTGGCGGAAATCGGGCAGCTGGCAGGTCTCCCACAAGCGCCACACGCGCGCCGAGGAATTGGCCTCGCTGCGGATACGCTCGTCATCTGCGAGCCGCTTGAGCACGGCGAGGTCGATCGCCTCGGGCGCAGCGGCAAGCTGCGGCAGGTCGGGCTTGCGTTCCAGATCGCCGAGCAGGATGTCGATCGAGGAAAATCGCGGATTGGGCTCGCGCCAATAGAGCTTCGTCAACGGCGCAAAGCGGTGCTGCTCGATGGCGTAGACTTCGTCCTCGGTGAACTCCAGCGCATTGCGCCTGCCGCCTGACATGGTGCCGAAGGTACCATCGGTCTGGTGGCGACCGGCACGGCCGGCAATCTGCGCCATCTCTGCCGGGGTCAGCCGCCGTTGCCGCATGCCGTCAAACTTGGACAGCGAAGCAAAGGCGACATGGCGTACATCGAGGTTGAGGCCCATGCCGATGGCATCGGTGGCGACGATGTAATCCACCTCGCCAGACTGGAACAGTTCCACCTGGCGGTTGCGCGTTTCCGGGCTGAGCGCGCCCATCACTACCGCTGCCCCGCCACGGAACCGCCGCAGCAATTCGGCCACGCGATAGACCTCCTCCACGCTGAAGGCGACGATGGCGCTGCGCGGCGGCAAGCGGGAAAGCTTGGCAGACCCGGCATGGCGCAGGGTGGAAAAGCGCGGGCGTTCCTCGATCTCTGCTTGCGGCAGCAAGGCGCGCACCATCGGCTCCAGCGTGGCGGAACCCAGCAGCATGGTTTCCTCACGACCCCGAGCATTGAGCAGCCGGTCAGTGAAGATATGCCCGCGCTCGCGATCTGCGGAAATCTGCGCTTCGTCCAGTGCGACAAACGCTCGATTGCCTCCGTCCCTCGGCATGGCTTCGGCGGTGCAGAGCAAATAGCGCGAGTTCGGCGGCTCGATCCGTTCCTCGCCGGTGATCAGCGCGACCTGGTTCTCGCCCTTGATCGCACAGACCTTGTCATAGACTTCGCGCGCCAGCAGCCGCAGCGGGAAGCCGATTGCGCCGCTCGAATGGCCACACATCCGCTCGATCGCGAGGTGCGTCTTGCCGGTGTTGGTCGGCCCGAGGACCGCGCGGATCCGGCTGTCTGATGCGTGAGAGCTCACAATGGAGACCAATCTGGAGGCGCAATGGCCTGCGCGCAACAGGGGCGAACGGGCAATGCGCGCGCCCGGCAATCCGCTTGTGGATAAGTGCGGACTCGGCCCGTCGCTCGCAGGACTCGGCCCGTCGACGTTAAGGCGGAATTTACTTTATGCGCGCAGGACACATGGCAAGACATTGACCCGGACAGGGCCGCAATTCTCCGTATCTGCGTCGGGCAGGCGGAATCGTGCGGCCTGTATGGAGGCCACATTTGTTCAAGGACCGCGACAGGCACGCGCAGCCGGCTGGCCCGGAGGGAAATTTTCCCCCTGCCGACCTGTCGCTGGCGCAAGTGATCGCCGACGGCCCGTCCGAGCAGCCGCGCCGCCAATCGCGTATTTCCGGATTCTCCGATCGCTATCATGAATGGCGCGAGCAGGCCTCGCTGCGGCTTTCAGACATTGACCTGGCGCCCGATCTTGCGCGCGATATCGGGTCCCGCCGCTGGTTTCGCGGCGCGTTGACGCTTGTAGGACTCACGGCAATCTCGATCGCGGCATGGCCGGGTTTTTCCTCGGTCGAAGCCGCGCCCGCAATGGCGATCGATGACAATGTGCGCGACGAGTTCCGCAGCCAGATGATCATGCCGCTGGCGCTGGGTGCCGACAATGGCAAGCGCATGGGGGCAACCGCCGCGGTCATTCCGCTCGCCAATGCGCCCGAGCGTCCGCGCCTGGACATGGTGGCGACACTGACCCAGGGCGACAGTTTCGACCGCATGTTGCGCCGTGCCGGGGTGAGCGATGCCGAAGCGCGCGAGATCGCGGGGATGATCGGCACCGCGATCGATCTCGACGATATTGAATCCGGCACGCAGGTGGACATTACGCTGGGCCGCCGCCTCGCCGTGGGCCAGCCGCGCCCTGTTGATGCGCTGAGCTTCCGTGCACGGTTCGATTTGCAACTGGCGGTGGAACGCCGCGGCGATCAGCTCTACCTCGATCCGCGCCCGATCATGGTCGATGCCACACCGTTGCGCATTCGCGGAACGGTGGGGGACAGCCTCTACCGCTCTGCCCGTGCCGCCGGTGCGCCCGCCCGATCCGTGCAGCAATTCCTGCGCGTGATCGGCAACGAAATGAGCCTTGAGAGCGATATCTCGGCGAATGACGAATTCGACCTGATCGTCGATTACAAGCGTGCCGCAACGGGCGAAATCGAGACGGGTGAGCTGCTCTATGCGGCGATCATCCGCGATGGCGAACCGCGCCGCCGCATGATGCGCTGGGGGCCTGAGGGCCGATATTACGAAGCGTCGGGTGTGGGCGAACAGCGCGAAGGACTGATGCGCCCCGTACCAGGACCCGTCACATCTCGCTATGGCATGCGCCGCCACCCGATCCTGGGCTATCGCCGCATGCATTCGGGCCTCGATTTCCGCGCTGCCCATGGCACGCCGATCTATGCCGCCACCGATGGCCGCGTGACCATGGCCGGACGCAACGGCGCCTATGGCAATTACGTGAAGCTGCAGCATGGCGGCAACCTTGCCACCGGCTATGCCCATATGAGCCGCATTGCCGTGCGCAATGGCCAGCAGGTCAGCCGCGGGCAGGTGATCGGCTATGTCGGCTCGACGGGCCTCTCCACCGGGCCGCACCTGCATTACGAAATGTATCGCGGTGGCCAGAAGATTGACCCGTCCAGCGTCAGCTTCGTCACCCGCGCGCAATTGACTGGCAGCGAGCTGGAGGATTTCCGCGCCCAGCTGGGTGTTTTGCAGCGTGTGGAACCGGGGGCCGCGCTGGCCAACCTTGGTCCTGATCCTGCTGCCCTGGCAGAGCCGGTTCGCGAGATCGACCGGCTGGAGAATCGCCAGCAAGTCCGCTGAGGAACAGCAGCACGGTGCGCTTGCGCGCAATTGCCCTGCGCTCGCTTTTGCGGCAGGAGGCGAGGCACCATGACACCGTCCTATCCCGCAACCCGCCTTCGCCGCAGCCGTGCTTCTGGCTGGAGCCGCGCCA
>JAUIJI010000055.1 GCA_030431435.1 Alphaproteobacteria bacterium | reverse complement strand
TGGACAAGGCACAGGTCAGCCGCTCGGTCAAACGCCTGCTGGAGATCAAGATGATCGAGCGCGCCCAGCTGCGTTCTCCCTTGAAGTTGACGCGAAAGGGTGTGGAACACAGCGAACGACTGTTGCGCCTTGCCGACTTGCGCAACCGGGAGCTGACCTTCGATATCGGTGACGAGGAGCTGCGAAGGTTCTTCGCAGTCATTGAGAAACTGCTCGACCAGGCGGTTGTTTTATATGAACAAGAACGTGAGCTGAGCCAGACGCAGGAAACGCGCGAGTTTCCTCGGCCGGGTGCCGCGGTCGAGAGTGAAAGCGGCGGTGATGGTGGCGAAAAGATCGTTATGGATCGCTCGCGCATCATATCGCCATTGATGACGCTCAGCTCTTACTTCAGTCGCAGTGGTTCGCTTGTTTTCAAGCGCCTGACCAAACTTTCGAATTTCGAGGCCTGGGTCCTCAACGAGATCGGGCGCGATCCGCCTCTGCCATGGAACCTGCTGGTGGAACGGATTGATCGCGATCACAGCCAGGCCGGGCGCACGGTAAATGCCTTGGTCGAACGCGGACTGGTTGTGCGAGAGGGCAAGCCGGGCAGGCGGCATGGCCTCTTTACGCCGAGCGAGGAAGGCCAGAAGCTGTTCGAACTGATCCAGGACGCCAGCCGCAAACGTAGTGCCTTCCTGCTTGCGCCACTGTCACAAGAGGAACGCGAAGGCTTCCTTGCCACTTTTGACAAGATCCGCCGCAATGCGATCGTCCAGCTTGAACGTGAAAAGGCGTTCGAGGAACTGGGTCATTCCTGAGCGTTAATCCCGGAAACGCCTGGCGAAGGCCGCCGGTTGTTACTGGACGCGTTCGACGCGGACCGACTGCTGGTTGTTGAAACGCATCAGGAAGCTGCCCAGCGAAGCGCGGTTGATTTCCACTTCGGATCCTTCGCGCGGCACGCGGTAGGTGCTGGGGACGCTGTCAGCAAAGCGCCACACGGCCCCATCCTGCAAGGTGATCACGTAGCGACCGACGCCGACCTGGCGCACACTCGCGACGCGCGCCGTAAGCTCCTGCAACTCGCCGGGTCGCGCCTCGAAACGTTCCGGACCGCGGATGTCCTCGGCACCGAAGCCCTCGCGACCGGTGGTGGCACGGGTTCCGCTGGGGCCGGACAATACCGCTCCCGAACCGCTCACCACTGTTTCACCCGGGATAGTGCGCGGATTGGCGCCTGCTGCGCGAATATTGTTGTCATAGCAGGCCAGGCGGGCGCTGGGATCATCGATGCGGGCGCATTCGCGCATGATGTTGAGCACGACGTCGTCTGCAACCTGCGCGGATGCGGGTGTGGCAAGGACTGCCAGAGCTGCAGCTCCGGTCAGGAACAAGGTGGCGCGATGCGCGGTCATGATGAATGCAAACTCCCTCTCTCGGGCCATACAGTGGCGACGAGCTGCCATGTGCGCAAGTGCCTTGCGCATCACTGAACACATGAGAGCCTTAGGCGCGCAGGCCGGTCGCTTCAATCCCGCTATGCGCGGTTATCCGCGCGCTGGCGCTGGTCTTCCTCGATCGAGCGGAACAGGGCTTCGATGTTGCCTTCGCCGAATCCCTCGTCGCCCTTGCGCTGGATGAACTCGAAAAAGACAGGTCCAATCATCAGGCGGCTGAAGATCTGCATCAGCAAGCGGGAAGAAGTGCCGCTCGTATCTCCATCGACGAGGATCGCCCGCTTTTTCAGCTCGGCCACATCCTGGCCATGCCCGGGCAATCGTTCGTCCAGCTGGTCATAGTAAGTGTCGGGCGGGGGCGGCGCGAATTGGAGCCCGTTGTCTGCCAGCTTGTCGAGCGAGGCGCAAAGGTCGGGGCTTGAGAAGGCGATATGCTGGATCCCCTCGCCATTGTAAGCGCGCAGGTATTCGGCGATCTGGCCCTTGCCATCCTGACCGCCTTCCTCGTTCAGCGGGATACGGATCTTGCCATCGGGCGCGACCATCACCTTGGTGTTGAGGCCTGAGTATTCGCCGGTCACGTCGAACTGGCGAAACTCGGTGAAGCCGAAGATGCGGCTGTAGAAGCTCTCCCAATGGGCGATGCGGCCATCGTAGAGATTATGCGTGAGGTGATCGATATCGGTAAAGCCCGCGCCGATTGGATGGCGTTCGGTGTCAGGGAGATAGCGGAAATCGATGTCATAGATCGACAAGTCATCGTCGTAGCGGTCGATGAGGTAAATGAGCGAGCCGCCTATTCCGCGAATGGCGGGAAGGCGCAATTCCATCGGGCCTGTGGGTACCTCTACCGGTTCCGCGCCGCGCCTGATCGCCTCATCATAGGCTAGCGCTGCATTCTTCACGCGGAATCCCATGCCGCAAGCGGACGGACCATGTTCGGCGGCAAAATAGGCGGCCGGGCTGCGTGGTTCGTAATTGGCGATCAGGTTGATATTGCCTTGCCGCCAGAGTTGGACGTCCTTGGTGCGATGGCGAGCAATCTGGGTGAATCCCATGGTGGCAAAGGCGTGTTCTAGAAGGCCCTTCTCAGGGGCCGAGAACTCAAGGAATTCGAACCCGTCGAGGGCGAGGGGATTGGCAATTGTGGTGGCTTCGGGTTCAGGCATAGTTGCAACTGTAACCGGACTGGAGGGGTGCGGCAAGGCACCTTGCCGGAAACTATTTTCGCCTCGCCACAAATTGCCGCCGAATGTGCTTGAATCCCATGCAGAAGTGTGATTCTCTAAAGGCTATGAACATGGCAGCCACCAAACGCGAAAAGAGGATCCAGTTACTGGCGCTGGTGTGGCTGCTGGCCTTGGGTGCGCTGGCGCTGGTCGGACCTTATGGCATGCTTTCGTGGAGCGAGAAATCTGCCGTCTTGGAGATGCGTGAAGCGCAGATTACCCAGCTTGAGAGTGAGGCCGGTGTCCTTGCCAACAAGGTCAGACTCCTTGATCCCGATAACGTGGATCCTGACCTTGCAAGCGAACTCGTGCGGCACAATCTGAACGTTGCCCATCGCGACGAATATGTCGTGCAGCTCGACGAGAAGCCCTGACGGTTTCTGCCTGAAGGTATTCTAACCATTCCGGTTCAACGTCACATCGCGCCATTGCATCGCTGCGATTCAATTGCCTATAGGCGTTGATGCAATAAGCACCGCCCCCTTCGGTGCGCAAAAGGACACGCGACTTTGGCAAGAGCATCATCTTCCTCCACCTCGAAATCCAAGCGGGCGCCAGCCAAGAAGCCGGCGGCCAAGAAGCCTGCAGCGAAGAAACCGACGAACCCCGCCGCAACAGACGAGGATTTCGAACTCCGCAGCCTGCATGAGCGTTTCGAAAAGTCGAAGCGTTTTGATGCCAGCGAGGAGGAACTGCTCACCTTCTACGAGAAAATGCTGCTTATCCGCCGCTTCGAGGAGAAGGCCGGCCAGCTCTACGGCCTCGGTCTGATCGGCGGTTTCTGCCATCTTTATATCGGTCAGGAAGCGGTTGCAGTCGGCCTGCAGAGCGCGCTCGAAGAGGGCAAGGACAGCGTGATCACCGGCTATCGTGACCACGGCCACATGCTCGCTTACGGTATTGATCCCAAGATCATCATGGCAGAGCTGACCGGACGCGAGGCAGGCATCAGCCGCGGCAAGGGTGGCTCGATGCACATGTTCAGCACCGAACATGCGTTCTATGGCGGTCACGGCATTGTGGGTGCGCAGGTTCCGCTGGGTGCGGGGCTGGCCTTCGCCCATCAGTACAATGAGGATGGCGGGCTGTGCATGGCCTATTTCGGCGATGGCGCTGCCAACCAGGGCCAGGTTTACGAGACCTTCAACATGGCCGCCTTGTGGAACCTGCCGATCATCTTCGTTGTCGAGAACAACCAGTACGCCATGGGCACCAGCGTCAAGCGCTCGAGCGCTGAAACCGAGTTCTACCGCCGCGGCACCGCATTCCGCATCCCCGGCATGGATGTGAACGGAATGGACGTGCTGGAAGTGCACCAGGCTGCGAAGATCGCGGTCGAGCATGTGCGCGGTGGCAATGGGCCGGTGCTGATGGAGCTCAACACCTATCGCTATCGCGGCCATTCCATGTCCGACCCGGCGAAATATCGCACGCGTGAGGAAGTGCAGGGTGTTCGCGAAAAGAGCGACCCGATCGAACTGGCCAAGGCCGAACTGATCAAGCTGGGCGTGGACGAGGAAAAGTTGAAAGAGATCGACAAGAGCATCCGCTCCGCCGTTGGCGAAGCAGCCGAGTTTGCAGAAAGCTCTCCCGAGCCGGAGCCGTCAGAACTCTACACTGATGTGCTGGTGGGAGATTACTGATGGCTATCGAATTGAAAATGCCCGCTCTTTCTCCCACCATGGAGGAAGGCACCCTCGCCAAGTGGATGGTCAAGGAAGGCGACACGGTTTCCGCCGGTGACGTGCTGGCCGAGATCGAGACCGACAAGGCAACGATGGAATTCGAGAGCATTGACGAAGGCGTGGTCGGCAAGATCCTCGTCGAGGAAGGTGCCGAGAATGTCGCCGTGGGTACGGTGATCGCTTTGCTGGCGGGCGAGGATGAGGACGTCTCCGACGTGCAGGCATCCGCTCCGGCGAAGGATGAGGAACCGGCCGCTGCAGAAGAGGCTGAAACCCAGCCTGCCGTGGCCGCTGCAGCTGAAAAGCCTGCTTCCAAGCCGCGCGCTTCCGATCCGGAAATTCCCGAAGGCACCAACATGGCCAACCTTACCGTGCGCGAAGCGTTGCGCGATGCCATGGCCGAGGAAATGCGCCTTGATCCGCGTGTTTTCGTGATGGGCGAGGAAGTGGCGGAATACCAGGGCGCCTACAAGGTTACGCAGGGCCTGCTCGAGGAATTCGGCCCCAAGCGCGTGATCGACACGCCCATTACCGAGTACGGCTTTGCCGGCATCGGCACAGGCGCTGCCATGGGCGGCTTGCGGCCGGTGGTCGAATTCATGACCTTCAACTTCGCGATGCAGGCGATCGATCACCTGATCAACTCCGCCGCGAAGACCAACTACATGTCAGGCGGCCAGATGCGTTGTCCGGTGGTGTTCCGCGGCCCGAACGGCGCGGCAAGCCGCGTCGGCGCCCAACACAGCCAGAACTACGCGCCTTGGTACGCCAGCGTTCCCGGCCTGATCGTGATCGCACCCTATGACTCCTCGGATGCCAAGGGCCTGCTCAAGGCGGCGATCCGCTGCGAGGATCCGGTGATCTTCCTCGAGAACGAGCTGGTCTATGGCAACAGCTTCGAGGTCGCCCAGCTGGATGACCACGTGTTGCCGATCGGCAAGGCGCGGATCGTGCGCGAAGGTGCGGACGTGACCATTGTGTCCTATTCCATCGGCGTGAAGTTCGCGCTGGAAGCTGCCGAGAAGCTGGCGGAAGAAGGCATCGATGCCGAAGTGATCGACCTGCGCACTCTGCGCCCGCTTGATACCGAAACCGTGCTGGAAAGCCTCGCCAAGACCAACCGCGTTGTGGTGGCAGAAGAGGGCTGGCCGGTGTGCTCGATCGCGTCGGAGATCATCTCGGTCTGCATGGAGCAGGGCTTCGACCACCTCGATGCGCCGGTGACCCGCGTATGCAACGAGGATGTGCCGCTGCCCTATGCCGCAAACCTTGAAAAGCTTGCACTGATCGATGCCCCGCGCATCGTCGCTGCGGCGAAGAAGGTCTGCTACAAGGATTGACCGACGGACTTTGACGGGCAGGGCTGGTTACTCGGGCGTTCTCGCCCGGCTCGCTCTGCCCGATCAGTCTACAGCACTGAAACTCGTGGTGCCGAAAGTGTCGCAGTCGGCAATCGTATCCGGATTGTCGGGATCGAGTTGGTAGATTTCCGCCAGATCGCGATCGGCGCGTACAGTAAAGCTTGCGGTGGTGATGATCGTTGCCGGGAAGCCGTAGGGATTGCCGATCAACGGATCGTAATCATAAGCGATCTCGACAAACATCACGGCTTCGTCGTCGAAGGCAATCACCTCTTCGCCTGGCGGCCCCATGCCCGGAAAGGCGCTGTCCAGCCCGTCTCCTGTTTCGCCAAAACTCGATGTATGATTCTTGGCACCCATGCAGCGTTGCCAGTGGATATACTGGTCATCATCTGTGCCGGGCACGACCTCGAGGCTGCTGAGGATCACGCGTCCGCGCTCATACAGCTCGATATTGTCACCCGCCTGCACTTCGGCGCCGTAGAACAGTTCCTGGATATCGCGTTCGTAAATCCGGCGGTCCTGCAGCATGGACTGGTCACCGATGCGTGAGGCGTTGTCGGCAATATGCACGGCCAACTGGTTCACCTGCATCTGGGTGATGGCGCGATTGGCCAGCTCCATACCTGTAAGGCCCACGCTGAGCAGGATCGGCATGCACAGCGCAAACTCGGTCGCCGCGAGCGCAGTGGTATCGCGCAGCAGCTTCACCAGCCTGACTTTCCCGGCGGCAATCATGTGCAATACTCCACCGATATAGTGGTTTCCTGCATGCTGAAAGGCTGGTTGCGCAGGACAGTGGTGGCTTGGGTCGTCACGCGCTTGGGAATTTTCACCATGCGATAAAGCGGAAACTGCCGATCATAGGAGACGGTGACGGTGTAGAGCACCGCATCGCGGGCACCGCCGAAACCATCGGAACCGCGATCGGTATCCCACTGGGCATTACCGTTCACGTCCTCGAACGGTTCGCCGTCGTTGCAAAGGCCATCGTCATTCGAGTCGGTAAAGTCCTCAGGCCGGCCAATGTCACTGAAGCTGGTGTAGGCGCTGCGCTCGAAGGTCAGTTCGGCGGAAGGGACGACATCCTGCACAGCATTGGTTACGCGGCTATCGATCTCTTCCTGGCTCAAATATGCAGATTCGATGGTGGAATCGCGTGCGGCCTTCTGGATTGCGCCCTGGACCATGGAGGCTGCATAGATGTTGTAGCAAATGTCGAACATGCCGATCAGCGCCATGAAGAACACCGGTGCGATCATCGCGAATTCGACCAGCGTCGCGCCGCCTTCATCGCGCATCAGGCGAGGCAGGAATGCACTGCGCGCCATCAGTTGGTGATCCTCAGTTCGCCCATACGCGCAGCAATATCGCTGAAGGCGTCCTGCAGTTGCTCAGCATCAGCAGCCACGAAATAGCGACCGTCTCCCGCGCAGGACTGCATAACCGGATTCGCATCGGTGCCGAAGCTGATCACCCAGACAGTCACGTTGCGGCGCTTCACTTCCTCGCAGGCAAAGCTGAACCGGGCTTCGACGGTTTCGGTCAGGGTGAGTTTCGAATTCTGCGACCAGCGCCGCCGGTCAATCGGTTCAATGCCGTAAGATGTGTAGGAGATATCGTAGGGTGCAGTCTCGCCATCAGTCAGGAAGATCATGTGCCGCGATGTCTGCGATTCGGCATCGTCATCCTCGGGTGCGAACATACCTGTCGGAGAGATCAGCCGCCCACCCCAGATCATGCCGATATCGTGATAGGTGCTGCCCTGCACATCAAGGTTGTCGACATAAGTCGCTACTTCGCTGGCGGTCATTTCGGCAAGACCAAGCGCGGGCGAGGGGCATGCGGCGAAGCCCCACCAATAGGAATTGACGAAGTTCTCGTCGCTATTCACTGCACCGGGCGTGAACTTGCCCTTGCCGTTAATCTTCTGCTCGCGGGCATAGCTCAGTTCGCCGATCATCGGCTTCCACTGCGTGTCCTCATCGTCCGGATCCGGTGGGGTATCCAGGTCGAGATCAAGCGCTTTCGACAGGTCTACGTTGTCATAATCAAGTATATCGTAAGTCGCGCGTTCCTCGATGCAGCCGCGATAGGAAACCGAAACGTCCACGGGGTTGCTCGGTGTTCCGCCCATCGGGACGGTTGTCGAAGTGGAGTTATTGAGGAAACCCAGATCAAACTTCATCGTGGCATATCTCCACGTTCCCGCATCAAAGGTTTCGGTGCCAGTCTGGCGAGTGGACCAGATATAGGTGTGGTCGTTGTAGGTCCTAGGCGTTACCTCCCAGGTGGAGGTGTCAACCTGGGTACAATTGTATTGCGTCCCCGTTTCGAGTGCGCGCTGGTGCTTCCAGCCGTCTGCGTCGGTCCATTCTTCAAGCAGGGTCCAGGTCTTGTCGGATGCGGGGCAAGCGGATTCGTAATAGCTGGTGCCGTTTTCCACCCCGCCGCTCATCAACTCATAGTTGGTCTCATAGACCGGACGTTCTTCCAACTTGCCGCCGCCCTTGGCTTCGCGGAAGTTGTATTCCCACTCGTCATCGACCAGCCAGCCGTCCTGCATCAGATGCCCCACGTTGACGTTGGTGGAATAAGGCACGAAGCCGTAGCGGATTCTCGTTCCGGTAGACTTGTTTGCTTCCATCTGCGCGTGGAAGCTCTTCACCGTGTTGCGCAGTGCCGTGATACGGTCGACATCGTCGCCATCATTGGTGAACAGCATGGAACCGGTGGTATCGAGCACCATCATGATGTCGGTGTTCGACATGTTGACCTGCGCCTGGCAGGCCACGCTGACTTCGAGGAAGCGATGACCAAACAGGCTCATCAGTGTCGTCGGCACGTCAGCACTCGCAGTGCCTGAAATGGCCAGGTCGTCTTCCAGGATCATCTGGAAATCACGGCCTTCAGCGCCATAGGCCCCATCGCGAAAGTTGATGTTGAAGAAGCGCTGGCCGGTGTCGGCAACCGCACCGGGTATCTCCCCGCCAACCGCGACTTCCGTGCCCAGACGCTTGCGAGCGGCCAGCACACCCGCGTCGCAGGCCTGTTGCAAGCGTGTTTCGGCAAGGTATCCGCGGCCCATGTCAATTCCGCTGCCGATCAGCGCGAGCAGGGGGAACAGCGAGGCGGCGAAGATCAGCAGCACGTTGCCGCGATTGTCCCGCGCGAGGCGGGCAAGCAATCGCATGATGCCTTTGGGCAACTTGGACGGAACGCCGATCATGCCATCGCCATAGACCGGTGCCTGTAAGCCCATCGCAAACAGCCATGGTTAATTCTTGCTTGAGGCGATGGCACTGAGACCGGAATTTCCACCGTAGAGATGGGCTACAGGCAGTTTAACCTTTGGCCCGCTCGACAACCATGAGACCTGCAAGTGCGGCATTGCGATTATTCCCGCGCGATGGCATCCGCAGGCAGCCCCATGACCGTTCAATCGCTCCCTCTCGTCCAGCGCCTTGCCTTGTCCTATGCGCCCGCCTCCTCGCGCGAGGACGTGCTGAACCTCCTGCTTCTGGACCAGCGGTTGGCGTCTGTCGTGCATAACAGGGGCGAAGTGATGATTGCGCAAATCAAGCTGGCGTGGTGGCGTGAACGTCTTGCCGAGCCTCCATCGCAATGGCCGAAGGGAGAGCCGCTTCTTCAACGCCTGCAAGCCGGCAAGATCGATCCGGCCTGCCTTGCTCCGCTTGTTGATGGGTGGGAAGTGATGCTGGTTGAAACTCCAGAAGCGAGCGAGCTGGAGGAACTCGCGAAGGCGAGGGGGCGTGCATGGTCGGGCCTGATTGCAGGAGGCAGTGCTACGGATGCGGTCAAGAAAGCAGCGGGCCAATGGACGCTGGCTGAGCTGCGAATTGCCAATCCGGAACTGGCGGGCGAGTTGGACAAGGCCGGAAAATCGCCTGAGCTGGCTGGCCGGCCACAAAGGCTGCCGCGTAGCTTGCGCCCGCTTGCCGTCCTCCATGCCCTGGCCATGCGTGCTGTCTCGCGCGGCAGCACTGAAATGCTCGCAGGGCCGGGCTCTGCATTACTGGCCTTGCGAGTGGGGCTTTTCGGGCGCTAACTTCCTCTTTGTAATGGGGGATTCGCGATGAACCGCATCATCCTGGGGGCATTTGGAGCTTTGGCGCTGGTCGGTATCGGCCTGTTCTGGATTCAAGGCAGGGCCGCGGTTGAGCAGGGCGCTCCACCGCCCGAACAGGAACCGCTCGCAGATCCCGGGCAGGTGGACCCGGAAGTCCTGCCTTTTGCCGAGATTGAAGGCCTTGAGGGTCCTGCGCCGCCCGAAAGCACCGAGCTGACGCGGGAGGAGCGGCGTTTCTTTCGCTATGATCGCAATCGCGACCGGCGCATCACTCGCAACGAGATGATGTCGACCAGGACTGACAGCTTCCGCAAGCTCGATACAGATGGCAACAACCTCCTCACCTTCGAGGAGTGGGCCGTAACCACGTCAGACCGGTTCGCGGAGATGGATGCAGACGGCAATGGCTGGTTGAGCCAGAGCGAATTTGCCACCAGCGCACCCAGCCGCCGATAGCTGATCAGGCCGCGAGTGCCTTCATTCCCGTCAGCCAATCACCAAAGTCAGCCTTGGCGCGCTCGGTATAGGCTTCCTTGCGCGATTTCTTCTTCACCTCGTGCATTGGCGGGAACAGGCCGAAATTGATGTTCATCGGCTGATAGTCGCTCGCTTCGGCGTCGCCGGTGATGTGCGAGAGCAGCGATCCCATGGCGGTCGTCGCCGGTGGGGCGACCCATCGTTCGCCGCTCAATTCAGTCGCTGCCATCATGCCAGCGAGCAGACCAACGGCGCTGCTTTCGACATAGCCCTCGCAACCGGTAACCTGCCCGGCAAAGCGAATGTGCTCGCCGCCTTTGAGGCGCAGCTGCCGATCCAGCAGCATGGGCGAATTGATGAAGGTGTTGCGGTGCATCCCGCCAAGGCGCGCGAACTCTGCCTTTTCGAGGCCGGGGATGGTGCGGAACAGCTCCACCTGCGCACCGTACTTCATCTTGGTCTGGAAGCCGACCATGTTCCACAGCGTGCCGAGCTTGTTGTCCTGCCGCAGCTGCACCACGGCATAGGCCCAGCGACCGTTAGGGTGCTCTTCGGTGGCCCAGTGCGGGTTGTCGAGGCCGACAGGTTTCATCGGCCCGAAGCGCAAGGTATCCACGCCGCGCTCCGCCATCACCTCGATCGGCATGCAGCCTTCGAAATAGGGGGTGTCAGCCTCCCATTCCTTGAAATCACCCTTTTCCGCATCGAGCAGGCCCTGGTGGAAGGCGAGGTACTGCTCCCTGTTCATCGGGCAGTTGATGTAGTCCTTGCCACCCTTGTCCCAGCGCGCGGCCTTCCAGCAGACATCCATGTCGATGCTGTCATGGTGCACGATGGGCGCGATGGCATCGAAGAAGGCGAGGCGGTCTTCGCCGGTTGCCTTGACGATGCTCTGGGCGAGCGATTGCGCGGTAAGCGGGCCGGTGGCGACGATGGTCATGCCGGATGTGGGCAGTTCGTCCACCACCTCGCGCACGATCTCGATATTGGGATGGTCCTCCAGCGCCTTCTGCACTTCAGCGGAGAAGACATCGCGGTCCACCGCCATGGCGCTGCCCGCAGGCACGCGCGCCACTTCACCTGCACGCATGATCAGGGAATCCAGCCGCCGCATCTCGTGGTGGAGGAGGCCAACGGCGTTCTTGGTGTCATCGTCGCTGCGGAATGAGTTTGAGCAGACCAGTTCGGCCAGCCCGTCGGTCTGGTGCGCCGGGGTTTCGCCGCCGCCGCCGCGCATTTCGGACAATTTCACGCGGATACCGCGCTGGGCCAGCTGCCATGCTGCTTCGCTTCCGGCGAGCCCGCCGCCGATGATGTGTACCTGATGTGCCATGAGGCGCTCAAATAGAGACAGGTGTGCCATCGTGCAATCACTCCGGTCCGGGCACCACACGCTGCGCGCGGGCGATGAAAGCAGGGAAGGCCTTGTCGAGCCGCTCGGCCAGGGTTGCGAGGCGCTTTACTGGCACGGCAGGGAAGGTGTGGTGCTCAAGGTGGAAGAACATGTTGTAGCTCGCCCGGTTCACCCATTTGTTGCGTTGGGTGCGGGCAACGATATCGCTCCCCTCGCAGCCGTGATGGGTGATCCACACGGCGAAGAAGGCGGTGGCGCATTGGGCGGCCAGCATCATCACGAGGTGATAGGCGAGCGCATGGCTGCTGAAGGCGAGGGCTAGTGCGGGCAGGACGAGATTCAGTGCGCCGTCTGTGACCATGCGGCGGCGCTGCGCCTTGCTGCCGTTATTCCAGGCGTTGGCATGAGTCTCGAGTGCGAAGAGCGGGCCGTAGAACACCACTTGCCACAGCTGCATCCGCCCGGCTTTGCCTTCAAGATCGCTTTCCTGTCCGGCGTGCCGGTGGTGCTGCAGGTGGTTGCACGCGACCGAATGGTTCGACAACAGCATGACCATGCTCAGCCCATGCAGCACGAGATGATGGCCGCGTGGATCGAAACCGAGATTGTGGTGGATCGCTTCATGGTTAAGCCTGAGAGCGGTGAGAAAGAACATGAAGGTGCAGGGCAGGGCCAGCAGGTAATGCTCGAAATGGGCGAGGGTGAGGCTTGCCGCGAACCACGGAACGGGGTGGAGGCATTCGACGATCCCGTCCCCCGGTTTCATCGGCACGAGGTCTCGCCATTGGACTGTCTTGAGCAGTTCGGCCTTGGTGGGAATATTGGTCATTGCCGTTACCCTCCGTATTTTCTGTAAAAACAGAAATAGGGGAATGATGGCGAGAGTCAAGCCTGCGGATGACGATCAGGTGAGGGCTTGTCGCCACGTGACTTTTGGGCCACCCACTGCGGCATGAGGAGATCGCAGTGAGCAGACGCGCGCTGGCCGAGAAGCGACCATTCCTGCTGCTGTCCTTCGCGGCGGCGCTGGCGTTCTATTACCTGCGTTTTACGCCGTTTCCCGAAGGCTATCTGATGCTGGTGAAGGGTGCGGGCGTTGGCTTGCTCGCGGTCTATGCCTTTGTTCGCCACTCAAGCCCCGACGCGAAATTGCTGGGCTGGGCGCTGGGTGCTGCGTCTCTGGGTGACATGGCGATGGTATGGGACATGCAGATCGGCGGCATGCTCTTCTTCCTGTTCCATGTGCTGGCGATGGGCGTGTTCCTGCGCAACAAGCGCGGACAGCTCACCGGATCACAAAGCTGGGTGGTTGGTGTAACCCTGCTGCTCACCCCGGTGATTGCATGGCTGCTCCCCGCAGATCGCGATGCGGCATGGCAGGTCGGCCTGTACGGTCTGGCGCTCGGCGGCATGGCCTCCAGCGCCTGGGCGAGCAACTTCCCGCGCTACCGCGTGGGCGCAGGCGCCATGCTGTTCGTGGCCAGCGACTTGCTGATCTTTGCCGACATGGGCCCGCTGCAAGGCCACTTCCTGCCCGAATATATGGTCTGGCCGATCTACTACCTCGGCATGTTCCTGATCACGACCGGCGTGGTGCAGACCCTGCGGAAGAGGGATCCGGAATTGCGGGTTGTGAGTTAGACGAGACCAGTTCTTGAGTGATTAGCAGTTATTCGATTTCTGCTTGGGATAGGCCCTGCATCAGCCTACCTGTTGAGGTATCGAAAACAAAGCTGCCGAGCCCCTTAACAAAAGGTTGGGAATAATCGGTGTTGTCGGTAGCTAGTTCGCGTCGCCCAACGACGAGCGAACCATTCAAGCGATATTCCACCACGTTGGGATAGACGGCAATTTCGCCATCGTCGGTAATGATCATCCCATTACCCTTTGATACTTCGACGAAGCGGTAGCCGTTTGGAAGAGGCTCATCGGCCTCGGCCAGAGAGCACCCTGTAAGGAGCAAGAACGAAATCGCAAACAAGCGTGAAAGCATCTTGGCATTGTAGCACATGTGCGTAGCGACAGCATTTCAAATATGGCCATCGGCTTGCAACCAATCCCTAGTCTCCGCCGTCACCCTCATCCAGATTGCTGTCGCGGTCCACGGTTGTATCCGGAGTAGTCTCGTCCCCGCCGCCGCGGCGTTCCACCATCTCTTCGACTACCGCTTCTTCGGCTTCGTCTTCGGGAGCCTCGACTTCGTCAATCAGGGCAACGCCCACGACCTTCTCACCCTCAGCCACATCGAAGATGCGCACGCCTGATGCGGTGCGGCCGATGATCGACCAGCCCTTGTGATCCTCGAACCCGCCATCGATCAGGTGGCGGAAATCAACGGGCTGGCGGATCAGCTTGGCGCGGTTGGTGACCAGCATGATCTGGTCCCCGTGATGCACGGTGAAGCTGGCGACGACCGGCCCGTTGCGTTCCGGATCGCTCTCCGGCGAGCCGATATTGACGAGGCCTTTGCCGCCGCGGCCGATCTGGCGGTACTCGTAGGCCGAGGAAATCTTGCCATAGCCATTGGCCGTGACGGTGAGGATGAACTCCTCCTTCTCCGCCATGCGGGCGTGTTCTTCGCTCAGTTGGCTGCCCGCATTGGCCTGTTTCCATGGCGCGGCGCGCAAATATTCCTCGCGCTGCTCCACGTCAGCATCGTTCTGCTCGAGCACGGCCATGGAGACGACTTCGGAACCTTCGTCCAGCGCCATGCCCCGCACGCCGATGCCGGTGCGGCTCTTGGTTTCGCGCGCGTCGGTGGCACTGAAGCGGATCGCCTTGCTGGCATCGCTGGCGAGGAACACGTCATGGTCCTCGTTGAGCAGCTTCACGCCGATCAGCCGGTCGCCACTGCCTTCCACGAAGCCCATCGCATATTTGCCGTTTGACGGGATGTTGGTGAAGGCATCCATCGAATTGCGGCGGACCATGCCCTGCGCCGTGGCAAACATGATGTGCAGCGATTCCCAGTCGGCCTCGTCCTCTGGCAGGGGCAGCACGTTGGTGACAAGCTCACCATCGCCCAGCGGCAAGAGGTTGACCATCGGCCTGCCTTTCGCCTGCGGGGCGCCTTCAGGCAGCTTCCACACCTTCATGCGGTAAACCCGGCCGAGATTGGTGAAGAACAACACCGGGTTGTGGGTGCTGGTCACGAAGAGCTCGGTGATGGCATCCTCGTCCTTGGTCGCCATGCCCGAACGGCCCTTGCCGCCGCGTGCCTGCGCCCGGAAGGTCGAAAGCGGGGTGCGCTTGATATAGCCGCCCATGGTGACGGTCACGACCATCTCGTCCCGCTCGATCAGGTCTTCGTCTTCCAGCCCGTCATAGGCCGGCGCGATTTCGGACTTGCGCGGGGTGGCGTAGAGATCGCGGATTTCCTGCAACTCGCCGCGCATCACTTCGTAAAGCTTCGCGCGGTCGGCCAGGATCGCCAGATATTCCTCGATCTGGAGTGCCAGTTCCTTGAGCTCGTCCCCGATCTCGTCCCGACCGAGTGCGGTCAGGCGGTGGAGGCGAAGGTCAAGAATGGCCTTCACCTGCCGTTCGGATAGCCTGTAGGTCCCGCCACTCTCGTCTGCGGTGGGTTCGATTGCTTCGACCAGACGGATATATTGCGCGATATCGCCGATCGGCCATTCCTTGGCGAGCAG
Source organism: Alphaproteobacteria bacterium (assembly GCA_030431435.1). Taxonomy (GTDB): domain Bacteria; phylum Pseudomonadota; class Alphaproteobacteria; order Sphingomonadales; family Sphingomonadaceae; genus Alteraurantiacibacter. The sequence goes on along the minus strand of JAUIJI010000055.1, from coordinate 5,050 downwards.
CTTGGCGCGCGCCTCTGCCGGATTGGGCGAGGAGCGGATCATCGCCACCACTTCATCCAGATTGGACACCGCCACCACAAGGCCGAGCAAGATATGCGCCCGGTCGCGCGCCTTGTTCAGCTCGAACTTGGTACGACGCGTGATCACCTGTTCACGGAACTGGATGAAGGCCTGGATGATATCGCGCAGCGTCAGCGTTTCCGGCCTGCCGCCGCGGATTGCGAGCATATTGGCCGGGAAGCTGGCTTGCGCGGGTGTGTAGCGCCAGATCTGGTTGAGCACGACTTCGGGTGAAGCATCGCGCTTCAGGTCAACCACCACGCGCACGCCTTCACGACTGGATTCGTCGCGAATATCGGCAATGCCTTCGATCCGCTTGTCCTTGGCGGCCTCGGCGATCTTCTCGACGAGGCCGGACTTGCCGACCTGGAAGGGGATGGAGGTGAACACGATGCTTTCGCGATCGCCGCGCGTCTTCTCGATCTCGTGGCGGCAGCGCATCATGATTGAGCCGCGACCGGTGGTATAGGCGTTGCGCGCGCCTGTCTGGCCCAGGATCAGCGGAGAGGTGGGAAAGTCCGGCCCCGGAATGATCTCGAACAACTGTTCCGAGGTAATCCCCGGATCGTCCATCATGGCAAAACAGCCGTCGATCACTTCGCCAAGGTTGTGCGGCGGGATGTTGGTCGCCATGCCCACCGCGATGCCGCCGGCGCCATTGACTAGCAGGTTGGGGAAGCGCGCAGGCAGGACTGTCGGTTCGGAACGCGACCCGTCATAGTTGTCCGCGAAATCGACTGTATCCTTGTCGAGATCGTCGAGCAGGGCAGTTGCCACCTTGGCAAGCCGCGCTTCGGTGTAACGCATGCTTGCCGGCGGATCAGGGTCCATGCTGCCGAAGTTGCCCTGACCGTCAATCAGGGGCACGCGCAGGGACCAGTCCTGGGTCATGCGGGCAAGCGCGTCGTAAATCGCGCTGTCACCGTGGGGGTGATAGTTACCCATCACGTCACCCACGATCTTGGCGCTCTTGCGATAGGGGCGGTTGTAAACGAAGCCGCCTTCCTGGCTGGCAAAGAGGATGCGGCGGTGCACCGGCTTCAACCCGTCGCGCACATCGGGCAGGGCGCGGCTCACGATCACGCTCATCGCGTAATCGAGATAACTCGTCTTCATCTCATCGACGATGTCGATGCGATCATATTCGCCCGAACCTTCGGGCGGCAAACCGTCTTCGTTTTCTTCGCTCACCTGCGTACCGTCGCCTTAGTTATTCATGTCTCTTGGTGACGAGAGGACCCTAGGGGAATAAGTGCCTGCAAGCACGGTCAAGCGGGTGTGACAGAGCGCTTTATCCACACTTGGAGGGGGGATTTCTGAACGAATGGGCAGGCAGGGCGTTCAATCATCATTCAGCGCCATTTATGTAGGACATATTTGCAATCCGGTGCGTTCCAATGCAGTAGCGCAATCCGAAACAGAAGAGGCCGCTTGATGGCGGTCAGGAATCCCACTCAGGAGAGTTAATTGATGCTTTTCACGTCCCGCCCCGCTCGCCGCAAATCAGCCAAGAGCCTCGTATCCGCAATGGCGATGGCCATCGCCCTTACTGGCGGTGCCGCAGTCGTGTCCGGTGCAGCACCGGCAACCGTTGCTGCGCAGGATTATACCGATGACTGGGCAGGTGCCTACCAGCCTGTGGCCGATGTGGTGAATGCCGAAGGCGGCGATGTGGCATCCGTCGCTGGCCAGTTCGATGCGATTGTCGCGCTTGTCGAGAACGCAGACGAGCGGTTCGCGACGGGCAACCTTGTCCTGATCGCCGGCAACAAGACCAACTCCCCCGAATGGCAGCGCCGCGGCCTGGAATTGATGCTCGAAAGCGGCAAGGTCGCTCCCGAGAGCGTGGCCCAATTCCAGTGGTTTGTCGGCAACATCGCCTTCAACATGGGTGATTACAACGAAGCGCGCGAGGCGCTCCTGGCAGCACAGGCTGCCGGATGGACCGAGAACGATCCTGTCGGCCTCATCGCCGAGACCTATTACCAGCAGGACGATGTTTCCGGCGCTGTCGCCTTTATCGAAGGTGAGGTGGCCGATGCGGATGCCGCTGGCCGCGAGGTCCCGGCCCAGTGGATGCTGCGCGCCCTCCAGGCAGCTTACGAATATGGCGAACTCGACCCGGCGATCGATTCAGGCCTGCTGCTGGTGACGCACCAGCCCTCTGAAACGCACTGGATGAATGCCCTGCAGGTCGTGAACGCCCTGGCAGAAGTTGACGAGAGCGTGCAGCTGGACCTGTTGCGCCTGATGCGCACCACCAACTCGCTGACCACAGCTGGCGAATATTCGCGATATATCGCGGCAGCAGATCCGCGCATCATGTCGAACGAGCTCGACAGCCTGCTTGCAGACGGCCTGCGCAAGGGTTTCTACGAAGAGAGTGATCCGTATTACATCGACGTTCGCAGCCAGATCGATGCCCGTATGGCTGGTGACCGTGAAGAAGCTCCCACGATGGTGCAGGAAGCCGAAGCAGATACGACCGGCGAAAGCGCCTTGCTGGCTGGTGATGTGCTGCTTTCGCTCAGCGATTGGGCCGGAGCTGAAGCCATGTATCTGATGGCGGCTGAGAAGGGCGGTGTGGACACCAATCTCGCCCTGTTGCGCGCTGGCATGATGCAGGCCCGTCAGGGCAAGGGTGATGCTGCCGAGGCCACGCTGGCACAGGTTAGCGGTCCGCGCGAACTGCCTGCGAAGTTCTGGGCTGCCTACGCGCAGACCCTGTAAGACCACCCGTCTGCAAAGTCGGATGAATTAGCGGCGCGGGAGAGGATATCCTCTTCCGCGCCGTTTCATTGTGTTCGCGGTGATTGGCCGCAGATACGTCAGACGTTGAATTTGAACAGCATGACGTCACCATCCTGGACAAGGTATTCCTTGCCTTCCTGGCGCAACTTGCCGGCATCCTTTGCCCCTGCTTCCCCGCCAAGCGCGACATAGTCTGCAAAAGCGATTGTCTCGGCGCGGATGAAGCCTTTTTCGAAATCGGTGTGGATTTCACCTGCGGCCTGCGGCGCCTTGGCGCCATCAGGGAAGGTCCATGCACGCGCTTCCTTGGGGCCTGCAGTGAAGAAGGTCTTCAGGCCCAGAAGATCGTATCCGGCACGGATAACCCGGGCGAGGCCGGTTTCCTGCAGCCCCAGTTCGGCAAGATATTCCTTGCGCTCATCCATATCCATGCCGACCAGTTCAGCCTCGATCGCGGCAGATACTACCACTGCTTGCGCGCCTTCGGCCTCCGCCTTGGCAAAGACCTTTTCGGACAGCGCATTGCCGCTTGCAGCGTCTTCTTCGGAGACGTTGCAGACATAAAGCACCGGCTTTGCCGTCAACAGCTGGGCCTGCGAAAAGAGGGCGGCTTCCTCATCATCCTTGGGTTCGACAAGGCGGGCGGGCTTGCCGTCCTTCAGCAGTTCAAGCGCCTGTCCGAGCACAGAGGCGAGGGCCTTGGCTTCCTTGTCGCCTCCGGTGGCGCGGCGCTTGGCGTTCTCGACACGCTTCTCGAGGCTTTCGAGGTCCGCCAGCATCAGTTCGGTTTCGACGACTTCGGCGTCCGCAATCGGATCCACCTTGTTGGCCACATGCTGGATATCGTCATCCTCGAAACAGCGCAGCACGTGGACGATGGCGTCCACCTCGCGGATGTTGCCGAGGAACTGGTTGCCGAGGCCTTCGCCAGCACTCGCGCCTTTCACAAGGCCAGCGATATCGACGAAGGAAAGCTGCGTGTGGATGATCTTGGCGCTGCCAGCGATCCGGGCGATATCATCAAGGCGCGGATCAGGGACGGCGACCTGGCCGACGTTCGGCTCGATCGTGCAGAAGGGATAGTTCGCGGCCTGTGCGGCCTGCGTTTCGGTAAGAGCGTTGAAAAGGGTCGACTTGCCGACATTGGGCAGGCCCACGATCCCGCAGCGGAATCCCATCTTGTAAGTCCTCGTGTTCAGGAGATGGCGCGCGCTTTAGGACTTAGGCGGCAAGCTTGCAATGGGCTGTCTACGGCCAACTGCCCCTTGCCAAATGAAAACGGGCGGGCGCTGGTAGGATAGCGCCCGCCCGAAAACCGGGTACCTTTGTGGTCTGGCTTAGGCCTTGCGGCGACGGCGACGGGCAAAAGCCACGCCAGCGAGGCCGAGACCGAACATGCCGAGCATGCCAGGTTCAGGGACCTGGGTGCCGCCACTGGTGGTGGAACCACCGCTGGTCGTGCTGCCGCCGCTCGACGAAGAGGAGCTGCTGGAGCTCGAAGAGCTGGAGCTGCTGGAACTGCTCGAGCTGGTCGAACCGGAGCAATACCACTTGCAGCTGCCGCCGCTGCTTCCGCCCCACCAGAAGGTGGCGGATGCCGGCGTAGCGACAAGTGCTGCAGAAGCCAGGCTGGCTGCGATGAGTGCTTTCTTCAACATATCAAATCCCCCGAAAAGGCAAAAATCAAAGGTTACCGAATGACGGGGGATTAATACGCAAGGGGTGTGCCAATCGCGGTTTTCTGCGGGTTTCGAAGGTTAACGGCACATATTAAGAACCGCGTTTGTCAAAATTTCCGACGCTTTCAGCCCTGCAACCGTAGGGCCACGTCACCCATGAAACGCGGATCATCGCCTTCGGCCAGCCAATGTGCCTCTGCGCCAATAGCGCCGAGCATTGCGACAAGGTCGTCCGTTTCCGCCTTGGCATAATTGCCGAGCACATGGCCGTGCACCCGATCCTTGTGGCCGGGATGGCCGATGCCGATCCGCACACGGCGAAAATCAGCATCGAGATGGCGGGTAATGCTCTTCAGGCCATTGTGGCCGGCATTCCCGCCGCCGGTCTTCACCTTGACCTTGAAGGGGGCGAGGTCGAGCTCGTCATGGAACACGGTCACGTCGCCGGGCGTGAGCTTGTAGAAATCGACCGCGGCCCGCACCGACTGGCCGGACAGGTTCATGAAGGTTTCGGGCTTCAGCAGCAGGACCTTGTCCCGGCCCAGACGCCCTTCGGTGAT
>JAUIJI010000054.1 GCA_030431435.1 Alphaproteobacteria bacterium | reverse complement strand
CAGCAGGCGATCGGCAACCGGATTGGCAGCCGCGCTGTGCGGTTCCAGGTTCCAGTTGGCGTTGTTCATGACCTGCCACACACCGTTCAGGTTGGGCTTGCCGTCAATACGCTCCATGCCGCTGTCCTGGGCACTGGCGCTGGCAGAAACACCGCCAAGCGCGAGGAGCGCTGCAGCTGCAACTGCCGTCGAAAATGTCTTAATCCCCTGCATAACCTCTCCTGTATGCAAATCACTGATCCAAAGAATACACCATGATAACGCCGCTGGCGTTGATGGCGACATATTGTTTGCCGTCGCTTCCCCGATAGGTCATCGGATTGGCATTGGCGTTCCCGTTGAGCGTGGTCTCCCATAGCTGCTCACCGGTGTCCGCGTCAAAGGCCCGGAACCGGCGATCATTGGTTGCACCCACAAAAACCAGTCCGCCTGCGGTAACGGTAGGGCCTGCGCTGCCGGCATTGCCGAGCAGTTGCTTGCCTTCTGGCTGGTCTTCAAAGATTCCCAATGGCACTGCCCACACGATCTCGCCGGTATTGGCGTTGATCGCGGTCAAACGCGCCCACGGCGGCTTGTAACACGGCGCGGCGACGCCGACCGGACGGCCGTTCTCATCATATTCACCGCTCAGCGGGGCCTGGAAGCTGAAGAACGGGCCCTTGCCGTCCACGCTCGCCCGGTCATAGGCAGGCGGGACCGCAGCATCGAAGCTGTAGGGCTCGTCACCCTGGACGCGCTCCACCCAGCCAACCAGCGATGTGTCGAGCGCGTTGACATAGACCATGCCATTGGTGGGATTGGCGGTGGGGCCGCCCCAGTTCACCCCGCCGATCCCGCCGGGAAGCTGGATGGTGGAGACGAGTGGCGACCCTTCGGTGCGGTACATGAACGGCGTGAAGATGCCTTCGTTGATATAGCCGCCAGCCTTGTCCCATGTGTCGAGGCAGGCCTGCGCATGGGCAGGGTTGGTATCTTCAGCCGTGACGATATCGTCAAAGGTCATGCTCACGCGGCTCAAGGGCGGCGTGACCTGTGGGATGGGCTGCGTGGGGTGGTAATATTCGCCCGGCACGTTGCCGCGCGGAACGGGCATTTCCTCCACCGCATGGACCGGCTCACCCGTTTCGGAATCGAGCACGTAGAACAGGCTGGACTTGCCGACATTGGCAATCGCCTTTTCACCATTGGCGAGCGGCACCAGCGGCCCGGCATGGCTCATGTCAACGTCCCACAGGTCATGATGGACCGTCTGGAAATGCCATTTGTACTCGCCGGTTTCCGCGTCCACCGCGACAACCGAGTTGCCGAACAGGTTGGAGCCGGGGCGATCACCGCCGTAATAATTGTGCGCGGGGCCAGCGATCGGCAGGTAAACGGTGTTGGTATCGGTATCCACCGTGGCCATGAAGCCCCACATATTGGTGCCGCCGCGGCCTTCTGCGCCGGTATTGCCCCATGTGTCGCCGCCCAGTTCGCCGTGAGCGGGGGTGGTGTCGAACTCCCACATCTTTTCGCCGGTGATCACGTTGAAGGCACGCGGGTTGCCTGGCGCGCCGCGCGGGCTTTCCAGCGTGGCCGCACCAATCACCGCCACGTTGCCAACGATGGTGGGGGTGCCGCCATAGCCGGGATTGATCTCGACCGAGCCGCCATTGCCGAAGCTTGTCACCGGCTCGCCCGTTGCGGCATCAAGCGCCATCAGCGAGGAGCCGCGGGTTACCAGCAGGCGAGGGGCATGATCGCCCGAACCGGCCCAATAACCAAGGCCGCGCCCGGAAAAGCCCATGCCCGGACCGCCGCCCTCGGCCTCATAGGTCCACACTTCTTCGCCCGTGGCTGCGTTCAATGCCACCACACGCGACTGTGCGGTGATGTACATGTTCCCGTTCACCACCAGCGGAACGGCGGTGTTGAAGGCGCGCAAGGGATAGGTCCATGCCTGCTGCAGGCCCTCGACATTGCTGCGATTGATATCATCCAGCGGGGAGTAACGTGTGGCCGCAAGATCGCGGTTGATCGTGCGCCAGTCGCCATCGGGCATGGAGTCCTGCGCGACTACGCCGCCGGCACTGGCGCTTGCCAGTAATGCTCCCAGAAGTAGGCACTTGGCCTGACGCATATTCCCCTCTTTCACTTATCCGTCCGTTGGGCCGTGATGGCGTCTCTCCCGCCAAGGCCCTAATTGATTCTGTCCTAAAGGCGCAGCGAAGCTTTGACAATGGCCCTCCGCCTGCACTAGCTGCATAAATCGGCAACGGCGGGGGCCAGGTTTTATCAGCGCGATTGAACTTGTCCGTATTCCGTTGCCAATTGCGCCTGGATTGTCGAGTTTGGCTTTGTGACAAATTGTCGCGATTCGTCACACTTGGCATCCGGGGGTTGGCGCAACGCCGACCAGCAGCTAGCTGCATTCGCGCGAACTCCGGCAGGGGAGTCGGGCGAGGCACGGGGCATCGAGCCTTGCAGCGGGGTGAAACTGCGCTGTTACGGTAATGTTACTCTGCAGGCTTGCTGGTTGGAGTTAGGGTTTCGTTGATGATGGCCTGGCTGGCCAGTCGGCGAAGCGAGAGTGAGTGAGGGAGTGCGCTGGCGGCAATTTGCCCCAATTGCGCGAAATCAAGGTTTAGGTGGCTGGCTTGCGTTCAAACGGCTGGTCACACGGAGAGCTCATACGAGGGGATATTCACACAATGTTGTTAGACCTGTTATTCGAAATCACAGGCTGGTTGAGGGAAACATTCCTCCTCGACCTTGCCTTCTGGATGATGGAAACGCCGCTCAGCCTGTTCATGGTCGAGAACTTCTGGAACGTCCCGCTCGCGCAGGTTGTCCATATCGTCTCGATCGGTGCTGCCTTCGGTGCCCTGATCATGCTGTCGCTCCGGGTGCACGGCAAGGCCGCTGAAACGCTGCCGATGGACGTGGTCGCCAAGCGTTATGTGCCGTGGGTGTGGTATGGCCTGCTGGGCATCGTCATCAGCGGCTTGCTGATGCTGACTGCAGAACCGCTGCGCAACATGATCAACGCCGTTTTCTGGATCAAGATGATCCTGCTGCTGATCACCGTCGTCATCACGCTGGGCTTTTTCAAGTCCGTGCGTGCGCAGGGCGCTGGCGGGGTGGTGCAGGCTGCTTCGGGAACGCGCAACACCGCGCTGGCGCTGATCGTGCTGTGGCTCTTCATCATGCTGGCTGGTCGCTGGATCGCCTACATTCCGGTTTGAGGGGAAGATAAGACAATGTTTATGTATCCTGAGCCGACAACCGTCTGGGAATCGATCCAGTACAGCGGGCTGGGCATTGCGCTCGCGGAAAGCCTGTGGGCCTTCCCGATGATCGAATCGGTGCATGTCATGGCGCTGGTGACCGTATTCGGCACCATCCTTGTCATGGACCTTCGCCTGCTGGGCCTGGCATCTACCAATGTTGCTGCCAGCAAGATGTCTTCCGACACGCTCAAGTGGACGTGGATCGGCTTCGTGCTGGCCGCGATCACCGGCACGCTGCTGTTTATCAGCAAGGCGTCGAGCTACATGATCAACCCGTTCTTCATGACCAAGATGGGCTTGCTCGCCCTGGCTGGCCTGAACATGCTGATCTTCCACTTCGTCACCTACAAGTCGGTGAACGAATGGGACAATTCCAGCTCGCTGCCCACCGGCGCGAAGGTGGCTGGTATCCTGTCGATCATCTTCTGGGTCATCATCGTGTTCTGCGGTCGCGCCATCGGCTTCACGCTGGGCGTTTATGACTGTGCCATGGTCGATCCGGAAATCGACGGCTGGTATATCAACATGCTGGCGGGGATTGCCTGTTCGGGCTGATAAGCCGCAAGGACAACCTCACCAAAACAAGAAGGCCGCCCCGTTACAGGGCGGCCTTTTTTGTAGGAAAGAGCAGATTGCCGCCCTTCCTCAGTCATCAATCCTCGACGCTGTCAGGCAGGGCGAAGACGTGCACCGCAGCCGAATTGACCTGCGGCAGCGGGAATTCGGGCGTGAAGTCCGGCAAGCCGAAGGCCAGCGGATTGCCCATACCGGTGACCACGGCGATATATTGCCTGCCGTCCACCGAATAGGTGATCGGGCTGGCATTGGGCACGCCGGGAAGGGCGGTGCGCCACAGCTGCTCGCCGGTTTCCTGGTCATAGGCGATGAACTCGCGGTCCATCGCGCCGGTGAACAGCAGCCCGCCATCGGTGGCGAGGATGCCCACGTCATAGGGCGCACGGCGGCGCACTTCCCACTTCACCTCGCCCTTTACCATGTCGATCGCCTGCAACATGCCGTAGTTGCCATCGCTGTCTGCGGGGGCAGAGTAATAGACATCCACCCCGCTCGACAGGAAGCCGCCTTCCTGCACCGGTACCAGCTCCATGCAGGTATCGCGCGCGTTGACGAACAGCTCGCCCGTCGCCTCGTTGAAGGCAGTCGGGCTCCAGTTGCGGCCACCGCCTGCGTGCGGGCACATGAAGACCGGCGGACGATCACGCCCCGGCAGCAGCGCCGGGTCAGGCGTTTTGTCGCCGGTTTCGGGATCGATCGCGATGATGAAATCCTGATAGCCCATGTCCACGGTGGAGAGATACTCGCCCGTCTCGGCATCGAGCGTGTCGAACAGGCCTTCCTTGCCGCCGGTCATGATCACCCGGCGCAGCTCGCCATCCACTTCGACATTGCCGATCACGCGTTCGAACACCCAGTCGAGATCGTACTGGTCGTTCTTCATATGCTGGAAATACCAGACCAGCTCACCCGTGCGCGGACGGAAGGCTAGGGTGGAGTTGGTGAACAGCCCGTCATTGTTCTCGCCCGGCTTGCGATCACGCAAAGGGCCCGTGTCATAGCTTTGCGCCACGCCCCACAAGGCAAGACCGCTGTCGGGATCATAGGTGCCCGATGTCCAGACCGAGCCACCGCGACGCTCGCTATCAGGCAAGCCGTTCCACGTATCTCCGCCCTCGGTGCCTTCAGCTGCAACTGTGGCGAAATCCCACAGTTTCTCGCCGGTTTCGGCATCGACCGCGACGATCAGTCCGCCGCCCGGTTCCTGCGAGGCGAGGCCCGCCATCACCACGCCGTCTGCCACCATCGGCCCGCCATTGCTGCGGAAGCCGGGCCTATCGGTCATCTGCGCATCCCACACCGGGCGACCAGTCTTCGCATCGAGCGCAATAATGTGCAGGTCAGAGGTGGCGGCGATCACCATGTCGCCCCACAGCGCCATGGTCTTCTTCGATTGCAGCATGGTGTTTTCGGGCAGCTGGCGCTGGTAACGCCACAGCGGACGACCATTGGCAGCATCGAAGGCGAAGATCTCGTCACCATAGCCGAACACATACATCACCCCGTCATGCACCAGCGGCTCATGCATGGTCGGGCCGGCGGGAAGCGCCTGCGCCCATGCGGTGTTGAGCTGCGTCACATTCTCGCGCGTGACCTGCGCCAGCGGCGAATAGCCGTGCCCGCGCTGTCCGCGCCGCCATGTCAGCCAGTCTTCTGCGGGAGGATCAGCCAGTTCGGCTGCGGTGACCGGCTGGTAGGTGGCGAAGGGATCGTTCGGGGCGGGGCTTTCAGGCAGCGGATGTGCCACCGAAATGCCGCCGATGCCGATGGCGTTCTGCTCCTCGATCGAAGGGGCAGGAGGCATCAGCGTGGCCAGACCGCGAGAAACCGGCTCCTCCAGCGTGGCATCGTTTTCAGCCACGATCAGCGCGGTGAGTGCGGCATAGTCAGCATCGGACAAGCGTCCACCACCGCCCGGGGGCATGGAGGTGCGGATATAGGCCTCAAGCTCACCCACCGGCACATCGCCCCAGTTGGAGAGGAATACCGGCCCTTTCAGCGTTCCAGCGAATTGCCCGCCTGCCAGCGTCTCGCCGTGGCAGGCCGCGCAATTGGCGGCGTAAAGATCGTGGCCCTGCTGCACCTGCATCTCGAACGCGCTCGGCATGCCCTGCGCCAGCGCCGCAGCGCCCAGCGACATGGCGGCAAGCCCCGTGGTCACCATCAGCGATTTTGTGATTGTCCCTCTCACGTACAGTCCTCCCCAGCTGATTTTCTGTTCTTTGGCCGGTTGTTCACCCGGCTTCGGCAGGAGACTAGCTGCGCTTGTTCGACTGCACAATTGTTCGTGTGGTTGTGCGAGGCCGCGAGTCGCCGCGTTAACATTTGGAACACATGGAACACGGTTATGGGGGAGAAAATCTGGCGGGGCGGGAGGAGGTGTAAGGTAAGGAAATTGCGTGGGAAAGGTGGCAGAGGCGAGGGGCTAGGCATAACGCCGCACAATGCAGGCAAGCAGGCGCTGTAGGAAACAGCACACCGCCCCAATCCCGTCATGCCGGACTTGATCCGGCATCCAGTTCTCCGCCTGCGCAATCCGAACAATTGGAGAGATGGACACCGATCCAAGTTCGGTGTGACAATCATACTGGTTTGCGAACGGTGTGGTCAGCCGAGGCTAGTCGACACAAAGAAATTGACTGGCAATCCGCCCGTTCTGCACCTCTGCAAAGCATCCGAACGTCAGATTGGAAGCCTCGCACATGCCGTTCATTCTGGTTCCGACCGCTGGCGGTCGCGCGCCTTCCCAATCGTCTACAAGGCATCGGCCTTCGCATTTTGAACTGTCATCGCAGGTTTTTCCGCCGTCTCGCGTAGGGATGATGCAACGGGAGGTTCCCAAGAAACCTGTCGGCTGAACCGAGCCACCATGAGCCTCACACTCTTCGACATTCGGCATAGCCAACAGTGATGGCGACGGGTCCTTCGCCTGGCAAGCTGAGAGAATTGCCAGCAGAGGCAGGAACAGAGTTGGCGATCTAATGCGCATGGTAATTGACTATGCAACAACCTGATTGGCTGCAATCTCTATGAGATCGGCCAGAGAGTTTGCTCGTCAAGACAAAAAGGCCGCGCGAGTCACCCCGCGCGGCCCTTCTTGTCAGCACGAAGCCCAAATTACTCCGCGTCGATCCCGAGCGGGTCCGCCACGCGGGCTTTGAACATCGCGTCGTAGAGCGAAATCTTTGCCTCGCCCATCCACGGGCCGACACCGGTGTTGCCAGCATCGAGGATCATCGCCTCGTTCGCACCAAGCTCATCCACCTGCGGCCAATGCGGCAGGCCTTCTCCATTGGGGTTGCCGGTGGCCGCGAAGTTCACCCAATATTGCGAGACGAGGTCTGCGAAGGCTTCTTCCTCCGGGTTGCCGCACATCTGTTCGACTGACGAGCCGCCGGGGAAGGTGCGCGGGGCGCAGAGATTGTTGAAGACATAGGGTATTTCGCCCGTATGCGCTGCGCCGAGGTTTGCCCGGTCCGCATCATAGGGCGGATCGTGGCGGAACCAGTAGTGATAGGCGTTCTGGCCGATCTCTGCCTGGTATTCGGCGAACTGGCGGTGCAGCCAGCTCATGTTGTCGCCAAAGGGCATGGTGGAAACCGCGCGGGCTTCCTCGTCAGTCGAGACGGGATAGGCGGCGCGGCCCTGTTCCACCAGATCGCCCCAGCGGAAGCCTTCGCCCTGGTTCCAGCTTTCCAGCGTGGCGGGCGGGCCGAAGGCGGCGGTGAAGCTGCCTTCATCCTCGTTCGATCCGTTGAGCACGTCCACCTTCAATTGGCGGCCATTGGCAAAGGCCACGGACAGGTCTTCAGGAATGATGAACCCGTCGATGATCATGCCCTGACCGGGAATCTTGGCGTGGATTTCCTCAGCGGGAATGGCGCGCAGTTCGGCGAGGCTGGTGGTGCCGAAGTTTTCTTGCGCGGCGGCCATGGAGCGTTCCTGCGCCGCTTCACGCGCGGTCATCGGAGCGATGTTGAGGCCCATCCAGTTGCCCGACTGGCTGATCACGCGGTGGACGAGGCCTTCTGCGGGCGGTGCACCGGCAAGGCCGCCGTTCATGGCAGCACCGGCGCTTTCACCGAAGATCGTCACGCGGTCCGGGTCTCCCCCGAAGGCGGCGATATTGTTCTGGATCCACTGCAGCGCGGCGATGGAATCGCCCAGTGCCTGGTTGCCCGATGCGCCATGCGGCGATGCCGCGGTGAGTTCGGGGTGCGCCATGAAGCCCAGCGATCCGACACGGTAGTTGAAAGTGACAACCACCACGTCCTTCGCGGCGAGCTGGTCACCCTGGCTGAAGGGGGAGGAGCCGCCGCCTTCATTGTATGCGCCGCCATAGAGCCAGACCATCACCGGCAGCTTCTCTGCATCGGTTTCCGCCGGGGTCCAGACGTTGAGATAGAGGCAGTCTTCGGAAATGCCGGGGCTGTCCGGCATATCTGTGGCGGAATTGACGGGAAAGCGCTGCGGCGCGGGGTTCTGCACGCAGCTGTCACCCCAGGTGTCTGCCATCCGTACGCCATCCCACGGGGCGGGGCGCTGCGGCAGTTCCCAGCGCAGATCGCCCACCGGCGGGGCGGCGAAGGGAATGCCCTTGAACACGGTGATGCCATCGAGCTTGCCGGGTACGCCCTGTACCATGCCTTGCAGCGTGGAGACGGGGCCGGTGGCGATGCTCGTCGCGGCGGCGGCGGGCGCGGATGTCTGCGCCTGCTGGTAATTGCCGGCACAGGCGGAAAGCCCTGCGAGCATGGCCGCAGCGAAGGCGGCTTTCGTGGCAATGGATTTCATGTGCATTCTCTCCCCTGCATTTGCGGCAGCCCGATCGGCAGGACCGCAAAGAGAAGGGGCGCTATCCGCTGCCATGGACCTTCGCGAAAAGGTGCCGGACTGCGGATGCGCCCCCTGCTCGGTAGTTGTTATTCGCCGCCGGTTTCGCCGCCGGACGTGTCTTCTGCTGCTTCGAGGCCAGCGCGCGCTGCCGTGATGTAGTTGCGCGGCTGCACATTGCCCTCGTGACAGGCGTATTCGAAGAACTCGTATTCGTCGTTACGCGTCCAGTCGAGGCGGGCTGTCCACGGTGCGGTGAAGACTTCCTCGTCGGTATAGGTCAGGTCATACACGATGTGGTCAGGCCCGGTCATGGTGATGCGTTCCACCACCACAGCTTCCTCGCTGGTGGGGATGGTGTTGAACGGCGGCACGCCCATGGTCGCCATGTTGAGCGGGCTGGGGCCGCGTTCGGACAGCACGGAAGTGGCGCTGTCACCCGCGATAATGTTGGTGGTTTCGATCACCAGCGTGTTGCCTTCCCACATGCCGATCGACTGGCCCATCCAGGTGCGCACGCTTTCCGGCCAGCGCATGGCGTCCATTTCCTCGCGGCTGCTGACGATGGGAATGATGCGGCTGTCGTGGATCATTTCCAGGTTGATCACGAAATAGCCCGGGGCCTGCATGATCTGGATGCCGTTGTTGTAGCGGAACGGGAACATGGAGGCGGGGAACCCGCGGGTGATGCAACGGTCCCAGGTGTCGAAGTCATCCATCCACTGGTGGATCGTGCCCGGCGTCCAGCTGGAACGGCCGGCCTGGTACAGGGCCTGCGCTTCTTCGGTCATCGCGGGCAACTGGCCATCGGCCGGGCTGATCAGCAGCGAGGTGCGGCGGCCGGAGGCATCGGATTCCACCCAGTGCCCCATACCGATGGTGCCGCTTTCGTCTTCAGCTGCATAGGCAGCATCCGAACGGCCATACTGTTCCTGGCGGCGGGAATACTCCTCTTCGGTAAGCCAGAAACGGTCGCCGAACTGGGCCGGGCGCTGCATCGGCAGGCTGGCGATATTGTCGATCGGGAACATGCCGCGCATATCCGGATCACCCCATGCCGTGCGGGGCGGATCGAAATCGGTGGGCACGTCGGGCATTACCGTAAGGTCGTCCGGCACGGGCTGCGCACCGGCACTGGTTGCGGCGAGTACCGCCAGCGAAGCCGCTGCCAGTGTCTTGCCAATGGTGAAATTGAACTTTGCCATCTCTCGTCTCTCCTAAGCGTATTCAGGCGATGCGCTTGCCTTGCAGGGGCGCATCATAGCATTTACTCGTCGTTTCCTACACCCCGGCTGGCCGGATCCATGCTGGGCGGAGGCGCAGCGTCCGGATCGATCGGATCGACCATGCGTCCGCGAGCATATTCCTGCTCGCGCAAGGCACGGTCAGCGGTGATGTAATTGCGGACCTGCACGTTTCCTTCGTGGCAGGCATATTCAAAAAACTCGTAGCTGTCGTCACGCGTCCAGTCGACGCGCAGCGTCCACGGTGCTTCCCACACCACGGGATCGGAATAGGTCAGCTCATAGGTGATCGTGTCCGGGCCGATCATGTGGAAGCGTTCCACCGTTGTCGCCTCGTAACTGGTGGGCAGCGTGTTGTTGGGCGGCACGCCGCGCGTCGCCATGTTCAGCGGGCTGGCACCGGGCTGGAGGTTGGTCGTCTCCACCACCAGCGTGTTGTGATCTTCCCAGCGGCCCCGGCTCTGCCCGAACATGCCGGTAAGCGCGGCAGGCCATTGCTCGGTATCGCCGCTGACGGGGATCACCCGCGTGCCGAGCATTTCCAGCGCGATCACGACGTAACCGGGCGACTGGTAGATGCGGATGCCGTTGTTGTAGCGGAAGGGCAGCATCGAAGCGGGGAAACCGCGCGTCCAGCACCGGTCCCAGCTGTCGAAATCGTCCACCCAGTCGAACGTCTGGCCGCCAACCCAGCTTGCGCGGTTGAGCGAGGCGTCATGGATACCCTGCTGCGTGAGCGGTGGAAGCTGGCCATCTGCCGGGTCGATCAGCATGGAGGTGCGGCGGCTTCCGGCCTGGTATTCAATCCAGTGGCCAAGCCCGATGGTGCCTTCCTCGTCCTCGTTCTCGTAAGCCTCTTCCAGCGCTTCGACACGACCCTGTTCGGCAGCGATTTCTGCCTCGGTCTTCCAGAACCGGTCGCCGTACTGGGCGGGGCGCTGCACCGGCAGTTCGGCAATGTCGTTGATCGGCCAGGTGCCGCGCAGGTCGGGATCGCCCCAGGGTGTGGTGGCCGGGCGATAGGCATCGGAAACCGCGGGCATGGTGGTCAGGTCGTCAGGCACCACGCTGGCAGGCGCTGTCCCGTCTTGCGCCAGGGCCGCCTGGCCCAGGGCGCCAAGTGCCAGCGCAGCAAGCGCCTTGGTGCAAGAAAGGATGGAATGACGGTTCATGCGGCTTTCCTAGTTTTCTGCATTGCCTGCCGCTGCGCGTTCGGCGCGGCTGGCACTGATGTAATCCCTGATCTGCACATTGCCTTCGTGGCAGGCATATTCGAAAATCTGATATTCGTCGTCGCGCGTCCAGTCGAGCCGCGCTGTCCATGGTGCAGAGAACACCTGCGGGTCCGTGTAGGTGACTTCGTAGACCAGCGTATCCGGTCCCGTCATCGTGATCCGTTCAAGCACATGCGCATCGGCGCTGGTCGGCAAGGTATTCCACGGCTCGCGCCCGTGCGTTGCCAGGTTGAGCGGTGATGGACCGCGCGCGAGATGATCGTGATCCACGCTGTCACCGGTCCTGATATTGGTGGTTTCTATCACCAGCGTATCGCCTTCCCACCAACCCAGCGACTGGCCGAGCCATGTGCGCAGCCCTTCCGGCCAGCGATGTGCCGCCACCTCTGCCTGCTCCATCACGGGCACGACCCGCGCTTCGTGGACCATTTCGGTCATGATCACCGCGTGCCCCGGGGCCTGCATCACGCGGATGCCGTTGTTGTAGCGGTGGGGGAACATGGTGGCGGGGAAACCGCGCGTCACGCAGCGGTCGAAGGTGTCGAAATCCGAAACCCAGTCAAACTCCACACCAGGCGTCCAGCTTGATCGCCCGGCCTCGTATCTGGCCCTGGCATCTGCGGTGAGTGCAGGCAGTTTCCCGTCAGCCGGAGACACGAGCAGCGAGGTGCGGCGCCCCGAGACATTGGCCGACAGGAAAGCTCCAAAGCCGAGGCTGTCGGGTGTCTCCGCCGCAGCTGCATAACCGCGTTCGGCTGCTTCATTCTGCTCCCGCCGCTCGGCATATTCCGCATCGGTCAGCCAGAAACGGTCTCCATATTCGGGGAGCCGTTCGAACGGGATGCTGGCGATATCGTCAATCGGATAGGTCCCGCGCAGGTCCGGATCGCCCCAGCTGGTACGCGGGGCATCATAGGAGGTGGAGACGGGCGGCATGGTGGTGAGATCGTCCGGCACATCCTGCGCCACGGCGCCCGAAGCGAGCGCCATGGTCGTTATCGAAAGCAGGATGGCCGCACTGCGCATCATTCGCCGCCGGAAACCCCGGCCTGCGCGCGCTCGGCACGGCTGGCGTTGATATAGTTGCGGATTTGCACATTGCCTTCGTGGCAGGCGTATTCGAAGATCTGGTAGTCATCGTCGCGCTGCCATTCGAGGCGGGCGGACCATGGCTGCTCGAAGACCACCGGATCTTCCCAGGTGAATTCGTAGATGATCTCGTCCGGGCCGACCATGTGGAAATACTCCACCAGCGTGGCATCGCCGCTGACCGGCGTGTCATTTTCGCGCGGCGATCCGGTGGTGCCGATATTGGTGGCGGAAGGACCTGGCTTGAAGTTGGTGGTAACCACTTTCAGCGTGTTGTGGTCTTCCCACGTTCCCCGGCTTTCACCCAGCCAGTGATCGATCACGGCGGGGATCGGCGCGCGGCCATCGGTGGGGATCAGGCGGGTTTCATGCACCATTTCCATCTGGATCGCGACGAGACCCGGCGACTGGAAGATGCGCATGCCGTTGTTGTACATGAACGGGAACATCGAGGCGGGCAGGCCGCGCGAGATACACCGGTCCCAGCTGTCGAAATCATCCACCCAGTCGAAAGGCTGGCCCTGCGCCCATGTCGAACGCATGGCATCGGACAGGCGCTGGCCTTGCGCGGTAAAGGCAGGCAGCTGGCCATCGGCAGGCGAAGTGATCCAGCTGGTGCGGCGATTGGCCGAAGCCACTTCCGCCCAGTGGCCCATGCCCATCGTGCCTTCTTCTTCCTCGGTCTCGTACCGTTGCTCCAGCACTTCGACCATGCCTGCGCGCTCGGCAAACTCCTCCTGCGTCAGCAGCTGGCGGTTGCCGTGCTCTGGCGCGCGCTGGAGCGGGGTGCGGCCATTGAGGTGGTCAATCGGCCAGCCGCCGCGGAAATCGGGCTCACCCCATGCGGTCAGCTCCGGCTGGTAGGCGTCAGATGGCGCGGGAAGGACGGTGAGGTCCTCCTGCGCCATGGCTGCGCCTGCCGCCAGCGTGCTTGCTGTCAGCAGCAGGGCGAGGATCGATTTCTGCGAGCCAGACATCAGTTCCCCGCCGGAAGCGCGAAGGTGACGTAACGGCTCTCACCCGGTGCGGGCAGGCCAAGGCCGCCAAGGAAGTGGCCCATGCCGCCCACCGGAACGGTGATGTACTGGCGGCCATCGACTTCGTAAGTGGCCATCACGCCTTCGGTGGCGGCGTCGAAGCGGTGCTCCCACAGCACTTCGCCGGTCGCCGCATCGCGGGCGCGCAGGGCGCGATCGGATGCGGTGTTGACGAACAGCAGGCCGCCAGCGGTCACGATCGGGCCGGAACGCGGGGCCTGTGCGCCCACACCGGTGATGCCCTGTTCTTCCAGCGTCATGATCTCTCCATTGGGGATGTGGAAGATCCGCTCGCCCGTGTTCATGTCATAGGCGGTGAGGTTGGAGAAGGGCGGCTTGATCGCCACCATGCCGTTCGATTGCAGCATGAAGTTGACCGGCCAGCGATAAGGAACATTGTCCTCCTGCGCATTGGGCATGGCTTCCAGCGCTTCTTCGCGGTTGTCCTTGTTGATCTTCAGCAGCAGCGGCAGCTCGCGGCTGACGACATAGAGGCGCTGGTTGACAGGATCGACCGCCACATTGCCCCAGTTCGCACCACCATTGTGACCCGGCATGGAGACCGAGCCGCGCTCGGAAGGCGGAGTGAAGGGCCCATCGTTGCGCCAGACATTGGTGAGGTTCTCGCGCAGCGCTTCCTGGTCTGCCTCGGGCAGGTAGGGATTGATGTCGTCCACCGTGAAATGCATGCGCATGAACGGCTCAGGCCATGTCGGCACCGGCTGGGTGGGGCTGGCATGCTCGCCTTCCACGTCAGACGGCGGAACCGGCATTTCCTCGATCGGCCAGATCGGCTCGCCCGTCAGGCGGTTGAAGGTGAACACGTAGCCCTGCTTTGTCACTTGGATGACAATGGGGATTTCCTGGCCATCCTTGGTGATGGTCATCAGCTTCGGTGCGACGGGAATGTCGAAATCCCACAGATCGTGGTGCACGGTCTGGAAGTGCCACAGGCGTTCACCGGTCTCGGCATCAAGCGCGATCAGCGAGTTGCCGAACAGATTGTCGCCTTCGCGGTTGCCGCCGTAGAAATCATAGCGCGGCGTGCCGGTGGGGATGAACATGATGCCGTATTCGGTGTCGATCGTGCTTTCGGACCAGTTGTGGACGCCGCCGAACTGGGCAAAATCCTCTGTGTCTGGCCAGGTGTCATGGCCGAATTCGCCCTCGCGCGGGACGGTGTGGAACACCCACTTCAGTTCGCCCGTGATCACGTCATAGGCCTGAATGTCAGCCGGGGCGGAAGCATAGTCATAGGCGCCGGCGGGCAGCGACATGATCACCGTGTTCTTGTAGATGCGGCCCGGATTGTTGGTCATCAGCGGGCCGTCGGGGATCACCGAACCTTCGGGCAGGGCATCGCGCAGGTCCACGCCGCCATTCGTGCCGAAGCTGGGGATCATCTTCCCGGTCGAGGCATCGACTGCGCGGAGCATGCCGTCATTCAGCACCATCAGGCGGCCTTCGGAACCGTCTTCGCTTTCCCAGTAGTTGACCCCGCGCGAGCCGACGCGGCCTTCAAGGTCGGACACCCACAGTTCCTCGCCAGTGGCAGGATCGAGGGCGACCAGCTTGCTCTGGCCATTAATCACATACATTCTGCCACCACCGATGGTGGGGCTGAAGATGGGCGGCATGCCTTCACCGGTGGAATAGGTCCACGCCACTTCCAGTTGGCCGACATTGGCGGCGTTGATCTGGTCCAGCGCGGAATATTGCGAGCTGTCGCCACCGCCCAGATAGCCATCCCAGCCGACATAATCATATTCCGCGGCAGGCGCGCTGGTGGCAGCCATGCCTTGCCCGCCATCGGCGGTGGCGCAGGCAGCCGTGGCCAGCGCCAGCGTGGAAATGGCTACTGCGCGCAGTGCGCTGTTCTTGAAACCGGACTGGCCGGCACGGTTGATCGACAGGTTGATCACTCCCAACTCCCCATTGGTTTATCGCGGCCAGAATCCGACCGTCGAGCTGCGGGCAACCTAGCCGCAAGCAGCACGCTTCAACAAGGGCCTATAGGCCGCTCAATTTGACTTAATCCGGAATTTTTGTCGCAAATGGTAACATTCGCGAGCCGGATCACTCCGTCGTTTCGGCATCCTGCATGGCGTGACCCGCCGCAGCGCCTTCCACGGTGTTATCCACCCCTTCGAGCGGACGATCGATCTCGCCACTCGATGCGTAGATCGTGGACATGGTCATTCCGCCCGAAGTCTCAAGCGTCAGGGTAACCGGCTCGATCGACCGGTTTTGCCAGTACCAGCCATGGATTCCGGTGAACGGCGCGATGTAGACACCTTGCATCATCTGCGCCTCGTCCACGCCGAAACTCTCGGTTGCTTCCACGCCGCCTTCGAAGGGGTGGGAATGCATGTCGTAGTTGAGTGTGTCCGAACCTTCCCAACGGAAGGCCATGCGCGCGCCTTCAGGCATGGTGTATTTGAATTCGACCGATTCATAAGGGGCGAGTTCAAATTCCCAGCTGTCGCTCACGCCTTCCTCGGGCTCGGGCGCGGTGTCGGAGAGCAGCAGGACGTCCTGCGTCTCCATGCGCGCCATGCCGCGTTCCAGCTCCGCATTGTCAGGCTCGGCGATCTTCACCAGCCCGGTCGCAGCGCCGATGCCGGTCGGGTCCCAGCCGGTTTCGGCAGGCAGGACGAAGGCAATGGCGATGACGGCAACGGCTGTGCCGCCGACGAGGATCAGGGGAGTCTTCTTCATGATGACAGATATCCTTGTATCTGGATGGCGGTGAGCCAAAGGCCCACGCCGATCAGGGCGACATTGGCAGCAAAGGCGTATTTGCCGAAACTGGGCCGCTGCCGCCAGGTTGCGAAAAGGGTGACAACGAAGGCCAGCACGATGACCTGGCCCAGTTCCACACCGACGTTGAAGGAAATGAGGTTTGTCAGCAGACCGTCGCGCGACATCTCGAGGTCCATCACCTTGGTGGCAAGGCCCATCCCGTGGAACAGGCCGAACACCAGCACCGCCGCGCGCGTATCGATATTGACGCCGATTTTCGCAAAGCCGCCGATATTCTCTACCCCCTTGTAGATCACCGACAGGCCGATGATGGCATCAATGATATAGGCGTTGGCTCCCACGCCCAGAAGCACGCCGCCCAACAGGGTGATCGAATGGCCGATGGT
Source organism: Alphaproteobacteria bacterium (assembly GCA_030431435.1). Classification (GTDB taxonomy): domain Bacteria; phylum Pseudomonadota; class Alphaproteobacteria; order Sphingomonadales; family Sphingomonadaceae; genus Alteraurantiacibacter. Next base: position 3,932 of record JAUIJI010000054.1, on the reverse strand, counting down.
GAACATGGAGACATAGAGCACCACGTCTTTCAGCCGGTTGAGGAAGAACACCACGCCTACGAGGAAGGCGATGTGGTCATACCCCGTCACCATGTGCTTGGCGCCAAGATACATGAAGGGGAAGATCGCCGGGCCATCGACCGACTGGACGAAGGCCTTGTCGCCTTCGGCCACGTCATGCGCCCAGGCGAAGTCCGGCAGCAACACAAGCAGCAGTGCCACCCCAAGGGCGGCGGTCATGGCGAGCGCGCCGGAGTATCGGTGCAGCGCGCGCATCCAGACTTACTCGCCAGTGCCGCCCATATATTCCTCGAGCGATTCTTCGCTTGAGGGCCGGTTGACGCTGTTCGCGATGTCTTCCACCGTCACGCCTTCGGGCAAGTCAGCCGGCGGATACATCTGGTGGCAAGCGGTGCACACGGCATAGATCGTGCCGCTCACGGCAAAGACCTGTTCGGGATCCCTGGAAAGCGCGGCCTCTTCCGCCAGTACGGCAACATCCTGCAGCCCCTGCGAATAGTCGAGCCAGTCATCGCCGCGCCCGTCTGCATAGGCAGGGGAAGCGAGAACTTCGCCAAACTCGCCGATCCGCACGGCGGCAAGACGCACTTCTTCCCATTCCTCATCCGTTTCGGGCTGCCATTCGCGAAAAACCGGTTCGCCATCCACAAGTTCGCTGACAGAACCCACGGATTGCCAGAAGATTTCCGTGGTCGGCTGCACCTCGTCGGCCATGAACTGCTGCGCAGTGCCATAAGGCAGTTCTGCCGGTTCATCCGCACAGGAAGCCAGCGCCAGCGCCGGAATGATAAGCGCCGCGTGGCGCGCGTTGAATGTCATGGTCTGCTGCCTTTCCTGTCCCATATCGGATTCTTGCCGTAGTTCTAGCAATATGCCGATAGATGGGCCAACTGACATGTGGTTGACAATCTGGAGACCCTGCTTCGGTAAGGTGGGAACGTCGTCATCGCGTCAGGAAGCCCGCTGGCAAGAAGTGGAGCGCAGCTCGGGCTGGTTGCCCGAGCAAGCGACGCGCCGCCGCCCAGCGGGCTTCCTGACGCGACCCCTCCGGGGCGGGCCGCTTTTGACCCATCCCGTCGTCGCTCCTCGGTCACTATGCTTCGGCATGGCTCCCTCCTCGCTCCTCGGGCTGGGTCAAAATCGGCTCCGTGCCGATGTTTCCACCTTACTGAAGCAGGGTCGTGTTGACAATGTCCGAAAAAATCGGACAAGCGGACCGCGCATAAATCTGCGGTAAATGTTGACTCTGATAGACGGTTTGTTGACTAGGGCCACAAATTTCCGTGGCTGACAGACAGAATTTGAAAAGGTGAAACAGGACATGGCTGGATTTTCGGCAAACGCAGGCAAATGGATGAAGTCGGGGCTGGTTGCGCTCGGCGCAGCGGCGCTTTGTGCGCCGGTGGTCGGCGCTTTCGCCACGCCCGTCGATCCCACGCAGCAGCCGGCGGAGGAAGCCGCTGCCGCCGGCCTGACCGATGAGCAGAAGGCTGAAGCCAAGGACCTGTTCGGAGCGTGGTCGTGCAGCACCTGCCACGTCCTCGCCGAAGCTGATGGCTATGGCTACATCGGCCCGTCGCTGGACGGCAACGATGCCATGGACAAGGCATTCGTCATTGCCCGCATTTCCAACGGCCAGGGCGCAATGCCCGGTTTTGGCGGACAGATGACCGAAGAGGAAATCGACCTGCTTTCCGCCTATATCATGGAAGTGAAGAAGTAAGGCGCCGATCACCCGATCGCCCTTGCTGGACGGAAAAGGGGCTCCCGTTCGGGAGCCCCTTTTTTGTGTCCGATGCCAGTCGCGGTCAGTCCTGCCGGGTGATTTCCGGCGTGGCGGGGCCGACCTGCGCGAAGTAGTTCGTCACTCCGTCCGGATCGCTGAACCATACTGTGATGAGGTCAAAGCCGCGCAGCTTGTTGAGCGGGGTCTGGACCTCGAGATTGCGGTGATCGCCGCGCGCGGCAGCCAGCGGGGCATCGCTGACGACATACTGGATGCCCGAACTGCCGTTATCCACGCCATCGCCAACGGGTTCATACAGCATGATCGTGGTTTCGCCGTGGCGATAGGGATAGAAGGTGGTGCCCATTACGGGATCGGTAACCGCAGGCAGTTCCTCCAGCCCCACGAATTCGCGATAGAAGGCGCGGCTTTCCGCAAGGTCCGATACGCCGACACCGACGCCGATGCCATCGTCGGAATTGTCCTGCGCACCAGGCACGATACGGATCACGATATCGAACCCGCCCGGGTCCTTCACCAGCGCCTGCCGCGTGCCATCTGCGCGATCGGTGAATTCGGGCGCGCCGAAGCCTGCGTCCTCGAAGCGCTGTTTCACCACTTCCTCGTCAGGATAGCTCAAAACGAACAGGCGAATGCCGGTTCCGCCTTCATATCCGCCGGACAGGTCGTATTCGCGCCCCTCCGGCTGGCCTGCCGAGAGCTTGATCTGCATCGATCCCGCTTCCGTCAGGATCATCTGCTGGCTTTGCGTCAGCTGGATCGGCGAGAGGGAATCGAGCGCCAGTGCGTTGACATAGAAATTGACCATCTCCTCGGTCAGTTCGCCCGGAAAGCGGCGAAACACATTCATGCCCGGACTGTAGTTGATATCCGCATTGCTCGCTGAGAGTTGATCTGCAGTCAGCTCGCCCGGCGCATAGGCCACGTCATCCGCGCTATCCATCAGCGCGCCTTCGGGCGTGGTCAGGCGGCTGTCCTGCGCGTTGGCGGCACAACTGGCGAGCGCGATTGCGGCTGCGCCAAGGGCAAGGGTGGTGGTGATCTTCACGTTTCTGTCTCCCATGCTCATTCCCGGTATCACTCTGGCAGGGCCCAGGTGATGAGCGTTTCATTGTTGGCTGGTCTGCCGTCCTCTCCCAGTGTCGGCGGGCCGAAGGCCGATCCGGTGGCCATGACGGCGATATACTGGCGGCCATCCGCACCGCGATAGCTCATCGGGATGGTCATGGCTGCATAATCCAGCTGTTCGCTCCACACCACTTCGCCTGTCGCCGCGTCATAGGCGCGAAAGATACCATCGCTGGTCGCGCCGATGAAGACCAGGCCGCCTGCGGTCACCATCGGACCGCCGAAGGTGTTGTTCGACCCGGTATCGGCCTTGTCGGGCCCCAGTTCGGGCGTGGTGCCCAGCTTGCTGGCCCAGGCGATTTCCCCGGTGTTGCCATCCACCGCGACAAGCCGGCCCCAGGGCGGGCGGATGCACGGCAGGTTCACGCGGGTTCCGTCTTCGGTCTCGAAACTGGCGTTGAAGCCGGAATAGGCACCGGGACCGGCAAGGCTGCCACGATCATAGGGCTGCACGGAACCGGCGGTGCCGCGCCCGTAATCCCCTTCCGGATCGCGTGCCTCGATCCAGCCGATCGATCCGCTTTCCGATGTGTTGACGTAGATATAGCCGGTGTTCGGATCCACCGCGCTGCCGCCCCAGTTCGATCCGCCATTGTGCGGCAGGTTGATCGAGGCGCGCGGAGGATCTCCTTCCTCGTGCAGGAAGAAGGGGGTGAAGGGGCCGGAATTGAAGAAGGTGCCGCCATAGCTGTTGAGCAGGGCGTGGCAGGCGGCGACGTGTTCGGCGTTGGTGTCCTCTTCGGTTACGACGTCGGTCGGATCCCACCACATGCGGCTCAGCGGTTCGGGCTTCACCGGGATCGGCTGGGTGGGGGAATACCATTCGCCCGGCACGTCTGCCGCGGCGACGATATGCTCGTTCACGCCGTGCACCGGCTCACCCGTGCGGCGGTCGAGAATATACATCAGGCCCGGCTTGCCGGTTTCGGCGAGCGCAGGGATGGTCTCGCCATTCACTTCCACGTCCACCAGCACCGGCGGGGCGGGCAGGTCCCAGTCCCACAAATCGTGGTGGATGGTCTGGAAGTGCCAGCGG
>JAUIJI010000159.1 GCA_030431435.1 Alphaproteobacteria bacterium | reverse complement strand
CATCGCCGTGGTCACCAACATCGATCCGGAGCACCTCGACCATTACGGCAGCTTCGATGCGGTGAAGGATGCTTTCCTGCAGTTCATCGAGAACGTGCCGTTCTACGGGGCGGCGGTGCTGTGCATCGACCATCCCGAGGTGCAGAACGTGATCGCGCGGGTGCGAGATCGCCGCGTGATCACTTACGGGTTCAGCCCTCATGCCGACCTGCGAGCCGAGAATATCCGCAGCGAGGGAGGCTCGACCCGTTTCGATGCCGTCAGCCGCGATCGCGACGGTGTGGAGACCCGCATTGACGATATCGTCCTGCCCATGCCGGGGCGGCACAATGTCCAGAACGCGCTCGCTGCCATCGCGGTGGCGCTGGAAATGGGCTGCGGGCATGACACGATCCGGGCCGGTTTCGCGCGCTTTGGCGGGGTGCGCCGCCGCTTCACGCTTGCTGGCGAAGTCGATGGCGTGCGGGTGATCGATGATTATGCGCACCATCCGGTGGAAATCCGCGCCGTGCTTTCCGCCGCGCGCGATGCTGCGCAAGGCCGCGTGATCGCGGTCGTCCAGCCGCATCGATACACCCGCCTGCGGGACTTGCTGGAGGAATTCCAGTCCTGCTTCGAACTGGCGGACGTGGTCTATGCCGCGCCGGTCTATCCTGCGGGCGAACAACCGATTGCCGGGGTGGACAGCGCGGCGCTCGTCGCCGGGATCAAGGCGCGCGGGCACAGGCAGGCTGCCGAGATTGCAGACCAGCATTCGCTGGCGCAGGAACTCGCTGCAATGGCTGAGCCGGGCGACCTTGTCGTCTGCCTTGGCGCGGGCGACATCACCAAATGGGCGGCAGGCCTTGCCGGCGGCATCGCTGCTGCGCGGGGGGCTGCGGCATGAGCGACTGGATGCAGTATGGCGAGGAGCCGGCAGGCACCAATGCTCCGGGTGAAGGCGAGGAGAAGGGCGCCGCCAGCGTCTCCGTCTCTCCCGTGCGCGGCAAGCTGACGGCGGATGCACCGCTGGACAAGCTTGTGTGGTTCAAGAGCGGCGGCCCGGCGGACTGGCTGTTCGAGCCCGCTGACCTTGAAGACCTGACGACATTCCTCTCAGGACTTGCCGAGGGCACACCGGTGATGGCCATCGGCCTCGGCTCCAACCTCATCATCCGCGATGGCGGCGTGCCCGGCGTGGTGGTGCGGCTGGGCAAGCCCTTCGCCAGCGTGGAAGTGCGGCGCGACAATATCCTTGAATGCGGCGGCGGTGCGCCGGGTATCCTCGTTTCATCGACTGCCCGCGATGCGGGTATTGCGGGGCTGGAATTCCTGCGCGGTATCCCCGGCACGGTGGGCGGCTTCGTGCGCATGAACGGCGGGGCCTATGGCCGCGAGGTGGCCGACATCCTGATCGATTGCGACGTGGTGTTTCCCGATGGCGCCTGCGTCAATATACCGGCGGCGGACCTCGATTATTCCTATCGCCACTCGCGTCTGCCTGATGGGGCGATCGTTGTAGCCGCGCGTTTCCAGGGCGATCCCGGCGATCCCGAGGTAATCGGCGCGGAGATGGACCGGATCGCCGCAGAGCGCGAGAATTCCCAGCCATTGCGCAGCAAGACCGGCGGATCGACCTTCAAGAACCCCGAAGGCGGCAAGGCCTGGCAACTGGTGGACGAGGCAGGCTGTCGCGGCCTCAAAATGGGCGGCGCGCAGGTGAGCGAAAAGCATACCAACTTCCTCATCAACACCGGCGATGCCACCAGTTCGGATATCGAGGGTCTTGGCGAGGAAGTGCGCCGCCGCGTGGCGGAAAAATCCGGCGTGGCGCTGGAATGGGAAATCAAGCGAGTGGGAAGACCGTGAGCCGACTGCCGAAGATGCATATTGCCGTGCTGATGGGCGGCTGGGCGAATGAGCGGGAAGTGTCGCTCATGTCCGGCAATGGCGTGGCGGACGCGCTGGAAAGCGTGGGCCACAAGGTTACCCGCATCGATCTTGATCGCAATATCGCCGCGCGGCTTGCCGAGGTGCAGCCCGATGTCGTGTTCAACGCGCTGCACGGCGTTCCGGGAGAGGATGGCACGGTACAGGGCATGATGGACCTGATGGGCATCGCCTATACCCATTCGGGCCTCGCCACCTCGGTTGTCGCCATCGACAAGGAACTGACCAAGCAGGCGCTGGTGCCGCACGGCATTCCCATGCCTGCGGGCAAGGTGGTGACGAGCGAAAGCCTGTACGAAGGCGATCCGATCCCGCGCCCCTATGTCCTCAAGCCTGTGAACGAGGGCTCCAGCGTGGGCGTGGCTATCGTCACCGATGAGAGCAATTACGGCAATCCCATCCGCCGCGATGCGAAGGGGCCGTGGCAGGAATTCAGGACGCTTCTGGCGGAGCCCTATATTCGCGGACGCGAACTCACCACGGCAGTGCTAGGCAACCGCGCGCTGGGTGTGACCGAACTCGTGCCCAAGAGCGGCTTCTACGATTTCGACGCCAAATATACCGACGGGATGACAGAGCATGTCTGTCCGGCGAAGATCCCGGCTGATATCGAAGCCAAATGCCTCGAACTGGCGCTGGAGGCGCATCGCCTGCTGGGATGCCGGGGCGTGAGCCGCACGGACTACCGCTGGGATGACGAGAAAGGCATGGACGGCTTGTTCGTGCTCGAAACCAACACCCAGCCGGGCATGACTCCGCTCAGCCTCGTGCCCGAACAGGCGAAGCACTGCGGCATTTCCTATCCCGAACTGTGCGAAATCGTGATCGAGGATGCCTTGCGCCACTTTGGCAAGCTCCCGTCGACAGGTGAGGCTGGCTGATGGCGCAGACGATCCGTCGCAAGGGCACCAGCGTGCGCCGCCAGGCCAAGTCCGATGGGCGCAAAGGGCAAGTGCGCAAGGCACGGGCAACCACCAATTCGCTGTTCGACCGGATGATGAACGCGCTGCCGTTTACGGAAGAGCAGTGGCACAAGTTTTTCACGGTGCTGATCCTCGCGGTCCTTCTCGCCATCGTGGTGGTGATCGCCCGTGTCTCCGGCCTTGCCGATCTGGCACAGCGCGAATTTGCCCATGCTGCGGGTAACGCGGGTTATGTGGTGCGCCATGTCGATGTGCGCGGGACCGAACGGCTGAATGCGGCGCGTGTCTATGAAAAGGCGATGACGCAGGATGATCTGTCGATGGCGCTGGTCGATCTCGAAGGCCTGCGCGAGGAGTTGCTCGGGCTGCAATGGGTGGCTGACGCCCGCGTTGCTCGCCAGCTGCCTGACCGGCTGGTGATCGATATTGTGGAACGCGAACCCCACGCCGTGCTGCGGCGCGGGGAGCGTCTGCTGCTGATCGATCCGACTGGCGTGGTGCTCGAGGACATATCGGCGGAGGCTGCGGAACAATATCGCCTGATTTCGGGCGAAGGTGCGCAAGGGCAGGTAGAGGCGCTGACAAGGCTGCTCGATGCCGCGCCCGCGCTTGAGCCGCAGGTCAGCGCCGCCGAATGGATCGGCAATCGCCGCTGGGACCTGACCTTCTCTACCGGTCAGCACCTATCCCTTCCAGAAGGCGCAGAGCGCGCAGCTGCCGCGCTGATCAGCTTTGCACAGGCCGATGGCGTGCACCGACTGATTGGCGGTGAAGTGACCCGTTTCGACATGCGCAATGCACCGCGCATGTACATGCAGGTACCCGGCAGGGCCGATCGTGAGCTTGAGATGGAGGAGGGCAGC
>JAUIJI010000053.1 GCA_030431435.1 Alphaproteobacteria bacterium | reverse complement strand
ATGTCACCCATCCTGCATTATATGCGCGCCAATCATGCCAGATACTGACCTTATGCCGATCCCCGGGCAGGTAGACCCGGTTCCCGTGGCGCGTGACATCACGCCGCGCGAGGATGGCCGCATCGACCTGATCGGCTTGCCCAAGAAGCGCATTGCCGAACTCTTCGCCGAAGCAGGCCTCGACGCGAAGCAAGCCAAGCTGCGCGCCAAGCAGGTGTTCCACTGGCTGTACCATCGCGGCGTCACCGATTTCGAGGCGATGACCGATATCGCCAAGACCATGCGCCCTTGGCTTACCGAACGCTTCGTGATCGGTCGGCCCGATGTGATCGAGGCGCAGCATTCGTCTGACGGCACCCGCAAGTGGCTGCTGCGCACGGCAGACGGGCACGATTTCGAGATGGTCTTCATCCCCGATGCCGATCGCGGCACGCTGTGCGTATCCAGCCAGGTGGGCTGCACGCTCAACTGCCGCTTCTGCCACACCGGCACCATGCGCCTCGTGCGCAACCTGACACCGGGCGAGATCGTCGGGCAGGTCATGCTGGCGCGCGATTCCCTTGGCGAATGGCCGAAGGGCCGGATGGATATTCCCGAGGAGGAAACCGCAGCGGAATATACTGCCGATGGCCGCCTGCTCACCAATATCGTGATGATGGGCATGGGCGAGCCGCTGTACAATTTCGAAAATGTCCGCGATGCGCTGAAGCTGGTGATGGATGGCGACGGGCTTGCCTTGTCGAAGCGCCGCATCACCCTGTCCACCAGCGGCGTGGTGCCCGCCATGGATCGCTGCGGCGAGGAGATCGGCGTGAACCTTGCCGTCTCGCTCCACGCGGTGACGAAGGATGTGCGTGACGAGATCGTGCCGATCAACAAGAAGTACGGGATCGAGGAATTGCTGCAGGCCTGCGCCGATTATCCCGGCGCTTCGAATGCGCGGCGCATCACTTTCGAATATGTGATGCTCAAGGACAAGAACGACAGCGACGATGACGCGCGCGAGCTTGTCCGTCTGCTGAAAGCCTACAAGCTGCCCGCCAAGGTCAACCTCATTCCGTTCAACCCTTGGCCCGGCGCGCCGTACGAATGCTCGACGCCGGAACGGATCAAGGCCTTTTCCAACATCGTGTTCGAAGGCGGCATCTCCGCCCCCGTGCGCACTCCGCGCGGGCGCGATATTGATGCGGCCTGCGGGCAATTGCGCACGGCAGCTGAAAAGAAGAGCCGCGCCCAGCTGGATCGCGAAGCGGCAGGGGCAGAGGCCAAGGCCTAGTCGAAAACGGGCAGGTTAGCGCCGCGCGCTATCGTCTTGCAGGCACCGCCTACCCAGACCGAGCCGTCTGCATCCTTCGTCAGGATAACGCGGCCATCGGCGCCGGTCTTGCGGCCTTGCGCGGCAATATAGCTGCCCTGCGCCAGCCCCTCGCCGAACAGGTGGATCGCCACGCCTGCGTTGAAACTGCCTGTCACGGGATCCTCGACAATCGCACCATGCTGGTTCGCAAAGAAGGCGCGCAGTTCCCAATCGAAGCCTGAACCTCTTGCCGCAGGACCTGCCAGCCCGACATCGGTGCCGACAGCTGCCTTGCTCGCCGGTTCGGCAGCCAGCACATCCTCGGCAGACCGCAAGCGCAAGAGTTGCCACTTGGGACCATTGGCGATGTGGACGCCTTCCACCACCGCTTCAGCTTCGACGCCGGTCACGCGGATTGCTTCTGCCAGTTCGGCATCGCTCAGCGGCCCTGTTTGCAGCAGCGGCGGCGCCTTGAAGGCGAGCGAGCCCTGATCCTGCCGCACTTCGACCAGCCCGATGCCACATTCCTGCACCACCACGCCCTCGCGCCGCGGCACCCCGCCTGCCTCCAGCCATGCATGGCAACTGCCCAGCGTGGGATGCCCGGCAAAGGGCAATTCACCCGCCGGATAGAAGATGCGCACGCGGTAATCCGCATCGGCGCTGGTCGGCGGCAGCAGGAAAGTCGTCTCGGAAAAGCCCAGCCATTGCGTCAGCGCCAGCATCTGCGCTTCGTCGAGCGCTCCTGCCGCATGCACCACGCCCAGCGGGTTTCCGCTCATGGAAGTGGATGCAAACACATCGACAAGGTCCAGCCGCATTGGGGAATCGCCTTTTCGCTTCGCCATGGTTAAGCCCATGGCATGGACCGCAAGACACATGATTTCTACCAGGAAAAGGCGCGCGAATGGGCGGCGGCCTTTCCCTATGCCTATTCCAAGTTCCTCGATCCCTTTCTCGAAAGGCTGGAACCGGGCGCGCAGATCCTTGACCTCGGCTGCGGCGATGCCCGCGATGCAGCGCGGATGGAGGCAAAGGGCTTCCGCGTCGATGTTACGGATGGCACCCCGAGCATGGTCGAGCTGGCCAGCGAAAAACTGGGCCGCCCTGCCCGGCTGATGCAATTCGGCGAGCTGGACGCGGTCGAAGCCTATGACGCGGTCTGGGCACATGCCTCGCTTCACCACCAGCCCTTCGCCGGCCTTGGCGATGTGCTGGGCCGCGTTGCCCGCGCCATGCGGCCGGACGCGATCTTCTTTGCCAATTACAAGCTGGGCGATGGCGAACACCGCGATGCGCTTGGACGCCTCTACAATTTCCCCCCGCGCGAAGACCTGATGGCACTGTATGACACGCAGGACTGGGAAATTGTCGAGGCGCAGGATTACAAGGACGGCGGGATGGACAAGATTTTGCGAGACTGGATCGCCATCACCGTACGAAAGAATCCGGCATGAGCTGGCAGGTTCAAGCCATCTGCGCGGGCAAGGCGGTCACTTTCCGCGATGACGAGCATAGTGCCATTGCCAAGCAGGCGCTGACCGGCCCCGTCGCATTCAACCAACTCGGCATAGCGGGTGACGAGCAGGCTGACCGCTTACACCACGGCGGGCCCGAGATGGCGGTGCATCATTACCCGCTGGACCATCACGAATACTGGCGCGGCGAACTGGGCGACCACCCGCTGCTCGCGGCACCGGGCGCCTTCGGCACGAATATCGCCATGACGGGCCTCACCGAAGACACGGTGATGCTGGGCGACCGATACCGCCTGGGCGGCGTGCTGCTGGAGGTGTGCCAGCCGCGCAAGCCATGCTGGAAGATCGAGCACCGCTTCGGCGAGAAGCGCATGGTCAAGCGAATCCTCGCTACCGGGCGGTGCGGGTGGTTCTACCGGGTCGTGGAAGATGGAACCGCGCAGGCAGGCGACAGCTTGGAACTGGTCGAGCGGATCAGCGAAGACTGGTCCATGCGCCGCGTGTTCGACGGCATCTGGGGCACCAGTGCTCCACGCGACTCCGGTGTGTTGCGCGAAATTGCCGCACTTCACCGCCTTGCAGAAGACCTGCGCAGCAAGGTCGAGGCCATGCTCGAGCAGCGCCCGGACTGACATTTTTCTTCCGTTCGGCGCGCGATCCACACGGCTTGTCGGCAAAATCGCATCCCAACGAGCCGTTCATCTGAGGTTGGGGATAGCTGAACGAGTTTGTGCATTCCAGCCCCGGAGCCAACCGAAGAAGGAAGGATTGGTACGATGCACAAACTGACAACCCTCACCGCCGCTGCAGCCGCCAGCCTGATGGCCCTGACCGCCACCCCCGCCGCTGCCGCAACCCATGCCACTGCCGCTGCCCACAGCGCTTCGGACAGCGATCGCTATGAACGTCGCTACGAACGCCGCTATGATCGCCGTGACTACAGGCGCGACCAGCGCCGTGATTATCGCCGCGACCGCCATCGTGTCTATGATGATCGCGGCCGCTACATCGAACCGCGCCGGGTAAACCGGGGTGACCGCGTGTGGCGCGGCGATGATGGCCGGTATTACTGCAAGCGCGACAATGGCACCACGGGCCTGATCATCGGTGCCGCTGGTGGCGCGCTGATCGGACGCGAAGTGGACAGCCGCGGTGACCGCACGCTCGGCACCATCCTCGGCGCGGCCATCGGTGGCCTGCTGGGTCGCGAGATCGACCGCGGGAACGCCCGCTGCCGCTAAGCCCTGCCCCACTCCCGCTCGCCCCTTGGCGGGAGCACAGATGCCGCCCCTCCGGACAGAACCGGCGGGGCGGCATTCGCGTTTGAATGCGGTAGATTCGCGGCAAGGGATCAGCTACGGACAAAGTCAAATAGCCAGAACATAACGGAGAGCACGATGATCGAAACCGCACTGGTTTCCTGCGACGACCACCTCGATTTGAACATGCTGCCCGCAGATGTGTGGACGCAACGCATGTCCTCCAAATGGGGCGAACGCGCACCGAAGGTGGTGGAGCAGGAGAACGGTCCCGCCATGTGGATGGCGGATGGTGAAAGCTGGGGTTTCTGGTCGGGCAAGCCGATGGGCTTCAAGGGCCCCAAGCCGATCCACACAGCCTATGATCGCGGCGGGATCGAAGACCTGACCGAGCTGCGCGCCGGCAACCCGAAACTGCGGTTGCAGGACATGGATCGCGACAGCGTGTGGGCACATGTCGTGTTTGGCCCCGTCACCAGCATCAAGACGCAGGACGATGCCTTCATGAAGGCCTGTTACGCAGCCTATAATGACTGGCTGTACGAGGATTTCTGCACCGCTGCGCCTGACCGGCTGATCGGCGTCGCCATGCTGCCGCCGCACCCGGAGGCCGCGCTGGAAGAGCTGCAGCGCCTCGCCAAGGCGGGCAAATGCCGCCAGGCGAACCTGCAGATTGCCGTTTGCGAACCGCGCCTGGAGGACAAGCGTTGGGATCCGCTGTGGCGATTGCTGGAAGAAAGCGGCATCGTGCTGTCGTTCCACGTCACCGTCTTCCCCGGCGTGACCAAGGCGTTCGACAAGTACAAGGGATCACCGGGCGCAACCTTCCTTCACGCCAAGATGTTCATCGAACAGTTCCTCGATCCCTTCGTGGACCTGTTCGCATGGGGCATTCTCGAGCGCCATCCCGGCCTCAAGCTGGTGATCGCCGAATGCGGCGCGGGCTGGGTTCCCTGGGTGGTGGAGGAACTCGATTACCGTCACTATCGCCTGCATGAATGCGCCGATTACTGGGACGACAAGGGCGGCATTCCGCATCAGATGAAGCCCAGCGAACTGTTCAAGCGGCAGATCTACGGCACGTTCCAGCAAAGCCCCACCACCATGGCGCTGACCGATTTCTGGGGGCCGGAAAACCTGTTGTGGGCGAGCGATTATCCGCACCCGGACAGCATCTGGCCCAACTCCGTCGCCAAGATCACCGAACACATGGGGCATATGGATGCACAGCTTGTGCGCGACATCGTGGGCGGCAATGCGGCCAAGCTTTACGGGCTGGACCTTTCGCAAGCCACCACACGGGCGCGCCTGCCCATCGGGGACGATCGCGAAGCGGCCTAGGCCGTCTTTTCCTCGGGCTGGCTGTGTGCATGCTCGGGCATGGGATAGAGCAGCCCGAGCAGCGGCAGAACGATCATCGCCGCGCCCGAGGCAAGGAAGGCGGTGGTAATGCCGTAGGAATCCGCAAAATGCCCCCACAGCCAGCTGCCGATGGCGATGCCGCCAAAAGTGACGCTGCTAATCTTGGCAGCGATGCGCCCGACGATGCTTTGCGGGGACCACATCTGCCCCGCAACGGCAAAGCCGGACAGCGCCTGCACCCAGCCCGCACCTGCCATCACCAGCAACAGCAGGATGGCCCACAGCGGCGGTTGCAGCGACACCGCGATCAGCCCGCTGCCATAGATCAGGCCAGACGCGCGGATGATCGTTTCTGCCGAATAGCGGCTGCGGAACCACGTCGCGCTCGCCGCGCCGATCACCGCGCCAACGCCGAGTGCTGCGAGGAGCAGGCCGAAGGTGAAAGACCCCTTGCCCAGCACCTCGCTGGCATAAAGCGGCATCACCGCCCATGCGGCAGCGCCGGTGGTGGTAAAGGTGATCGCGCGCAGCATGATGTTGCGGATCTGCGGGGAAGAGAAGGCAAACCGCAACCCCTCTGCCATCACTGGGCCGATCTTGCGGGTTTCCGGCTTTGGCGGAGCAGGAAGCTGCCACCGCCATAGCAGGATGATCACCAGCAGATAGGCTGCACCATTCGCGATAAAGGCCGCGCTTGCCCCGCCCAGCGATGTGATCGCACCGCCCAGTGCAGGGCCAAAACTGCGCGCCACGTTGAAGCCGAGGATGTTGAGCGCCACCGCTGCCGCCAGTTGCTCGCGCGGAACCGAGAAGTTCACCGCAGATGCCGCCGCCGGGATGATGCAGGCCACCCCGCAAGCGAGCAGCGCGGTCAGCCCGATGGTCACGGCCGGTCCCGCCATGCCCATTTGCACCAGCACGGCGAGCGCGATCGATACCGCCAGCATCAGCACCAGCGAAATCTGCAGCAGCTTCTTCTTGTCGATCATGTCCGACCAGGCGCCTGCAGGCAGGGCGAGCAGCATGATCGGCAAATTGTAAGCCGTCTGCGCCAGCGCGACCACGTCTGCCGGTTGGCCGAGCTCGGTCAGGTGCCATGCCGCGCCGACAGACTGGATCGTATTGCCCAAATTCGCCAGCAGGCTGCCTGTCACCAGCAGGGCGAATGTGCGATATCTCAGGGGGCTGAAAGTGGCGGTGTTGAGCATGGAGGCGCTTGTCTGCCTCTACACCCGCCCTGTAGCAAGCAGCGATTTCCTTCATTGCGCCAAGTATCCTTTTAGGATACCACACTGCAATGCACCTTGCCGGACAGAAATTGCGCGCCTGGCGCGAGGCGCAGGAGCCGCCTCTATCCGCCGCCGAATTTGGCGAGCGCTACGGCGTGCCCAATCCATGGCCCAGCCGCACAGTCTATGGCTGGGAAGCCAAAGGCAAGATACCCCGCGCACCTGTCCAGAAACGCCTGGCAGAACTGGGCATTTGCGATCCGGCAGACTGGATCGAACCGCCCCTCCCCGCTCCCCCAGAGGAACCGAGCCACACCATGAGCAGCGACAGCCATCCCTTCTTCGATATGCACCGGCACGGCTATATCCGCACGGCCACAAGCACGCCGGAAGTGCGCACCGCTGACGTGGCCTATAACTGCGAAGCGATCATCGACGAGGCGAAGCGCGCGCACGAAGCGAAGGTGGACCTGCTGGTTTATCCGGAGATGTGCCTGTCCGCCTACATGCTCGACGACCTGGTGATGCAGACGGCTTTTCTCGAAACGGTCGAGGAGGCGGTGGGCCAGGTGGTGGCTGCCAGCCGCGAACTCTCGCCCATCATGGTGATCGGCGCCCCGCTGGTGGCCAATGGCCAGCTCTACAATTGCGCGCTGGTGATCGCGGCGGGCAAATTGCTTGGCGTTGTCCCCAAGAGCTTCCTGCCCAATTACCGCGAATTCTACGAGAAGCGCTGGTACGCCCATGGCCGCAATGTGAAGGGGGCGATGATCCGCGTGAATGGCGAGGATGTGCCATTCGGCACGGACCTGGTCTTCGCCAGCACCCGCAACCACCGCTTCAAGCTGCATGTCGAGATTTGCGAGGACATGTGGTCCCCCGCCCCGCCCGCCATCGATGGCGCGCTCGCCGGTGCGACGGTTTGCGCAAACCTTTCCGCCTCCAACATCACCATCGGCAAATCGGACGAGCGGCACCTTCTCGCCCGCAGCCATTCGGCGCGCGCGGCCTGTGCCTATGTCTATTCCGCAGCGGGCCATGGCGAGAGCACAACCGACCATGCGTGGGACGGGCAAGGCTTCATCTACGAGTTGGGCGACCTCCTGGCCGAGAGCGAACGCTTCCGCCGTCATCCGGAACTGGCGGTTGCAGACGTGGATGTGGAGCGCATCCATGGCGACCGCATCCGCAACAAGACCTTCGACGATGCAATCGAGGCAGCAGGCCGCCCGGCAGACCGTTTCCGCACCATCGCGATGGAGCACAACCCGCATGGCGGGGACATCGGCCTCATCCGCCCGATCCGCCGCTTCCCCTTCGTGCCGGACCGCGAGCACAGACTGGACGAGGATTGCTTCGAAGCCTTCAACATCCAGGTCGACGGGCTGATGCGCCGGGTCGAAGCGACACAACCCAAGAGCCTCGTCATCGGTATTTCGGGCGGCCTCGATTCCACCCACGCGCTGATCGTGGCGGCCAAGACATGCGACCGCCTCGGCATGCCGCGCGACACGATCCGCGCCTATACCATGCCAGGTTTCGGCACCACCGATCACACCAAGTCCAACGCATGGGGCCTTATGGAGAAGTTCCACGTCCATGCCGAGGAGATCGACATCCGCCCCGCCGCCAACCGCATGCTGGAGGATATCGGCCACGAATTCGCCGACGGGAAGCCGGTCTATGACGTGACCTTCGAGAATGTGCAGGCGGGCCTGCGCACCGATTACCTTTTCCGCCTTGCCAGCCAGCACAAGGGCTTCGTGATCGGCACGGGGGATCTGTCGGAACTGGCGCTGGGCTGGTGCACCTATGGCGTGGGCGACCATATGAGCCATTATGCGGTCAACGCGGGCGTGCCCAAGACGCTGATCCAGCACCTGATCCGCTGGGCGATCCGTTCAGAACAATTCACGCATGAGACCGATGCGATCCTGCAAGCCGTGCTCGATACCGAGATCACGCCGGAGCTGGTTCCGGTTGGCGAGAACGGCGAGGTGCAGAGCACCGAAAGCGCCGTTGGCCCTTACGAGCTCAACGATTTCTACCTGCACAACATCATGCGCTGGGGCCTGCCACCGTCCAAGGTCGCTTTCATGGCGTGGCACGCGTGGAAGGATATCGATGCTGGCGAATGGCCGAGCCATTTCCCGGAAAGCGCGCGCAACGAGTATGACCTTGCGACCATCCGCAAATGGCTGGAGAAGTTCCTGCTGCGTTTCTTCCAGTTCAGCCAGTTCAAGAGGAGCGCCATTCCCAACGGGCCCAAGGTCTCGTCCGGCGGCGCGCTCTCCCCGCGCGGGGACTGGCGCGCGCCGTCCGATGCCGTGGCAGATGTATGGCTGGATGAGCTGCGGCGGAACGTGCCAAAGGGCTGAACCCTAGCGAGGCTGCGTCACCGTGGTTTCATACTTCACTTCGAGGGTTTGCAGCTCGGCAAAGAGCGCATCGACCGCTTCTTGCGAACCTTCGCGTTCCACCATCGCGGCAGACACGGTGGCGATGTCCGCTGCAATAGCTTCATCAAGCGATTCCATGCCGCCATGCTCCTCGTGGATGATCATCATGTCCCATTCTTCGCTGTCGACGCCCCGGTGCAGCTGCGGCGGCTCCAGACCCGCCGTTTCATAGGCGGGCAGCAGGTGGTTCACGATGATCTCCTGCCAGCGGTCGAGACCACCGTCAGCCACATCGATCATGTTGATGCGCCAAGTGATCTGCGGCTCGTCCTCCCCTTGCGCAGCTGCTGGATTCGCCGCCACGGCGAGTACCGCTGCCAGTGATGTGCGGGTCAAAGCCTGGCGCATGGACGCCTCCTCAGGCCCGAAACCTATTCGGCAGGTGTTACCCTGAGCAGCGCGCCTTCACCTTGATCTGTCAGGAGATAGAGCGCCCCGTCCGGCCCGGTACGGACATCGCGCCAGCGCTGGCCCAGGTCACGCAGCAGGTGCTCGGGCTCGCCAACGGGATTGCCTTCAACATCGGTATCGTAACGCAGGATGCCTTGCGTAAAGCTCGCCAGGAACAGGTCGCCATGCCATTCGGGGAAGACGTCCCCGTCATAGAAGGCGAGGTTTCCGGGGTTGAGCGAGGGCGGACCATAGGCGAAGACCGGATCGATCTTGCCGGGGACGTTCCGGATCTGCTCCTGCTGCTGGCCGTTGTAGTGGAAGCCCTGCGTCACGGCCATCCAGCCATAATCGCCGCCACGCAGGATGCGGTTGACCTCGTCCCCGCCGCGCGGGCCGAATTCGCTTTCCCAGATCTCGCCGGTCAGCGTGTTGTAAGTGAGGCCCAGCGGGTTGCGGTGGCCGGTAGACCAGACTTCGGGCGCATGGCCTTCGAGCCGCACCCACGGGTTGCCCGCAGGAACGCTGCCATCCCAGTTCAGGCGCAGGATCTTTCCGATATGGTTGGAAGGGTCTGCCACCAGCTCGCCATAATTGCGGTCCCCGCTGGTGACGTAGAGATATCCGTCGGGATCGAAGATGATGCGCCCGCCGAAGCTGCCAAAGGCGGGGCCCTGCCCGCAACACCGTTCAGGCTGGGTCATCGGGCCGTACCATGGCGATGCGACGAAGATATCCTCCACTTCGGCGAGCGTATGGCCGCCGTCCCAGCGTGCGCGCATCACCGCCAGCGCCTGCTCGTTTTCCCCGTCGGGATTGGGTTTGGAATAGGTGAGGTAAATCCAGTTGTTCTCGCGGAAATGCGGATGCAGCGCGACATCCATCAGCCCCGCTATACCGATGGCGTAGATGTCCGGCAGGCCGGTGATCGGTTCGGGATCGAGCACGCCGTCGCGGATGATCCGAAGCCGCCCCGGTCGCTCCGTAACCAGCAGGTCGCCCGAAGGCGTCCACGCCATGCCCCAGGGCCGCTCCAATTCGCGGGTAACGACCTCCACCTCGATATCCGCCTGGTCGGTAACATAGCTCCACGGGCCTTCGGCAAGTTCGGTGCCCATGAACGGCGGCGGGGCAGCAGGCGGCGCAGGCTCGCTGTCCTGCGCCGTTGCAACGCTTGCGCACAATGCCATGGCCGTAACGGCCGCAATTGCCTTGAAGGACTTCATCTCGGTCATTCTCCCCTCGGCTGCCCCGCACCCATGGGAGCCGCCCTTTTGCCGTATCCTATGGTCGCTCGCCGTGCTGCACAATGACTTTGTCCGAAATTATCAGCCCTTTTCCGCAAGCTTCGATTGCGGCACATGTTGGAGCAACCATGCCAGCCGATCCTGTTCGCCCTGCTGTCCTCATTACCGGTGCCGCCCGGCGCATCGGCGCGGCCATCGCGCGGCGCTTTGGCGAGGCAGGCTGGCATGTCGTGGTCCACTACAACAGGTCCGGCGAGGCTGCGAAGGACCTGGCCGACACACTGCCCTCGTCACAATTGGTCCAGTGTGACCTTGGCGACGTTGAAGCAGCCCGCGCGATGATCGCAAGGCTGGCAAGTGAACTGCCCGACTGGCGCGTCCTCATCAACAACGCGTCCCTTTTTGAAGAGGACAGTGTAACCGATCTCGACCCGGCGACGAATGACAGGGCCATGCAGGTCAATGCCGTAAGCCCCGCCCTGATGGCGCAACACTTCCTTGCCAGAGCGCACGCGCTTGGCGGGCGCAGGGTGATCCAGCTGACCGACCAGAAGCTGGCCAATCCCAATCCCGACTTTTTCAGCTACACCATGAGCAAGCACGCCGTTGACGCAGCAGCAGAAATGCTGGCCATGGCCTGTCAGGGGGAGGACCGTGTCTATCGCCTAGCGCCCGGCGCCATCCTCGCCAGCCACGACCAGACGCCCGACGAGGCGGAAACATCGCACCGCATGAACCTGCTCCGCCGCCGCACGCGTTCTGCCGAAATTGCTGACGCTGCACTGTTCATGGCGACAGGGCCGCTGACAAGCGGGCAGGCAATCTATGTCGATTCTGGCCAGCACCTGTTGTCGCAACCGCGCGACGTGCTGTACCTTGCACGTGAAGAGGATGAGGACAGCTGATGGCAAACGCACCCGCCAAGCCAAAGAAGCGCCACGCGCTGGGAACGCGCATCTGGCACTGGGTGAACCTGGTGAGTGTCACCATCCTGTTCATGTCCGGCC
Organism: Alphaproteobacteria bacterium; assembly: GCA_030431435.1. GTDB lineage: Bacteria > Pseudomonadota > Alphaproteobacteria > Sphingomonadales > Sphingomonadaceae > Alteraurantiacibacter. The sequence goes on along the minus strand of JAUIJI010000053.1, from coordinate 8,966 downwards.
TCAACATCTCCAATGCTCACCGCCGCCTGTATTGGGGTGATTGGGGCTTCGCCGCCGAACACGCCTGGCTGGAAGTTCCGCGCTTCCCCGGTTGGGCCACGATCCCGGGCTATTACAGCCTCGCCGCCGCGCGAGACTGGCATGTGCTGTTCGCCTGGGTCTTCGCGCTCGGCCTGCTGGTCTTCATGATCTCTGCCGTCCGCAACGGCCACTTCAAGCGCGACCTGTTCACCCGCCTAGCCGAATGGAGACCCGCCAATATCTGGCATGACATCCGCGAACACCTGAGGTTCAATTTCGAGCATGAGGGGACGAAGTTCAACTTCCTGCAGAAGGTCGCCTATTCCAAGGTGATATTCCTGCTGCTGCCGCTGATGATCTTCACCGGCATGGTGATGAGCCCGGGCATGGAGGCTTCCTGGCCGTGGCTGACTGATATCTTTGGCGGCAGGCAAAGCGCGCGCAGCATCCACTTCATCTGCGCATGGCTGCTGTTCCTGTTCCTGGTCGTACATGTGGTGCTGGTGCTGCTGTCCGGTCCGGCCAGGCAGATCAGGGACATGATTACGGGAGGGCGCAACGATGAAGCGGCGTAATTTCCTGGTCGGCATTGGTGCCGCATTCCTCGCAGGTTGCAAGGAAATCGGCGATTCCAGATGGTTCGAGGCGCTGGTCGACACCGCCGAGGGCTGGCATCGCGGCATCCACCGCACGCTGGGTGTGGGCCGCATCGCCATGGCCCCTGAATATGACCGCTCGGAGGTTTCCCCCTACTTTCGCGGCAACGGCAGCCTGACGGTCGATACGCCGGAATACCGCGCTGCGCTGGAAGCAGGCTTCCCGGAATGGCGTCTGGAAGTGACCGGCTTGGTCGACAATCCGCAATCCTTTTCCATGGCGGAAATCCGCGACATGCCGCAGCGTACGCAAGTCACGCGGCACGATTGCGTGGAAGGCTGGAGCGCGATCGGCGAATGGACCGGCCCGCAGCTCTCGCACATGCTGGAGATGGCAGGCGTGCAGGAAGGCGCGAAATATGCGGTCTTCCGCTGCGCTGACAATCTCAACGGGCAGGATTATTACGAAAGCTGCGACATGGACGATGCCATGCATCCGCAGACCATTGTCGCGCACCTCCTGAATGGTGAAGCCCTGCCCGAGATCAACGGCGCACCGTTGCGCCTGCGGCTGGAACGCCAGCTTGGCTACAAGCACCCGAAATACCTCACCGGAATCGAACTGGTCGCCAGCCTCGATGATATAGCCGGCGGCAAGGGCGGCTATTGGGAAGATCGCGGCGGCTACCAGTGGTATGCGGGGATCTGATCGCCCCTTGTGAGTCCCCGCGAAGGCGGGGACCTGCTTCTGAAATCTCGCAATATACGAATTTAGTACAAGACCCCCGCCTTCGCGGGGGATCACGCGGGCAGCAGGTACATCATTCCCCGTCAGGATAGCGTTCGTGCGAGTTGCGCCATGAATTTGCAATCATCTCTTCCAGCACGCCCAGATCGATATCGGCCAGCTTGTTGACATAGAGGCACCCCGCCCCGCGCTTGTGCTTGCCGAGGCGCGCGAGAAACTCCTCATGTTTCGCATCGCTGCCATCCTTCCCGCAATTCAACAGGTAAAGCGAATGCTTCGCCTTGCGCGGTGAGAAGCCCACGCGGCACATGTCCCCCTCGTGCCCGCTGTCATAGACATAGTGATAGCTTCCGTAGCCGATGATGCTCGGCCCCCACATCGTGGCCTCTTCACCCGTCACCTTGCGGAACAGCGCATCGAGAACGCGGGCATCCTCGCGCTTGGCCTTGCTTTCCACGCCTTCGATGAACTCCGCGACGCTGGCGGCAGTGGGCTTAGTCTTGTTCTCGGCCATGGCGCGCAATCCTCTCGCAGCGATTGACAGCGTGCATGGTGGCATTCAAACCTTGCCGCGCAAAGCAATTTCCGGGGGAGTACCAACCGCTCATGTGGCTGCTGGACAAGATGTTGAAGAAGCTGATCAAGGCCGGTCAGCTGGTGATCGTGGATTACAACGGCAAGACCTATGAATACGGTCCCGGTGGCGGAACGCCCGAAACGGGGGACCAGCCGGTGATCGTGCGCCTCACCAATCGCAAGGCATCGGGCCATATCGCCCGCTATCCCCAGCTCGGCACCGCAGAGGCTTACATGTGGGGCTGGATGGAGATCGAGGAACCGCATGATCTGCGTGACCTGATCCTGTTCGTCACCGCACAAGCCAAGGCGCATGGTGACCGCGCGTTGCAGCCGCAGGGGCCGGTAAAGCGCATCGTCCAGAAGGCCGCCGCCAAGGCCGACAGCATCAACCTCAAAGGCAAGGCGCGCAAGAACGCCGAGCATACCTACAACCTCACCCGCCGCCTGTACGAGCTGTTCCTCGACGAGGACCGGCAATACACCATGGGCTATCACCGCTCGCCCGATGTCAGCCTGGAACAGGCCCAGCGCGACAAGAAGGCGCATATCGCCGCCAAGATGTACATGCAGAAGGCGCGCGAGATGGACCGCCCGCTGCGGGTGCTCGATATCGGCTGCGGCTGGGGCGGCCTGGCGCTTTACCTCCACAAGCACTACGGCGCCGAAGTGCTGGGCGTGGCCCTCGCGCCGGACCAGATCGCCTTCTGCAAGGAACGCGCCGAGGCCGAAGGCGTGGCCGACAAGGTCAAGTTCGCGCTGATGGATTACCGCGATGTAGAGGGCGAATTTGACCGCATCAGCTCGGTCGGCCTGCTCGAACATGTCGGCACGCCGCATTACCCGCAATTCATGGAGAAGACGCACCAGCTGCTCGCCAATGATGGCGTGATGTTCAGCCATTGCTGCGGGCGCGCGGGCCCTCCCGGTTTCACTGACGCCTTCACTCGCAAATACATCTTCCCCGGCGGCTATATCCCCGCCTTGTCCGAACTCGTGACCGAGAGCGAGAAGGCTGGCTGGCAGGTGATGGACGTGGAGGCGATGCGCTTCCACTACAGCCATACGCTGGAGGAATGGTACAAGCGCACCGTCATGCACAGGCAAGAGATCGTCGAGATGTATGACGAGAAGTTCTATCGCATGTGGCTCTATTATCTCGCCGGTGCTGAGCAGAGCTTCCGCAACGGCACGCTGGTCAACTGGCAGATCCAGTATGTGAAGGACCGCGCCGCCATCCCGATGACGGGCGATTATGTCTATGAGGAAAGCGCCCGCCTTCGCAGCCTCGAGGAGCCGCCCGTGTGGCACCTCGATCCGGCGCTGAAGGAAGCGGCAGAGTAGGCGCCACAGGGAGGGGTTTCGATGTTGAAGAAGCTGCTGCTCGCTACCGCATGCCTTGGTATGGCCGCACAGGCGCAGGCGCAGCCCGTGCCGCCGGGCGCGGAAGTGCCGCCGCTCTCCAGCGTGGGATACACCTTCGATACCGCCGAAGTGCACGGCATCCGCGTTGACGTGCTCGCCAAGGGGTTCGCCCAGCCCTTCGCCATCGAGCCGCTCCCCAATGGCGACTTGCTGATCGTCGAGCGCGGGCGTGGATTGCGGCTCTTGCGCGGGGCGACGGGCAGCGATCCGGTGCTTGTCGAAGGGCTTCTGCCGGGTGTCCCTGAGGATAATCCCGAGATTTTCAGCTACGGCGTGATCGATATCGCGCTGCATCCCGATTTTGCCGAGAATGGCTGGGTATACTTCACCTTCAACGGCTTCGCGCCGCTGCCCGAAGGTGGCAACCCGCTGATGCGCCCCGGCTATTTCAAGCTGCTGCGCGGGACCTATGCCGAAGGCGCGGTGAGCGGCGTGGAGACGATCTTCGAGAGCGATGTCGAGGCCTACGCCGGCGGCACCCGCGTCGAGGTGGATGATGAGGGCATCGTCTGGGTGGCGACTACCGGCCCCTATGACGACAACGCGCAGGATCTGGGCAATGTCTATGGCAAGGTGCTGCGCCTGAACGAGGATGGCAGCATTCCCGACGACAATCCACTCGTCGATCTCGAAAACTTCCATTCTGCCATCTATTCCTACGGCCATCGTGACCAGCACGGCCTTGCCATCCATCCGGTGACGGGTGAGCCATGGACCGTCGAACACGGCCCCAATGGCGGGGACGAGGCGAACCGCATCATCGAACTGGGCGATTATGGCTGGCCGACATACAGCTTTGGGCGCGAATATGACGGATCGGATGCTACCGAACTCCCATTTGGCCCCGGCACGGAGGAGCCAACAGTTGTCTGGCTCCCCTCGATCGCGCCATCGGGCCTGATGTTCTACACCGGCGATGCCATCCCCGAATGGCAAGGCAACATGTTCGTCGGCAGCGCCCGCTGGGGCGAGATCAACGGGACGGGCAGCCTGCAGCGCGTCGTCTTCAACGAGGATTTCGGCGAGCTGCGCCGCGAAGCCCTGCTGGCAGACCTGCACCAGCGCGTGCGCGACGTGAAACAAGGGCCGGACGGGCTGATCTATGTGCTGACGGATGGTCCGGAAAACGCCGTGCTGCGCATTGCGCCGAGCCGCTAAGTAGCTAAGCATCGCGCCATGAGCACATCGCAGAAACTTTTCGACAAGCTGGCCGCCAGGCTGGTTACCCGGGGCACCTTGCAAGTGACCCACGCCAATGGCGAGAGCCGTACATTCGGCACATCCACGCCGGGCTTCCCGGATATCGCCGTGCGCTTCACCGATGGCAATGTCGCGCGCGACATCCTGCTCGATCCGCGCCTTGGCCTTGGCGAAGCCTATATGGATGGCCGCATCGTGATCGAACAGGGCGACGTGATGCAGCTCGTCTCGCTGGTCCGCTCGAACAATGGCTGGGAGCGCAACGGCAAGCTTGCCCCGCCCTCGTTCACCCGCTCTGTAAAAGGCAAGATCAAGAGCGCGATGCGCGCCGTCAACAAGCCCGGATCGAGCAAGAAGAACGTCGCGCATCACTATGATATCGGGAATGAACTGTACAAGCTGATGCTCGATGCCGAGCATATGCAGTACAGCTGTGCCTACTTCCCCAATGACGACATGACATTGGCCGAAGCGCAGGAAGCCAAGCTGGCCCACATTGCTGCCAAGCTGAACCTGAAGCCTGGCCTCAAGGTCCTCGATATCGGCTGCGGATGGGGCGGCATGGCGATCTTCCTTGCCAGCCGGGCCGACGTTCACGTCACCGGCATCACCCTGTCAGAAGAGCAACTCGCCCTCGCCCGCGAGCGTGCCGAGGCAGCAGGCGTCGCCGACAAGGTGACATTCGAACTGGTCGACTATCGCGACCTTGCCGCCAGCGGCGCGACATTCGACCGGATCGTCTCCGTCGGCATGTTCGAACATGTCGGCGTTCCCCAGTTCGAAACCTATTTCCGCGCCTGCGCTGACATGCTGGCAGAGGACGGCTGCATGCTGATGCACACCATCGGCCGCATGGGGCCACCGGGGCGCACCGATGCCTTTACCGACAAGTGGATCTTCCCCGGTGGCTACATTCCCGCCTTGTCGGAAACCGTCGCCGCCAGCGAGAAGGTGCGCATGATCGCGGCTGACGTGGAGACCCTGCGCGTCCACTACGCCAAGACGATCCACCACTGGTACGCCGCCTGCATGGCGAACAAGGACCGCATCGAGCAGATGTTCGATGAAAAGTTCTTCCGCCTGTGGACCTTCTACCTCGCCGGCGCCGCGACCAGCTTCGAACACGGCGCGATGTGCAATTACCAGATCCAGTACGTCCGCAACCGCAACGCCCTGCCGCTGACGCGCGGATATATCGAAGAGGCTGAAAAGAACCTGCTGACCCGCTAGGGCCTTCGGGATGACCACTACCCGCCCCCTTACCCGCGCGAGTATCTTTGCGCAGGCATGGCCGATCATGCTCGGGCAGGCCTCGATCCCGCTCGTGGGCGTGGTCGATGCCACCGTGATCGGTCGCACGGGAGAAGCGGCCGCGCTGGCGGGCGTGGCGCTGGGCGCGACGATCATCGGCATGATCTTCTGGAGCTTCGGCTTCCTGCGTATGGGCATGACCGGCCTCACCGCACAGGCTGACGGGTCAGGCAACAAGGGCGAAGTCGAGGCGCTGCTGCTGCGCGCATTGTTGCTCGGCTTCGGGCTTGGAGTCGCGATCCTCGCGCTGCAGTGGCCCTTGCGCGAAGGCGCGTTCGCGCTGCTGGCAGGAGGAGAGGACGTCACTGCCGAGGCCAGCGCATATGTCACCGCGCGCTTCTTCGGTGCGCCTGCCGCGCTGTGCGTCTTTGCCATCAATGGCTGGCTTCTGGGACTTGGCCGCACCCGCGCTGCGCTGCTGCTGCAGGTGGTGATGAACCTCGTCAACATCGTTGCCGATATCGCGCTTGTCTGGGGGCTGGACATGGGCGCGATGGGTGTGGGCATCGGCACGGCGATTGCCGAATGGTCTGCGCTGCTGGTGGGGCTGGTAATCGCCGGACGGGTGGCAGGTGGCTCGATGCTCGCCATCATCGCCCGCACGCCGCGCAGCGCAATCACAGACCGGGCGGCGCTCAAACGCCTGTTCTCGGTCAATCGCGACATCATGATCCGCACGCTGGCGCTGCTCACCATGTTCACCTGGTTCGCCAATGCCGGGGCTCGGCTCGGCGCGACAGAGCTGGCCGCCAACCACGTGCTGCTGCAGTTCATCAACCTCGCCGCATTCGTGCTCGATGCCTTTGCCTTCACCGCTGAAAGCCGCGTGGGCAATGCCATCGGCGCGCGCGACAAGCGCGCCTTCCTGCGCAGCGTCAGGCTGGCAGGCGAGTTCTCGCTCGCTTCGGGTGCCATCCTGTCACTGCTGTTCCTCGCGCTGGGCAGCAGTGTGATCGCCTTCATCACCACCGATCCGCTGGTGCGCGCGGAGGCGATGCGCTTCCTGCCCTTTGCCGCGCTGGTGCCGCTGGTGGGCATGCCCAGCTGGCTGCTGGACGGTATCTTCATCGGCGCGACGCGCGGCGCGGCCCTGCGCAATGCAGGGATCATCGCTGCGGTCCTCTACCTCGCGCTGGACCTTGCATTGCGCCCGCAAGGAAACCTTGGTGTGTGGATCGCGATGACGGCGGGCTACCTGCTGCGCGCGGCGCCGCTTGCCTGTTACCTGCCTGCCCTGCTGCGCGATATCGAAAGCGGTGAGGCCGCAAAGCATCTTGACGAAGGTGCCCCTGAGGATAGGCAATGAGCACATGGTCACACATTTCCGCCGATTCATAACCACACGCGTTGCCGCGCTGTTTGCTGCCCTTGTTGCGATGATGCTTGCCATGCCCGCGATGGCTGCGGTGACGGTGCACTTCCACAGTTTCAACGGGTCGGTCTTGTGGGGCCGCTATCCGCATACCTTCGTGGTGTTCGAAGGCACGCTCGAAAGTACCGGCGCACCGGTGAACGAGAATTACGGTTTCTCTGCCAAATATACCTCGCAGGCGATTACCAACGGCCCTGCCGAGCACGAGATCATCGTCGAGGACGAGGACACGATTGAGGACACGAACCGCCACTTCTCGATCCGCATAAGCGATGCGACATACCGCGAGATGCGTGCGGAGATCGAACGCTGGCGCAACTATCCCGGCCGCTATTACGATCTTGACGAGCGCAACTGCATCCATTTCGTTGCGAAGATGGCCGAGATGGTAGGTCTCAGGGCGGACGTGCCGGAAGACATGCTGCGGCGGCCGAAGCGCTGGCTCAACTATGTCACGCGCAACAACCCGCATCTGGGCGCGCAGGAAATCGACTGAACCGTTCGCCAGGGTGCGGCACTGCAATATCGCCGTTGCGGGAATCCCCTCCGGCTGATAGGCGCGCCCGCGATTGAATTCGCGGAGTGTAGAATGTCCGATATCAAGCGCGTCGTCCTTGCCTATTCCGGCGGCCTCGATACCAGCGTGATTGCCAAATGGCTCGAGAGCGAGCGCGGCCTTGAAGTGGTGACCTTCACCGCCGACCTCGGTCAGGGCGAGGAAATCGAGCCGGCACGCGAAAAGGCCCGCGCCATGGGCATTCCGGACAAGCACATCTATATCGAGGACCTACGCGAGGAATTCGTGCGCGATTTCGTCTTCCCGATGATGCGCGCCAACGCCCGTTACGAAGGGGATTACCTGCTCGGCACCTCGATCGCCCGCCCGCTGATTTCCAAGCGCCTTGTCGAGATCGCGCATGAAACCGGCGCCGATGCCATCGCCCATGGCGCCACCGGCAAGGGCAATGACCAGGTCCGCTTCGAGCTTTCCGCCTATGCGCTCGATCCCGATATCAAGGTAATCGCTCCCTGGCGCGAGTGGGATCTGACGAGCCGCACCGCGCTGATCGCATGGGCCGAGGCGCACCAGATCGCCGTGCCCAAGGACAAGCGCGGCGAAAGCCCCTTCTCCACCGATGCGAACCTGCTGCACACCTCGTCCGAAGGCAAAGTGCTGGAAGATCCGTGGGAAGAAACCCCGGACTATGTCTATTCGCGCACCGTCAACCCGGAAGACGCGCCGGATGAGCCTGAATACATCACCATCGATTTCGAGAAGGGTGACGGCGTTGCCCTGAATGGCGAAGCCATGAGCCCCGCCACCCTGCTCACCGCGCTCAACGATCTCGGCCGCAAGCACGGCATCGGCAGGCTCGACCTCGTCGAAAACCGCTTCGTCGGCATGAAGAGCCGCGGCATGTACGAGACGCCGGGCGGCGAGATCTATGCTCGTGCCCATCGCGGTATCGAGCAGATTACGCTGGATCGAGGTGCGGCTCATCTGAAAGACGAGCTGATGCCGAAATATGCCGAGCTCATCTACAACGGCTTCTGGTTCGCACCGGAACGCGAGATGCTGCAGGCGGCGATCGACCACAGCCAGCAGAAGGTCTCCGGCACCGTCCGCCTCAAGCTCTACAAGGGCAATGCCATCCTCGTTGGCCGCAAGTCGCCACATTCGCTCTATTCGGAAGCGCATGTGACCTTCGAGGACGAT